>DASTRO010000160.1:0-7689 GCA_035761165.1 Gemmatimonadaceae bacterium | reverse complement strand
GGCATGCAGGTGGGGGCGCTGAAGGCACTGAAGGCACTGAGGGTGCTGAGGGTGCTGAGGGTGCTGAGGGTGCTGAGGGTGCGGTGGGTGCGGTGGGTGCGGTGGGTGCGCGGCCCGGGCACCGGTTGTCGTCGGCTCTGTCGAATGGCCACCGGGGCTGGCGGCTCGGTACCAGGAGGAAGCGTGCAACGGAGCCGTCGTCATCCCGCAGGAGCCCGCCGCCGGCGGGCGAGTGTCGGGATCTACTCTCCCGGCCTGGTGGCCAGCCACGCGGCAGGGACGCAAGATCCCGACACTCGCGGCGGCTCCGCCGCCGCTCCTGCGGGATGCGCCCTCACGCCCTCACGCCCTCACCGGCCGCACCGGCCGCAGCATCGCCCTCGCCCTCGCC
The DNA here is from genome assembly GCA_035761165.1 of Gemmatimonadaceae bacterium. Taxonomy (GTDB): domain Bacteria; phylum Gemmatimonadota; class Gemmatimonadetes; order Gemmatimonadales; family Gemmatimonadaceae; genus CALCHX01. The sequence goes on along the minus strand of DASTRO010000160.1, from coordinate 7,298 downwards.
CTCGCCATAACGGCCCGTTTTGACCGTCTTATGGCGCGCCCCGTCCGCCCGCCGCGCCACCGCCGAGGTCTCAACCGATTGGCATATCGTCGCTTGGCGTGATTTGACCGACTGTGGGCCGTCGCGCGGCCGGCGAGTTATGGCGGATGTTCATAACTCTGTGGACAATGTTCATAACTATGACCGGGAGGACGACCGGGCGCCGACGCCCGCCTCCGCGCGTTCGTAGTACGACCCCCGCCGCGCCCCGCGCACCACCAGCTCGCCTCGCTTCACGAGCCGCTCCAGCGCGCCCCGCGCCTCGCGCGGCTCGAGCTGGCAGAGTTCCGCCGCCTGGCTGCGGGTGATCCGGCCATGCGTGTCGACGTACTGAAGGATCATCCGCTCGCGGTGGATCGGGTCGACCCCCGGCAGCCCGGCGGGCGCCGCCGGCGCGCCGAGTGCCCGCTCGGTGGCCGCCGAGAAGCGGTAGAGGCGCTCGCGCCGCTCCTGCCGCGCCTCCAGCACCCCGCTCTCCACGAGGCGCTCCAGCACCGCCCGCGCCGCCCCCTCGGATCGCTGGATCAGCACCGCCGCCTGGGCGACATCGATGCGCCGCTCGCGCGCCACCGCGTTCACGACGAGCAGCTCGTCCACCGTCACCCGCCGGCCGGGCGCGTCCCGCTCCACGACGAGGCGGGCGAGGGCCAGGTCGGCCGGGCCGCCGGGGAGCACCACCTGCACGGTGGTCGCCGTGCTGCGCGAGTAGTCCGGTACCGGCCGGCCGTAGCGGAGCTGCCCCTCGTAGATCGTGTCGATCCCGCGCCCGGTGCGCTCGACCAGGCCGATGCGCTTGAAGGCGTCGGCCAGCACGGGGTTGCGGGGGCGCGGCGTGGTCACGAGCAGGTTGTCCAGCCGCACGTCGTCGGGGAGCCCGCCGGGGTTGCCGATCTCGATCTCCTCGTCGCGCCACTGCACGTGCACCGCGCCGAGGCGGCCGTAGTCGCGGTGGATGAGGGCGTTGTGCAGCGCCTCGCGGAAGCCGCTCGGGCTGTAGTCCGGGATCCCCACCCGCACCGGGCCGACGGCGAGCTCCGTCTCCTGGTTGCGCGCCTCGAAGCGGCGGGCGATCTCCTCGGCCACGCGGACGAGCGGCGCGCGCGAGAACTCGTTGACCGTCACGCGCGTGCCGGAGAGCGCCTGGAACGCCACCTCGTGCGTCGGCACGAGCCGACGGAGCGCCTCCTCGCGCCCGGCGAGGAGGAGCCCGGCGAGCCGGACCCGCTCCACTCGCTCCGCCCCCTCGGTGAGGCCCAGCGCCCGCGTCAGCTCCACGTCCGAGAGGGTGAGGAGCGAGGCGTCCGCCCGGCCGGGGTTGCGGGCGATGGCCTGCCGCACCCGCTCGATCTCCAGCGGGTCCAGGTCCTCCCACCGCGCCTCCGGCACGACCAGGGCCGAGGGGTCGAGCCGTCCCCGCTCCGCCTCGCGCGACAGCATCTCGTGGTAGAGCAGGGGGACGCACTGCGGCCGGCCGTGCGCGTCGATCGCCCGCCGCTTGTAGACGCCGGCGTTGGTGGAGGTGATCGGCCGCCCGGCAGGCACCTCCAGGACGAGGATCGTGTGCCCGTCCAGCGTCGCCACGCCGCATGCCACCGGGCAGCTCGGCACCGTCTGGTTGGCGATCAGCGCCTCGAGCCGGCGGGGGTCGGTGTAGCTGCCATGCCGCGGCCGCGCGCCGGTGATCCGGCCGTCGTCCTCCACCCCCACCAGGAACACGCCGCCCCGGCCGTTCGCCAGGCAGACCACCGTCTCGACGAGCTCGCCGTCGGTGAGCGGCTCGCGCTCCTCGCCCCGGAACTCGACGTCGAACTGCTCGCCGCGGGCGAGGAGGGCGCGAAGGTCGTCGGGCAGGATCACGGCGTCGGGGCGGGCATCGGCTGGCGGCGGGCGTCGGGGGGACGTGGACGATAGACCACCACCCCGGGCGACGCCAGCCGAGCCACTCCGCCTCCTCCCGCGGCGCCGCTGAAACCGAGGCCCGGTCACCTCGTACCCGAGAGAGTCGCCGCCTCAAACCCCGGCGCGTCGGGTCGTGTCTCACCACGCGTCCGCCCGCGCGCCGCGCCGTTCCCCGGGGAATCCATGCGCAATCTCAAGCTCGCCTTCCGCACGCTGTTCAAGACGCCCTTCGTCACCGCCGTCGCCATCCTCTCGCTGGCCCTCGGCATCGGCGCCAACGCGGCGATCTTCTCGCTCTTCGACGAGCTGCTCCTGCGCCCGCTGCCGGTGCGCGACCCGGGGCAGCTGGTGAACCTCGGCGCGCCCGGCCCGAAGCCCGGCTCGCAGAGCTGCGGCCAGGCGGGCGACTGCGACGAGGTCTTCAGCTACCAGATGTTCCGCGACCTCGAGCACGCCCCGGCGGACCGGACCCCCTTCAGCGGGATCGCCGCCCACGTCGCCTTCGGCGCCAACCTGGCCTACGGCAAGCAGACGCCGACCAACGGCGAGGGGATGCTCGTCTCCGGCTCGTACTTCCCGGTGCTCGGCCTGCGTCCCGCGCTCGGCCGCCTCCTCGGCCCGGCCGACGACCAGAACATCGGCGGCCACTACGTCGCCGTGCTGAGCCACGGCTACTGGGAGAACCAGCTCGGCGCCGATCCGGGCGTGCTCGGCAAGCCGATCGTCGTCAACGGCCAGTCGCTGACGATCGTCGGCGTGGCGCCGCGTGGCTTCGAGGGCACCACCCTCGGCAGCAATCCCCGGGTGTTCGTGCCGCTCACCATGCGCGCGCAGATGCTCCCCGGCTGGCGTGGCTTCGACAACCGGCAGAGCTACTGGGCCTATCTCTTCGCGCGGCTCAAGCCGGGCGTCTCCGTCGAGCAGGCGACACGGGCCATCAACGCCATCTATCGCCCCATCATCACCGACGTCGAGGCGCCGCTGCAGAAGGGGATGAGCGACGCGACGATGGCCAAGTTCCGGACGAAGGAGATCACCGTCGAGCCGGGGCAGCGCGGGCAGAGCTCCGTGCACCAGGAAGCGCGCACGCCGCTCATCATGCTCTTCGCCATCACCGGCATCGTGCTCCTCATCGCCTGCGCCAACATCGCCAACCTGCTGCTGGCGCGCGGCGCCAACCGCAGCATGGAGATGGCGGTGCGCCTCTCGCTCGGCGCCAGCCGGCGGCAGGTGCTGGCGCAGCTCCTCACCGAGAGCTGCGTGCTCGCGGTGCTCGGCGGGATCGCCAGCCTGCTGGTGGCGCGGTGGACGCTGTCGCTCATCGCGTCGATCCTGCCGCCCGAATCGGCGGCCACCCTCCACCTCGCGATCAGCCTCCCGGTGGTGCTCTTCGCCGGCGCGCTGTCGATCGGCACGGGGCTGCTGTTCGGGATGTTCCCGGCGCTGCACAGCACGCGCCCCGACCTGGTGACGACGATCCGCGCCAACGCCGGCCAGCTCCACGGCGCCCGCTCGGCGACGCGCTTCCGCACCTCGCTCGTCACGGCGCAGATCGCCCTCTCGATGGCGCTCCTCATCTCGGCCGGGCTGTTCATCAAGAGCCTGGTCAACGTGAGCCGCGTGGACCTGGGCCTGGAGATCGAGCACGTCCTGACCTTCGGCCTCTCGCCGGAGCTGAGCGGCTACGAGCCGGGGCGCTCGCAGGTCTTCTTCCGGCGCGTGGAGGCGGAGCTGGCGACGATCCCCGGCGTGACGGGCGTGACCGCGGCGCGCGTCCCGCTGCTGGCCGGGAGCAACTGGGGGAACGACGTCTCGGTGCAGGGCTTCAAGAAGGGGCCCGACACGGACGCCAACGCGCGCTTCAACGAGGTGGGCCCGGGCTACTTCCGCACGCTGGGCGTGCCGCTCCTCTCCGGCCGCGAGTTCACCGAGGCCGACGTCGCCGGCGCGCCCAAGGTGGCCATCGTCAACGAGGCGTTCGCCAAGAAGTTCGGCCTCGGCCGGGAGGCGGTGGGCAAGTACATGTCGATGGGCGGGGAGACGCTCGACATGCAGATCGTCGGCCTGGTGCAGGACGCCAAGTACAGCGAGGTGAAGGACGAGATCCCGCCGCTCTTCTTCACCGCCTACCGCCAGGACTCGACGATCGGCTCGATGAGCTTCTACGTGCGCACGTCGCTGCCGCCGGAGCAGTTGCTGCGCACCATCCCGTCGGTGATCGCGCGTCTCGACCCGAACCTGCCGGTGGAGCAGCTGAAGACGATGCCGCAGCAGGTGCGCGAGAACGTCTTCCTGGACCGGATGATCAGCACGCTCTCGGCCGCCTTCGCCGTGCTGGCGACGCTGCTGGCGGCGGTGGGGCTGTACGGCGTGCTGGCCTACACGGTGGCGCAGCGCACGCGCGAGATCGGGGTGCGCATGGCGCTCGGCGCCGACGGCCGGCACGTGCAGGGGCTGGTGCTCAAGCAGGTGGGGGTGATGCTGCTCGTGGGCGGGCTGGTGGGAATCGGCGGCGCGCTGGCACTGGGCCGGGCCGCGCAGTCGCTGCTCTTCGGCCTCGAGGGGCACGACCCGACGGTGATGGTCGCGGCGACGGTGGTGCTGGCACTGGTGGCGCTGGGGGCCGGCTACGTGCCCGCGCTGCGCGCCTCGAAGGTGGATCCGGTGCAGGCGCTGCGGTACGAGTAGGACGGCGAGCGATCAGCGATCAGCGATCAGCGACGAGCGACGAGCGACGAGCGACGAGGGGCCCCGATGCAGGTCGGGGCCCCTCGGGCGTTGGGGGGGTGCGCAGTCGTGGGGGGGCGGGCAGCGGACAGCGGACAGGGGCGCGGCGTGGGAGGGGTACGGGGGGCGTGGATTCGGTGCTGGTCGCGGCGGGGCGTGGTGCGATCGTGTGGTTCGGGGGGGGCCCCCGCGCCGCGATCCCTCGGCCGCCACGCGGGTAGCGGCTACTCGACGCTCACCGCTCGACGCCCCGGTACGCCCGACGCTCGACGCTGGACGCCCCGCCCATCGCGGATGCGCCCGGCCACCGCGGGCCGGCGCCGTGGTCGCGCCGCGATCCCGCTCGTCGCCCCCCACCCGCCCACCGCCAGCGCCGCCGCGTCGAACACGCAGTAGCCGCCGGCGATCCCACTCGGCGGGTTGCCGATCGCCAGGAAGCCGCCCGGCCCGTGCGGCGCCCAGGCCCATGTGCCTAACATCGTGCCCGTCAGCTCGAGCGCGCCGGTGACGAGGAAGGCGCCGGCATAGACGAGCGGCGCCCGTCCGGTGAGCACGAACGCGGCGAAGAGCAGGTAGAGCAGCAGGCCGAGCGTGTCGCCGCGTGGCGCCAGCGTCACGCCCCACAGCGCCCACGCGCCGCCGGCGAGCAGCGCCGATCGGCAGATCGGGCGGCCGTATCGCGTGAATGGCGCCGATCGCCCCAGCGCCAGCGCCGCCAGGTAGACCAGGCCGTGCCCCGGCGGCACGAACGCCGGCACGTTGCCCAGCCGGTAGACGTAGAAGCCGAGCAGCGGCGACGCCGTGTACTCCACCAGCGTCGCCAGCACCACCACCACCGCCACCTGTCCGCGCACGGCGCGGTCCTCCGCGCGCAGCAGCGCGAGCAGCAGCAGCCACGTCGCCGCGCCGAGCGCCCGCTGCGGCCAGAGGCCCACGCCCACGTCGAGGACCAGCGCCAGCACCAGCCAGGCGGCCACGACGGCCGCGACCGGCAGGTCGCGGCGGCCGCGCGCCTGCGTCGCTCGCCGCTCGTGGCTCATCGCTCGGCTCCCGCCGGAGGTCGCCCACACCATGGCGCATCGCCGGCACGGCCGCCAGCCGTCGGGTGGCGAGGCCGACGGTGGTGGACGCGGCGCGATCCGGCCGGCGCCGACGTGGCAATCCACCGGCGCGCGAGCGGCGTAGCCCCGCTGCGTGACGACGGAGTCGCCGTCGCACCGCATCCGCCACCAGGAGAGATCGAGCCATGTCACTCGTCACCCGCCTCGTCGCCGGCGCCTTCGCCGCCGTCCTCGCCGCCGCCCCATGCGCCCCCCTCGCCGCCCAGGGCGCCATGGGCGCCGGCATGGCCCCGGACGGCACCGTCACCGTCGGCGGCCAGGCCATGTACCCGCGCCGCGACATCATCGACAACGCCGTCAACTCGGCCGATCACACGACGCTCGTGGCCGCCGTGAAGGCCGCCGGCCTGGTCGAGACGCTCAAGGGGCGGGGGCCGTTCACCGTCTTCGCGCCGGTCAACGCCGCCTTCGCCGCGCTCCCCGCGGGCACGGTCGAGGACCTGCTGAAGCCCCAGAACAGGGCGGCGCTGACGCACGTCCTCACCTACCACGTGGTGGCCGGCGACTACGACGCGGCCGCGCTCGAGCGCGCCGTCCGCGCCGGCGGCGGCCGGGCGACGCTGCCCACGGTGAGCGGCGACACGCTCACGGTGATGATGAACGGCCCGCGGAACATCGTGCTCCGCGACGCACAGGGGAACGTCGCCCAGATCTCGACCTACGACGTGCGCCAGTCCAACGGCGTGATCCACGTCGTCGATCGGGTGCTGCTGCCGCGGATGTAGTGCGCGACGGCGCGCCGCGGTACGGGTCGCGCGGCAGGGACGTGGCGGCACGTCGCCGTCCCTGCCGCGGGGCCGAACGAGCGGCGGCTTCGAGCGCGGGGCTCCCCGCACAGGCGCTCCACGAACCCGCGCGTCTCGTCGGGCTCCCCGCACGCGCGGGGGCCCCCCCCGAACCACACGATACCACCGCGCCGCACCGACCGCGGCATCACGCCATCGCCACCCGTATCCATCTCCCGCTTCCCTCTGCATCGAGAGCCACCATGCCCCCCGTCGCCGCTACGCGCTCGTCGCTCGCCGCTCGCCGCCCGTCGCTCCTCGCCGCGCTCGCCCTCTCGTTGGGCACGCTGCTCGCCGGCACCGCGCACCCCGCCGCCGCACAGCCGCCCGCCCGTCCCACCGCGCGCCCCGCCGCGCACGCGCCGGCGCGCCCCGCCTACACCAAGCCCGACGACGCCACCCTCCGCCGCACGCTCACGCCGCTCCAGTACGCCGTCACCCAGCAGGACGCCACCGAGACGCCCTACCGGAACGCCTTCTGGAACGATCATCGCGACGGCCTCTACGTCGACATCGTCAGCGGCGAGCCGCTCTTCAGCTCGCGCGACAAGTACGACTCGCACACCGGCTGGCCGAGCTTCACGCGCCCCATCCGTCCCGACGCCCTGCGCGAGGTGCGCGACCGCTCCCTCGGCATGGAGCGCACGGAGGTCCGCTCGGTGCACGGCGACTCGCATCTCGGGCACGTCTTCGACGACGGGCCGCCACCGCGCGGCAAGCGCTACTG
>DASTRO010000159.1:0-6123 GCA_035761165.1 Gemmatimonadaceae bacterium | reverse complement strand
ACCCGATTCTCGCTGAACCCGATTCTCGCTGAACCCGATTCTCGCTGAACCCGATTCTCGCTGAACCCGATTCTCGCTGAACCCGATTCTCGCTGAGCGCGCGAGGGGTGCGACCCCCAGCGCGCCACCCCCGCGATTGACCCGTCGGAGGCGCGCCCGGTAAGTTGGCGCGTGCCGAAGATTGCCATCCTCCCCGGGGCCGTCGCCGACCAGATCGCCGCCGGCGAGGTCGTCGAGCGCCCGGCCTCCGTCGTCAAGGAGCTCGTCGAGAACGCCCTCGACGCCGGGGCGCGCACGGTGGATGTCACGGTGGAGGAGGGGGGGCGCTCGCTGGTCCGGGTGGCGGACGACGGCGAGGGGATGGAGCGGGAGGACGTCCTGCTCGCCGTCGCGCGCCACGCCACCTCCAAGATCCGCCGCGCCGAGGACCTGGTGGGCGTGCGCAGCTTCGGCTTCCGCGGTGAGGCGCTGCCGGCCATCTGCTCGGTGGCCCGGGTGGAGATCGTCACCGCCCCCGCCGACGGCGCCGGCACGCGGCTCCGCGCCGAGGGCGGGCGTGTCTCCGACGTGGACGAGGCGGCGCGCCGGCGTGGCACCACGGTCAGCGTCGGCCAGCTCTTCTACAACACGCCGGCGCGCCAGAAATTCCTCCGTGGGCCGCGCTCCGAGTGGCGCGCGGTGAGCGACACGCTAGTCACCACCGGGCTCTCGCGCCGCGACGTGCGCTTCACGCTGTCGCACGACGGCAAGCTGATGCTCACCCTACCTCCCGCGTCGTCGCTGCGCGCTCGGCTGGCGGCGGTGTGGGGCGGCACGTACGCGGACAGCCTGCTCGACGTGGACGACGTGCGCGGCACGGTACACGTCTCGGGGCTCGTCGAGCGCCCGGCCGACGTCGGCACCCGCACGCGCCGCACCTTCCTGACGGTGAACGGCCGTCCGGTGCGCGACGCGGGCATCGGACGCGCGGTGGAGGCGGCCTTCCGCTCCACGCTGCCGGGAGGGCTGCGGCCGTCGTACTTCCTGGACCTGGTGCTCAGCGCGGACCTGGTGGACGTGAACGTGCACCCGGCCAAGGCGGAGGTCCGCTTCCACGACCGGTGGGCGGTGGAGCGCGTCGTGGAGGCAGCGGTCGCGCGCGCCCTCGGCTCGCTGCAGAGCGCCGCGACGCTCGGGCGCGAACGGCCGCTGTTCGGCGGCTTCACCGCGCCGCCGCCAGCCGCCGACGTCGCCCTCCTCACCGTCGCGCCGCCGGCGGAGGGACTCTTCGCCGGCGTCGAGCCGGCGGCCGCGACCGCGGGGCCCGGTTCGACGACCGGCACGCCCGCCCCGCCCGGCGCCCCGTCGGCCGAGCCCGCGACCGCGCCAGCCGCGCACGACGACGCCACCGCCGCGGCAGCGGAGGACGGGATCCTGGTGCCGCCGCTCGTCCAGCTCCGGCGCACCTACCTGATGTTCGAGCGCGACGATGGCGTGGTGCTCATCGACCAGCACTCGGCGCACGAGCGCGTGCTGTACGAGGCGTTCATGGGCGCGCTGGAGAGCGGGCAGACGCCGGCCCAGCGACTCCTCTTCCCGCTCACGCTCCACCTGGGCCCGGCCGAGGCGGACGCCTTCGAGGAGCACCAGGCGCTGTTCGAGCGGCTCGGCTTCGAGGTGGACGGCTTCGGCGGGCACACGCTGCTCGTGCGCGCCGTGCCGATGCCGCACCCGCGCTTCGACGCCGAGCGCTGCCTGCGCGAGACGCTGGCCGCGCTCACCGGCGCGCGGCTCGCCGGCAGTGCCACGCGCCACGAGCGGCTCGCGGCCACGGTGGCGTGCAAGGCGGCGGTGAAGGCCGGCGATGCGCTCTCGCCGGCCGAGATGCGTGCCCTCTATCTGGCGCTCGCGCGCACGCGCCTGCCGGCGCACGACGTGCACGGCCGCGCGACGGTCGTGCACCTCTCCTGGGACGAGCTCGAGCGCCGCTTTGGCCGACGTTAGGCTCCGCGTCGTCATCGGCCCCACGGCGGCCGGGAAGTCGGCGGCGGCGCTGTGGCTGGCCGAGCGCCACGGCGGCGCGATCCTCAGCGCCGACTCGCGGCAGATCTACCGCGGCTTCGACATCGGGACCGCCAAGCCGACGGCCGCCGAGCTGGCCCGCGTGCCCCATTACGGCGTCGACGTCGCCGACCCGCGCGAGCGCTATTCCGCCGCCCGCTGGGCGGACGAGGCGCGCCGGTGGATGGCCGACGCCGTGCAGCGCGGCCGCACGCCGATGGTGGTGGGGGGCACCGGCTTCTACGTGCGCGCGCTCGTCGCGCCGCTCTTCGACGCGCCGCCGATGGACGAGGCGCGACGCGCCGCGCTCGAGCGCCTCCTGGCCACGCTGCCCAGCCACGAGCTGCGGCGCTGGGTGCGCACGCTCGACCCGGACCGCGCGCACCTCGGGCGCGCCCAGCTCCTGCGGGCGGCCGAGGTGGCGCTGCTCACCGGCCGCCGCATCAGTGCGCTGCACCGGGCGCCGCCGTCTCGCCCGCCGCTGCCCGCCCGCTATCTTGTGATCGACCCGGGGCACGAGCGGCTCCGACAGCGCATCGAGCAGCGGGTGGACGCGATGTTCGCGGCCGGGTGGGGCGACGAGGTCCGGCGGCTCATGCGCCAGGTGCCGCCGCTCGCCCCGGCGTGGAATGCGTGCGGCTACGCGGCCGTGCGCGACGCGCTGGCGGGCGGGCACGATGCGCGCGCCGCGCGCGAGGCGGTGGTCGTCGCGACACGGCAGTACGCCAAGCGGCAGCGGACCTGGATCCGGCACCAGCTGGCCGGCGAGGCCGTCACCGTGATGGATCCGGCGTCGCCCGACGCGGCGGCGCGGATCGAGGCGTGGTGGGCAGGGGAGGAGGCGACACAGCCGGTGGACGCACACGACGGCGGCGTGGAGGCGGGACGATGACGTTGAAGATCGGCATCACGTGCTATCCGACTTACGGCGGCTCGGGCGCGATGGCGACGGAGCTCGGCATCGCGCTGGCGGCGCGGGGGCACGAAGTGCACTTCATCACCTACCGCCAGCCGTTCCGCCTTCCGTCGTTCCTGCCGCGCGTCTACTTCCACGAGGTGGACGTCGGCCGCTATCCGCTGTTCGAGTTCCCGCCCTACGACCTGGCGCTCGCCGTGCGCATGCACGAGGTGGTGCTCGGCCACCGGCTCGACCTGCTGCACGTGCACTATGCCATCCCGCACGCCACCAGCGCCTGGATCGCGCGCGAGATGCTGCGGCAGGGCGGGGCCGACATCCCGATCGTCACCACGCTGCACGGCACCGACATCACCATCGTCGGGCAGGATCCGTCGTTCCACGCCATCACCAAGTTCTCGATCGAGCGCTCCGACCGGATCACGGCGGTCTCCAACTACCTGCGCGAGGAGACCGTGCGGGCCTTCGGCTGTACGGGCTGCGCCGTGGAGACGATCCCGAACTTCGTCGACCCCGACGTCTACGACCGCGCGAAGTACCCGCCGCTGCTGCGGGAGGAGCTGCGCGACGGCGGGAGCGTGCTGATGCACATCTCCAACTTCCGCCCGGTGAAGCGCGTCGGCGACGTCATCGCCGTCTTCGCGCGGGTGCGCGCGGCGATGCCCGCCGCGCTCGTGATGGTGGGCGACGGCCCGGACCGGCCGCTGGCGGAGGAGGAGGCGCGCCGCCTCGGCGTGGAGGAGGACGTGCACTTCCTCGGCAAGATCGACGCGGTCGCGCCGTTGCTGGCCGGGGCGGACCTCTTCCTGCTGCCCAGCCGCAGCGAGTCGTTCGGCCTGAGCGCGCTGGAGGCGCTCGCCTCGGGCGTGCCGGTGGTCGCCACCGACGCGGGCGGCCTCCCCGAGGTGGTGCGCGACGGGGCCACGGGGCGACTCTGCCCGGTCGGCGACATCGACGCCATGTCCGGCGCCGCGATCGAGATCCTGCGCGACCGCGAGCGCTGGCGCGCCATGAGCGCGGCGGCCGCCGCCGATGCGCGCGCGCGCTATTCGCGCGATGCCATCGTCGGGCAGTACGAGGCACTGTACACGGATGCCGTCGCCGTCCGCGCCTGAGTAGCTTTCACGGCCGTCCGCCCACCGCTCTCGTCCGTCCTCCCAGCCCGTTTCCGATGACCCTGTTCCAGGCGATCGTCCTGGGCACCCTGCAGGGGCTCACCGAGTTCCTCCCCGTCAGCAGCTCCGCGCACCTCTCGCTCGCCCCATGGCTCTTCGGCTGGCCGGAGCCGGGGCTGAGCTTCGACGTCGCGCTGCACGTCGGCACCCTGGTGGCCGTGCTCTGGTTCTTCTGGTCGGAGTGGCTGGCGCTGCTCCGCGCCGCGTGGGACATCGTGCGCACGCGGCGCGTGGCGAGCGTGGAGCAGCGGCGCGTCGTCTTCCTCGTCGTCGCCACCATTCCCGCCGTGCTGGCCGGCCTCCTGCTCGAGGAGTACGCGGAGACCGTCTTCCGCGCGCCGATCATCACCGCCATCGCGCTCATCCTCATGGGCGTGCTGCTCTGGGCGGCCGACCGGGCCTTGCCGCAGCGACGGCCGCTGGAGGATCTCCGCTGGCGCGACGCGGTGCTCATCGGGCTCGCGCAGGTGTTCGCCCTGGTGCCGGGTGTCTCGCGCTCCGGCTCCACGATCACGATGGGGCGCGTGCTGCAGCTGGACCGGCAGTCGGCGGCGGTCTTCAGCTTCCTCATGAGCATGCCCGTCATCGCCGGCGCGGCGGTGCTCGAGGTGCCCGACGCGATCCGGGCGAACGGCATCACCATGCCGCTCGTCGCCGGCGTCGTCGCCTCCGGCGTCAGCGGCTGGCTGGCCATCGCCGGGCTGCTGCGCTTCGTGAGCCGCAACGACTACACCGTGTTCGCGGTCTACCGCGTGCTGCTCGGCGCGTTCGTCATCTGGCTGCTGGCCAGCCGTGGCTGGACGGGCTGAGGCGGCTGGCACCGGCGTGCGGGACCACGCGCCCGTCGGCGAGGGCGATGCGGTGTACGACGGCCTCACGGCGGCCGACGTGGCGCGCACGTGCGGAGTGCCGCGCGCCGTCGTGCTGCGCGAGACGACCTCCACGCTCGACGTCGCGCACGCGCTCGCCGACGCGGGCGCGCCGGAGGGCACGCTGGTGCTCGCCGACCGCCAGACTGCGGGGCGCGGCCGCCAGGGGCGCCCCTGGCACTCGGCCGCCGGGGCGGGGCTCTGGCTCACCCTCGTCGCCCGCGACGTGGACCCGACGGCGCTGGCAGTGCTGTCCATCCGCCTGGGGCTCGCCGCCGCGCCCGTGCTGGACGACTTCGCCGCCGCGGCGGTGCGGCTCAAGTGGCCCAACGACCTCCACGTGGCCGGCGCGAAGCTGGCCGGCCTGCTGTGCGAGGGGCGCTGGCGCGGCGGGCGGTTGGAGTGGGTCGCGCTGGGCATGGGCGTGAACGTCGTCGCGCCGGCGGCACTGCCGGCCGCCGGGCTGCGGCCGGGCGTGCGGCGGATCGACGTGCTGGCGCGGCTCGTCCCGGCGCTGCGTGGCGCGGCCGCACGATGCGGGCTGCTCGACGCGAGCGAGCTGGCGGCCTACGCCGCGCGCGACCTGGCGCGGGGCCGTCCCTGCCGCGAGCCGCTGCCGGGCGTGGTGGAGGGCGTGGGCACGGACGGGGCGCTGCGCGTGCGCACCGCGCAGGGCGTGGCGCACGCGCACAGCGGCTCGCTGGTCCTCGACAACGGGCCCGCGTGAGCGGGCGGGAGCGAACGTGATTCTGGTCTTCGACGTCGGCAACACCGAGACGACCGTGGGCCTCTTCGACGGGACGGAGCTGCGCGGGCACTGGCGGCTCTCCACCGCGCCGGCGCGCACCGCCGACGAGCTCGGGCTCCTGCTGCGCGGGCTCGTGCACGCCGCCGGGTGCGAGCCCGCGCAGGTGCGCGGCGCGGCCATCGGCTCGGTGGTGCCGGCCATCACGCCGGCGCTCGTCGAGGCCTGCCACGTCTATTTCGAGACCACACCCGTGGTGGTCGACGCGCGCGCGCCGCTCCCCATTCGCCTCGACGTCGACGAGCCGCTGACGGTGGGGGCGGACCGGCTGATCAACACGCTCGCGGCGAGTCGGCTCTACGGGCGCGACGTGATCGT
>DASTRO010000158.1:0-3246 GCA_035761165.1 Gemmatimonadaceae bacterium | reverse complement strand
GCTCTGCGTGCTCGGCTTCTCGCAGGGGGCGGCGACCGCCTCGCGCTGGGCCGAGCGGGGGAGCCCCCCGCTCCACCGCCTGGTGCTCTGGGGTGGGCTGCTCGCCGAGGACGGCGACCTCGCCGCGCTCGCGGCGCGGCTCGGCGATCGGCCGGTGGAGTACGTGGTGGGCGACGACGACGAGTACTGCCCGGCGGAGAGCGTGCGCGCCCAGGCCACCCGCCTGGCCGCTGCGGGCATCGCCGCCGACGTCACCCGCTTCGCCGGCGGGCACCGCCTGCACGCGCCCACCCTGGCCGCGCTGGCCGCGCGCTGACCGCCAGCGCGCGGCGGCCCCGCCCCTCGCACTTGGCGCCCCGAACGCACACATTAGCGTGCCGCGGCCGATGATCCGCGGGCCGCGCAGCGCACCCGAACGTCGAGAGCGACCGATGAGCATCGCGAGCGAGGTGGGACGGCCCACCTCCGAGGAGTTCGCACCCTTCTACGCCGGCTACGTCGCCGCCGTGCCGGAGCGGGACCCGATCACCCTGCTCGGTGAGCAGGTGGCCGAGACGCAGCACTTCTGTGAGCAGCTGGGCGAGGCGGCGGCCGGCGCGCCGTACGCGCCCGGGAAGTGGACGGTGAAGGACGTCCTCTGCCACCTCGCGGACACGGAGCGCGTGATGGCCTACCGCGCGCTGTGCATCGCACGGGGCGACACGACGCCGCTCCCCGGCTTCGACCAGGACGACTACGTGCGCGCCGCCGGCGCCGCCAACCGCCCGCTGGCCCGCCTGCTGGCCGAGCTGGTCGCCACCCGCGTGGCGACCGTCGCGCTCTTCCAGAGCCTCGACGCGGCGGCGTTCGAGCGCCGCGGCACCGCCAACACCCACACGGTGAGCGTCCGCGCGCTGCTCCACATCATCCTCGGGCACGAGCGCCACCACCTCCGCATCCTGCGCGAGCACCTGGGTGCGACGGTCGGCGCCGAGGGCGGGACCCACTGACGACGCCGCCAGCGCCGCGCTGGGACCGGCGCTGGCGCCTGTGCAGAATCTGCTGCGGCGCACGCGCCGCCACGGAGGACGGATGAGCGACCAGGATGCGGGACCGCCGGCGGACGAGCGGCGCAGCCGCGCCGGGCTGCGCCTGCTGATCGAGGAGATGATGATGCAGCTCCGCACCGCGGCCCACCACGATACGTGGACGGTGGAGGAGCGGGCACGCGCCGAGGCCGACCTGGCCCGCATCATGGCGCAGGTGCGTGACGCGGCGCTCTATCGCGGCCGCAGCGACGCCTGATCGCGCTGCCGCCGCGGCGCGAAGCGCCGCGGCGGCAGCGCCGGCGCCACGCCTCAGGGGCGCGGCGGACCCGGCTCCAGCTCCGCGCCACCGCTCCCGGCCGAGCCGAACTTGGGTGCCGTGATGTGGTCCTTGCTGGTGTGTGACGGATTCGGCTCCACCGGCCGTCCGCCCATCGGATCCTGCTCGTCCAGCTCGATCTCCTTCTCGACGTCGCGCTCGCGCGCCCGCTCCCGATCGGTCATCATCCCTCCTCGGCTGGTGATGCGGTGAGTCTCGTCCATCCGCGGGCACGGCACGTGCCACGCCCCCGCCGCGCGCATACGCGCACACGCCCCGACTCGCATGCCCGACCCGCTTCGAGACCGCCTCTTCGACGCCGTGGCCGAGGAGTTCGCCATCGAACTGCCCGCGCAGGACCGTGGCCGGCTGGCCACCGTCGGTGACCTCACCGACTACGTCGTCCACCATCATCCGCCGCCCGGCGAGTCGCTGAGCGAGGCCGAGCTGCGCGACCACGTGGAGGCGGTGCTCGGCGAGGTGCTGGCGCGGGTCTGTGGCCGCGGCTACGCCGTCCATGACGCCGCGGCGCCGCTGCCCGGTGCGTGACCACCGCGAGGCTCGCGTTACTGGCGTCCGACCGCTCGCGGGCGCATCATAGCCGCGTGCGCCCGCTGGTGCCCCACCGAGTGCCGCCGGCGCCGTCGCTCACCCTTCAGCCCCGGAGCCACTCATGACCGCCATGCCGCAGCGCAGCATCGTCGACCGGATGCGAGGAGCCGCGATGCTGGATGTCGCGACGTACGAGGAAGTGGAAGCGGACCGCTCGGCCACCGGCCAGGCCTTCGTCGTCGTCGTCATCGTCGCGGTCTGCGCGGGCATCGGTCACCTGGGCGCCGGCGTGGGTGGAGTCATCGGGGGCATCATCAGCTCGATCGTCGGGTGGCTCATCTGGTCCGGCGTGACGATGCTCGTCGGCACGAAGCTCTTCGGCGGCACCGCCGACTGGGGCGAGCTGCTGCGCACGCTCGGCTTCGCCCAGTCGCCGGGCGTGCTCGCCATTCTCGGCCTCATCCCGGTCCTCGGACTGCTCGTCGTCTTCCTCGTGGGGATCTGGCAGCTCGTCACGGGGATCGTCGCCATCCGGCAGGCGCTCGACTTCACGACGGGCAAGGCGGTGCTCACGGCCATCGTCTCCTGGATCGTCGTGATGGTCGTGACCATGCTGATCCTCGCCCCGCTCGGGCTCGGCGCCGCCATGCTGGGCGGCCACTGAGCGTTCCCCGGCTCCACGAGCCGTCACCGTACAGCGACGTGATGTCACGAACTGCATTCCGGCGCGAGTTCGCGCTCTCCCTCGCCCTGGCCGTCGGCGTCGGCGCCGCCGCGCCACTCCTGACCCCGCTCGGTGCCCAGCAGGCGCCGCCCACCGTGCTGCGCGTCGAGCCCAGCGGCCGGGCCACCACGCAGGTCACCGTCACCACACGCGGACCCGAAGGCACCGAGCCGTCGCCGCTCTCCGTCACCATCGACTACGGCCAGCCCCACGCGCGTGGCCGCCAGATCGTCGGCAACCTGATTCCCTATGACCAGGTGTGGCGCACCGGCGCGAACGAGGCCACGGCGTTCAGCACGGACGTGGACCTGGAGCTGGGTGGCGCGCGCGTCCCGCGCGGTCGCTACACGCTCTACTCGCTGCTCACGCGCTCCGGATGGAAGCTCATCGTGAATCGCCAGACGGGGCAGTGGGGCACGCAGTACGACCCGTCGCGGGACCTGGTGCGCGTCGAGCTGGCGACGCGGGAGCTGAGCGTGCCGCAGGAGAGCTTCACGATGACGCTCGTCCCCTCGATCGAGGCGCCGCTGCGCGGGGAGCTGGTGCTCAGCTGGGGTACGCTGCAGGGCCGCGTGCCCTGGCGCGTGCTGCCCTGAGGAGATCGGCGAGGGGTGGGGGGGGGGGGG
>DASTRO010000157.1:0-16238 GCA_035761165.1 Gemmatimonadaceae bacterium | reverse complement strand
GGCATCCCCGTCGCGCCGGGTTCAGGTCGGCCGCCGCGCCGTCGCACGCCCGCCGCGGCGCCGGCGCCGACGACGAGCGAGGCGGCACGCCACGGTGCAGCGGCGCGAGGAAGAGCCGGCCGAGCTGCGCGAGCTCTCGGCGGACTACGTGATCTTCGGCGAGCTCGGTCGGGGGAGCAGCGCCGAGGTCTACCGCGCGCGCGACCGGGCGCTGGACCGCGAGGTCGCCATCAAGCTCGTGCGTGCCGCCCGCGCCGACGACGAGCTGCTGGAGCGCAGCGCGCAGGAGGCGCGGCTGCTCGCCAGCCTGCCGCACAACCCCAACATCGTCACCATCTACGCGGTGCGGCGGCTGGCGGGGGGCAGCCTCGCGCTCGTCATGCAGTACGTCGCCGGCCCCACGCTGCGCGAGGTGCTCGCCCGCGACGGCGCGCTCCCCACCGAGCAGGCGGTGCGCATCCTCCGCGACCTGACGCGCGCGCTGCACTTCGCCCACGGCCACGGCATCGTGCATCGCGACGTCAAGCCGGAGAACGTCTACCTGGAGGCCGCCACCGGTCGCGCCCTCCTCTCCGACTTCGGCTCCGCGGTCTCGCTCCACACCGACCCGAAGCTGACGACCACGGGCGCGGTCATCGGCACGCCGGCGTACATGTCGCCCGAGCAGCTGGGCGGGGAGCGGGTGGATGGGCGGAGCGACCTCTACAGCCTGGGGCTCGTGGGGTGGGAGATGCTCACCGGGCGCTTCCCGTGGGGCACCACCAACCTCTACGAGATCCTCTACCGGCAGCGCCACACCGACCTGCCGCTGCTCGACACCGTCCGCCCCGACCTGCCGACGCCGGTGGTGAACGCCGTGGAGGGGGCGCTGCCGCGCGATCGCGAGGCGCGCTGGCCGGACGCCGCGGCGATGCTGGCCGCCCTGCTCGCCCCGCCCGACGTGGCGCGCATCCCGCCCCGCCCGGTGCGCACGCCCACGCCGGCCGTGCTGCCCACGGAGGCGGTGCAGGAGCAGCACGCGCAGACGCTGCGGATGGAGGGCACTGAGGGCACTGAGGGCACTGAGGGCACTGAGGGCACTGAGGCCGCGGCGGGCGCGGCGGGCGCGGCGGGCGCGGCGGGGGGGGAGGAGGAGGAGATGGATGCCGGCGCCCCGAGCGCGGACACGCTCGCCTGGCAGAGCGTGCGGCTGGACGGGCCGTACGCCTGGACGCCGCCATCGCTGCGGCGGCGGCGGTCGCGCCGCCGGCTCGCCGCGGCCGGCGGCGGGGTGCTGGTGCTGGCCGCCGCGGTGGCGCTGCTGGTCGTGCTCGGGGGGCGGGGGGGGGTGGTGACCGGCGGCGAGCGTGTGGAAGGGGGAGAGGTGGGGGCGATGGGCGAGGTGGCGCCGGAGCGGGAGCTGGTGGCCGACCTGGCCGCGGCGGCGCGGGCGGTGCCGGCGGACAGCGCGCGGCGCGGCGCTGCGCCCGACAGCATTGCCGGCGGCGGTGCGGCGAGCCCACCGCCGCCGCGCGGCTCCGGGATCGATGCCCGCTGCGCCACACCGGGCCTGCCGAACCAGCGCGCCTGCCTGCTGGCCCGCCTCATCGACTACGACGCGCGGCTGAACGCGGTCTACGGAGAGCTCATCCGCGAGCTGCGCCGCCGTGCCGGCGTCGCCCCCGGCGCCCCCGATCCGCCGGTCGTCCAGCGCCTGCGAGCCGCCCAGCGGCAGTGGCTCATCGAGCGCGACGAGACGTGCGCGGCCCGCGGCCGCGGCCGCGAGGGCGCGCTGTGGGCCGAGTCGCGGGCGCGCTGCCTGGGGGCGCTGGGGCGCGAGCGGACGGCGGAGCTGCAGGCGCAGCTGACGGAGCTGGGGAGGCAGTGAGCGGGGCCGCCCGCCGCCTTCCTCCTACCCTCGACCCCCTCGCCGCCGCCGCACGTTCTCGAACGGCGCATCCAGCGAGTCCGGCGGGCAGGTGAGCGTCAGCGCCCGGCGGCCCAGGGCGCGCAGGGCGCGTGGGATGGGGCTGCCGCGCGGCTGACGCGCCGTCTCGGGTCGCCCCCCGACCCCGTTCGGCCAGCGCACCTGCAGCGTCACGTCGTCGCTGCCGTCCCAGATGAAGCCGACCTGCTCGCCGTCCACCGGGTTGCGCACCACCTCCACCCGCCGCAGCGTCGCGCCGTCCCGGTCGGCGCGGACGAACACCACCACGGCCGACGAGTCCGGCAGCCGCAGGTGCACCCGCCGCCGTTCGGCCAGCACCACGTCGGGCACGCTGTCACCCATCAGCAGGCAGTCGGAGTCCTGCGTGCTGGCCACGTACCGGTCGGTGAGATAGGGCTCCAGGCGCAGCACGCGCTGCAACGAGGGGGGTAGCGTGGCGAGCGCGGCGCTGTCCCCCTCGGCGCTGTCCGCCGCCACCCGGGCGCGCAGGTCGGCCAGCGTGCGCGGGGGCTCGCTGGCATCGCCGGCATCGCAGGCGCCCGCCACGCCCAGCGCCGCGGCGAGCAGGAGGGAGAGGGGCCGCCCGCGCCGGGCCCGCCGGCGCGCGGCGGCGGTGGACGACACGTTCGCGACGCTCGCGTGGAGCATGGCCATCACCATCGCCGGAGCAGGGATCGCGGCGACGCCGGCAGCGCGTCGCCCGCTCGTCCCAACCTGTGGCTCGTGACACTCCCCCGGCAAGCCCGCGTAGGACGTGCCGTGGCGCGCGCCGGCAGGTCCACGATCCACCATTGCTGTTTTTCTAGCATAGTGCTAGAATTCCAGCACACCATCCTGCCCCCGCCGCCATGCCCGATCCCCTCGCCCACAAGCTCAGTCGACGCGAGCGCCAGATCATGGACCTGCTCTTCCGGCAGGGCGCCGCCACCGCCGCCGAGGTGCGCGACGGCATCCCCGACGCCCCCAGCTACTCGGCCGTACGCGCCCTCCTGCGCACGCTCGAGGAGAAGGGCTTCGTCACCCACCGTGAGGACGGCCCGCGCTACGTCTACGCGCCCACCGTCGCGCGCGACGCCGCCCGCCGCTCGGCGCTGCGGCACCTGGTGCAGACGTTCTTCGACGGCTCGACCACGCAGGCCATGGCCGCGCTGATGGATCTCTCGGACCGCACGCTCTCGCGCGAGGAGCTGGACCGCCTCGCCCGTCTCGTGGAGCGCAGCAAAGAGGAGGGTAGATAGGTGCTGACCTCGATCCTGCCGCCGTCGCTCGCCAGCGGGCTGCCACTGCTCGTCGACATCGCGCTGAAGGCGACGCTCATCCTCCTCGCCGCGGCCGCGGTCAGCCTCGCGCTACGCCGCGCGCCCGCCGCCGACCGCCACCTGGTCTGGAGCAGCGCGCTGGCCGCGGTGCTCGTGCTGCCGCTACTCGCCATGCTCGTGCCCGCGTGGACGCTGCCGGTGCCGGCGGCGGTCGCGCGGCTGCTCCCCGACGCGCCAGGGGCGGTGCCCGCCCGCGCCGACGAGGCCGTGCCGGTGCCCGAGGCGCAGCCGGAGGTCGTCAGCACCGTCATCAGCGGGTCGCACGGACACATCGTGGTGGCGCACGCCGGCACGACGGTGGACGTCGCCGGGTCGACGGTGCAGGTGAACGGGCCCGCGGTCCACGTCGAGGTGCCGACGGTGGACGTCGCCGCCCCGGTCGGGGAGATCGAGGTCCCCGTGCTCGCCAGCGTGGCCGCGGCGGCCACCACCGTCGAGGCGCCCACGCGGCACGACGCGTTCGGCCCCGTGGAGCTGGCGGCGTCGTCCCCCTCGCGCGTCGCCTGGCTGCCGCTCCTCTGGCTGGCCGGCGCGCTCGTCGTCCTCGCGCGCCTCGCCCTCGGCACGGTGGGGCTGGCACGGCTGGCGCGCCGGGCCGCGCCGGTCACCGACGGCGCGTGGCTCCGGCTCGTCGCCGAGCTCTCGCGCGAGCTCGGCATCCGCCGGCCGGTGACGCTGCTCGCCGCGCCGGGGCGCACCGTGCCGGTGACGTGGGGCGTCGTCTACCCGGTGATCCTCCTGCCGACGGAGGCGCTGTCGTGGGACGCCGAGCGGCGGCGGCTGGTGCTGCTGCACGAGCTGGCGCACGTGCAGCGCCTGGACGCGCTGACGCACGTGGTCACGCAGCTCGCGCTCGCCCTCTTCTGGTTCAACCCGCTGGTGTGGGTGGCGGCGCGGCGCGTGCGCGCCGAGCGCGAGCGGGCGTGCGACGACCTGGTGCTGGCGCACGGCACCGTGCCGTCGCGCTACGCGGGCGACCTGCTGGACATCGCGCGCTCGCTGCACCTGGAGGCGGCCCCGGCGTTCGCCTCGATCGCCATGGCGCGGCCGAGCGAGCTGGAAGGGCGCCTGGTGGCCATTCTCGACCCGGCGCAGGCGCGGCGCACGCTGAGCCGGCGCGCGCTGGCCGCCGCGGCGGCGCTGGCGGCGCTGGTCACCGTGCCACTCGCCGCCTGCCAGCCGGGGCTCCAGCAGCGGCACGCGACCCGGCCGGCCGTGGCCATGGTGACGCCGGACGACGCCGAGCTGGCCGCCGACACGATCGTCATGGTGTACGACGACGACCACGCGGGACACGCGTGGAGCTACTCGCGGGGCGACGTGCCGGCACAGCCACCGGTGCCGCCCACGCCGCCGGTGCCGCCGACGCCCCCCGTGCCGCCGGTCCCGGCAGCTGCTCCCGCGCCGCCGTCCCCGGCCGCGCCGCCGTCCCCGCCGTCTCCGCCGTCCCCGCCCTCGCCGCCAGCCGGTGCGTGGCCCTCCGCGGTGCCCGCCGCGCCGACCGCTCCGTCCGCTCCGGCGGCGCCAGCGGCGCCCGTGCCGCCCGCTCCGCCGCGCGCCGTGGGCGCCCCGCCGGCGCCGCCCGCGCCGGCCGCGCCACCGACCCCGCCCGCCGCGCCCGGCTTCGCGTGGACGTCGGCGAGTGGTGGCGGGAGCTGCCGCAGCGGGAGCTCGCTGCGCGTGAGCGGATCGTCGCGGGGCCGCGTCAGCCACTCCACGATGATCCACAGCGACGACGACCGCTGCCTGCGCGTGGAGACGATCGGCCCGATCGAGGTGACGGACGACGACGCCGACGTCCACCTGGGCGCCGACGGGGTGGCCGCGGTGATCGAGGAGGAGCGCGACGGCACGCGGCGCGTGCTGACGCTGCAGCGCACCGGCAGTGGCGAGCTGCGGCGCTACACGGTGAACGAGCGCGAGCAGGATCCGGCGGCCGCCGCCGCCTGGCTGCGCACGCTCGTCCCCGAGCTGGTGCGCCAGCTGGGGCTGGGCGCCGAGGCGCGCGTGGCGCGCATTCGCCGCCAGCAGGGGGTGCGCGGCGTGCTGGACGAGGTGGCGCGCATCGAGGCCGACGGCGTGAAGCGCGTCTACCTCACCACGCTCCTGCGCGGCGGCGGGCTGACGCTCGACGACCGGCGCGGCGTCGTGCGCGCCGTGCAGCGGATGGACTCCGACGGCGACAAGCGCGTCGTGCTGACGGCGCTGCTGGAGGACGGCGGCGCGCTGCCCGCCGCCGAGATGGTGGCCGCCGTGCGCAGCATCGACTCCGACGGCGACAAGCGCGTGGTGCTCACCGCCCTCGCCCCCACCTACCTGCGCAGCACCGCCGACCGTCGCGCCTTCTTCGACGCGGCCAGCACCATCGAGTCGGACGGCGACCTGCGCACGGTGCTGACGCACGCGCTGGACGCGGCGCGCGGCGACCAGGCGGCGCTCGCCGGCGTGCTCGACGCGGTGCAGGAGATCGACTCCGACGGCGACCGGCGCGTGGTGCTGACGGACGCGCTGGACCATGGCGCGCTCGCCTCGGAGGCGCTGCGCACGGCCTTCTTCCGCGCCGCCGACGGCATCGGGTCCGACGGCGACAAGCGCGTCGTGCTCACCGCCGCGCTGCGCGACGACGATGCCGGGCGGCCGACGGTGCTCGCCGTGGTGCGCTCCGCGCGCACGATCGACTCCGACGGCGAGAAGGCGCACGTGCTGATGCAGGCGGCGCGGCATCCCGCGGCGCGCGACGCCGCGGTGCGCGACGCCATCGCCGACGCGGCGCGCACGCTGAGCTCGGAGGGGGAGTACGGCCGCGTGATGCGGGCGCTGGGACGGTAGCGGGCGCCGCGGTGTCGGCCCGGTCACGTCTGGCCGACACCGCGCCGACGCTCACCGCGTAGAGAGGCACCCCACCCACCCGACGGAGCTTCCCATGCTCGAGCGATGGTGGCGCGACGTGCGCCACGCGGTGCGCGGACTGCGGCGCAACCCACTCTTCACCCTCGTCGCCGTCCTGTCGCTCGCCGTCGGCCTGGGCGCCACGACGGCGATCGCCACGCTGGCCAACGCGCTCCTCCTCAAGCCGCCGCCCGGCGTCGGCGCGCCGGAGCGCGTGGTGGACCTCGGGCGGACGCAGGAGGGGCGCGGCTTCGACACCTTCTCGTACCCCAACTACCTGGACGTGCGCGAGCGCGTGCGCACGCTCTCCGGCGTGGCGGCGCTGCGCCCGGAGCCGCAGGTGGCGAGCCTGGCCACGCCCGGCGGCGTGGTGCCGGTGCAGGCCGCGACCGTGAGCGCCAACTACTTCGCGGTGCTGCAGGCGCGCCCTGCGATGGGCCGCTTCTTCGTGGCCGAGGAGGGGCGCGCGCCGGGCTCGGCGCCGGTGGTCGTGGTCAGCCACCGCTTCTGGACCGAGCGGCTGGCCGGCGACCGCGCGGCCGTGGGGAAGGCCATCCGGCTCAACGGCACTCCCTTCACGGTGGTGGGCGTGGCCGCGGAAGGCTTCCACGGCACGAACCTGACGGCCCCCGACCTCTGGGTGCCGCTGACCGCGTCCACCTACCTGGGCCTGCCGGCGAGCCTCTTCACCAGCCGCGCGAGTGTGTGGCTCATGGGCGTGGCACGGCTGGCGCCGGGCGTCACCCTGGAGGCGGCGCAGGCGGACGTGGGCGGCGTCGCCTTCCAGCTCGAGCGGGCGTATCCCCGCGCGAACGAGGGGAAGGGGCTCCGCCTCGCGCCGTCCGGGCTCTTCCCGGGCGAGCTGCGCGGCGCGGTGCAGGGCTTCCTGGGGCTGCTCTTCGCCGCCGGCGCGCTCGTCATGCTCATCGCCGCCACCAACGTGGCGGGCATGCTGCTCGCGCGCGCCGCCGCGCGGCAGCGCGAGATCGCGGTGCGCCTGGCGGTGGGCGCGTCGCGTGCCCAGCTCGTGCGCCAGTTGCTGACGGAGAGCGTGCTGCTCTTCATCGTGGCCGCCCTCGCAGGGGCAGCCATGTCTCGATGGTTCGTGGCGCTCCTCCTCGGCCTGTTGCCGCGCCTGCCCTTCGCCGTCGCCTTCGACACCGCGCTCGACCTGCGCGTCTTCGCCTTCGCGGCGGCGGTGGCGCTCGCCACCGGCGTGCTCGCCGGGCTCGCGCCCGCGCTGCAGGCCACGCGGCCGGCGCTGGTGCCGGCGCTCAAGCGCGAGGGCGAGGGCGGCGCCCGCCGGCTGCGGCTGCGCGGCGGGCTCGTGGTCGCGCAACTGGCGCTCTCGCTGCTGCTGCTGGTGGGGGCCGGGCTCTTCCTCCGCGCCCTGCTGCACGCGCGCTCCATCGATCCCGGCTTCGACGCCCGGCAGGTGGAGCTCGCGGCGTTCGACCTGGGCCAGCGCAACCTGCCGGTGCCCCAGGCGCGCCAGCTGGCCGGGGAGCTCGTGGCGCGCGCCGCGACGCTGCCCGGAGTGCAGGGCGCGGCGCTGGCCGTCGACCTGCCGCTCGACGGCGGCAACTTCGGCCTCGGCGACATCCGCGTGCCGGGACGCACGCCGCCTCCCGGGCAGGATTCGTTCGACGCGGACTGGAACGTCGTGACGCCGGGCTACCTCGAGCTGCTGCGCATCCCGCTGCTGGCCGGCCGCGACTTCACCGCCGCCGACCGCGAGGGCGCGCCCGACGTCGCGATCATCAACGAGACGCTGGCGCGCACGCTCTGGCCCGGGCAGCAGGCGGTGGGGCGCACCTTCGTGAACGACGACCGGGTGGTGACCGTGGTCGGCGTCACCCGCGACGCCAAGTACCGCTCGCTGGCGCAGGAGCCGCGCGGCTTCGTCTACGTGCCGTTCGCGCAGCGGTACTTCCCGCGCGTGATCCTGGTCACGCGCGGCGCGCCGGACGCGCCATCGCCGGCGCCCGCCGTGCGCCGCATGGTGGCCGATCTGGACGCCGCGCTGCCGATCGTGGACCAGCTCACGCTGGAGGAGCGCACGGCGATGGTCACCTTCCCGCAGCGCGTGGCGCTCTACGTGGCCGGCAGCCTGGGCGTGGTGGCGCTGCTCCTCGCGGTGCTGGGGATCTACGGCGTGACCGCCTACTCGGTGGCGCGGCGCACGCGCGAGCTCGGCATCCGGGTGGCGCTCGGCGCGACGCGCGGCGGCGTGCTGCGCCTGGTGCTGCGCGAGGGCGCGTTGCTGGCCGGCGTCGGCGCGCTGATCGGGCTGGCCGCCGCGGCCGCGCTCACCCGGCTGCTCGCCGGGCTGCTCTACGGCGTGCCGCCGCTGGATCCGCTGGCTTTCGGCGGGGCGGCGGTGCTGCTGGCGCTGGCGGCGCTGGCGGCGGCGTACCTGCCGGCGCGGCGTGCGGCGGCGGTGGACCCGACGATCGCGCTGCGGAGCGAGTAGGGGAAAGGCGAGCGATCAGCGATCAGCGCTCGGCGAGCAGCGGAACGGCCTCGGGCCGGCCCGTACGGGCCGGCCCTTGCCGCACGGTGTCGCGACGGCCCAGCGGTGTGCCGGTGCCGGGAGACCGCGCTCGCTCGCCGTCGCGGTGGCGCGGGGGCGATCGTCGCTCTTGCGCGGGGCGGGGCGGCGCATATAATCGGCAAAGTCGATCAAATGGGGGCGCTCGTGCTCGGAGAGCTGGAGCAGGTGGTGCTGCTGGCCGCGCTGCGCGTCGGCGACGACGCGTACGGCGTCACGGTGCTGCACGAGATCGCGCGGCAGACCGGCCGCGAGCTCACGCTGGCCACCGTGCACAAGACGCTCGCGCGGCTGGAGGAGAAGGGCTACGTCACGTCGCGCATGGGCGAGCCGACGCCGACGCGCGGCGGGCGGCGGAAGCGCCACTACGCGGTGACGCCGGCCGGGCGTCAGGCGGTGCGGGCGTCGCTGGCCGCGCTCCGCCGGCTGGCGCGCGGGCTCGCCGTGGGGTGGGACACGCCATGACGCGGCCCACCTCACCCGGCGCGCCGCCGCCCGCGCCGCCGCGTCTCGCCGTGCGCCTGCTGCAGGCGCTGCTCCCCGCCGCGGACGGCGAGGCGCTCGTCGGCGACCTGCTGGAGGAGTTCCACCACCGCGCGGACGGCGGCGGTGCCGCCGCCGCCCGCCGCTGGCTCTGGCGCGAGAGCCTGGTCGCCGTGCTCACCGCGCGGCGCGGGCGCGGCGCCCCATCGCCCCACACCGGAGGCTCACCCATGCGCGCCCTCCCCGCCGACCTACGCCACGCCGCGCGTGCGCTGCGCCGCGCGCCGCTCTTCACCGCCTTCTGCACGCTCACCTTCGGGCTCGCCATCGGCGCCGCGGCGGCGATCTTCAGCGTCGCCAACCCGCTGCTGCTGCAGCCGCTGCCCTACGCGAAGCCCGGGCAGCTGGCGATGGTGTGGGAGCGCGACGAGCGCGGCGAGCGCATCAACGTCGGCTTCGCGACGTTCGACGACCTGCGCCACCAGGCGCGGACGCTGGCCGGCGCCGCCGCCGTGGGCGGCTGGGAGCCGACGCTCTCCGACGGCGAGGCCGAGCGGCTCGTCGGGCAGCGCGTGACCGCCGGCTTCTTCGGCCTGCTCGGCGTGCGTCCCGCGCTGGGCCGCGACTTCCTCCCGGTGGAGGACGCGCCGGAGCGCACGCAGGTGGTGATCCTCTCGCACGGGCTGTGGCAGCGCCGCTTCGGCGGCGATTCGTCGCTCGTGGGGCGCACGATCCGGCTCGACGGCGCGCCGTATCTCGTCGCCGGCGTGCTGCCGGCCGGCTTCCAGAGCATCCTCGACCCTGCCGCGCAGATCTGGCGCGTCCTGGGCTACGAGCCCTCGCAGCCGTGGGCGTGCCGCACCTGCCGTCACCTGCGGATGGTGGCACGAGTGCGCGACGGCGCGTCGCTCGAGGCGGCGAGCGCCGAGCTGGACCGCCTCTTCGCGCTGATGGCGGCCGCGCATCCGGACGACTACAAGCTGTCGCCGCGGCTGCTCGTCTCGCCGATGCGCGACGAGGTCTCGCGGCGCGTGCGCCCGGTGCTGCTGGCCGTGCTCGGCGCGGTGGGGCTCGTGCTCCTCATCGCGGTGGTGAACGTCGCGAACCTGCAGCTGGCGCGCGCCATCCGCCGCGAAGGGGAGCTGGCGATCCGCTCGGCGCTCGGCGCGGGCCGTGGCCGCCTGGCGCGGCAGTTCGTGGCCGAGGGGCTGCTGCTCGCCGTGTGCGGTGGCGTGGCCGGGCTGGCGCTGGCGCACGCGCTGCTGCCGGCGCTGCTGGCCCGCGTGCCGGAGGAGCTGCCGCGCCAGGGCGACATCCGGCTGGACGCCACGGCGCTCGCCGTGACGGCCGCGCTGACGCTGCTGCTCGGGATCGTGGTGGGGCTGGTGCCGGCGTGGCACGGCGGGCGGGCGGCGCTCTTCGGCGTGCTGCGCGACGGCGGGCGGAGCGGGGGCGGGCGGCGCCGGCTGCGCTCCGCGCTCGTCGTCGGCGAGGTGGCGCTCGCGCTCGTGCTGCTGGTGGGCGCGGGGCTGCTGGGCCGCAGCCTGGTGCGGCTGCTGTCGGTGGACGTGGGCTTCGACCCGAGGCAGCTGCTCACGCTCGAGGTACAGGCCACGGGGCCGGCCTACGACAGCGCGGCGTCGGCCTACGCGAACCGCGAGCGACTGCGCGCCGCGGTGGCCGCGCTCCCCGGCGTGGTGGCGGTGGGGACGACGAGCCAGCTCCCGCTGAGCGGGAGCCTGGACGAGTACGGCGTGCGCGTGGAGGGCCGCCCCACCGAGACGCTCCGGATCGCCTCGGGGTCCGACCGCTACGTGGTCTCCGCCGACTTCATGCGGGCGATGGGGATCCGCATCCTGCGCGGCCGCGCGCTGGCCGCCACCGACCGCGACTCGACGCCGCCGGTGGTGGTGGTCAGCGCGTCGGTGGCGCGCGGGCTCTGGCCGGGCGAGGACCCGATCGGCAAGCGGCTGCAGATGGGCGGCGAGGACACGCCCTGGCGCGAGGTGGTGGGTGTGGCCGACGACGTGCGCCACAGCGGGCTGGACGCGACGGTGACGCAGCAGATCTACATCCCCGAGCGCCAGTGGCTGTGGGCGGACGCGGTGGTCACGCTGGTCGTGCGCACGCGCGGCGACCCGGAGGCGCTGGCGCCGGCGGTGTACCGCACGGCGCGCGCGGTGGATCCGACCCAGCCCGTGGCGCGCCTGCGCACGATGGAGCAGGTGGTGGCCGCGTCCACGGCCCAGCGGCGGCTGGCGCTCACGCTCTTCGCCGCGTTCGCCGCCGTGGCCCTGCTGCTGGCGGCCCTCGGGATCTACGGGGTGCTGGCCTCGCTCGTGGCCGAGCGCCGGCGCGAGATCGGCGTGCGCACGGCGCTCGGCGCGACGCCGGCCGCCACGCTGCGCCTGGTGATGGCGCACGGCGCGCGGCTGGCCGGCCTGGGGCTCGTCCTCGGCGTGGGCGGCGCGCTGGCGCTCGGCCGCCTGCTCCAGGGACTCCTCTACGCCGTGCGCCCGGGCGACCCGCTGACGCTGGTGATGGTGGCCGCGCTGCTGGCGCTGGTGGCCGGCCTGGCGTGCCTGGTGCCCGCGCTGCGCGCGCTGCGCGTGAGCCCGATGACGGCGCTGCGGGTGGAGTGAGGGGGGAGACGAGCGACGAGCGGCGAGCGGCGAGCGACGAGCGACGAGCGCTGAGCGACGAGCGACGAGCGACGAGCGCTGAGCGACGAGCGGAGGCCTCGGGCCGACCAGTGCTGGCTTGGCTGAGGGTGTTCCGCTGGTCACTCGTCGCTCGCCGCTCGTCTCTCCCGTCAGGCTTCCCCCCACACACCCCCGGCGTTCCCCGCGCAAACAATCCGGTCGTGCCCGACACCCCCGGGAGCCGGGGGCGGCCATCCTTCGTGCGTGAGCATCGACCTACCCGCCCGCGAACGCACAGGACTTACCGCCATGACCACGTCCCGCTCCCGCCGCTACGCCCGCCGCGCCGCCATCGGCACCACCGCCGTCCTGCTGGCCACGGGCGCCACGGCCGCCGTCTTCTGGAACACCGCCGCCGCCCGCGAGCTCGGCGCCTCCGCCGCCGCCACCCTCCCCGTGCGCGACCTCCCCGAGGTGCGCGGCGAGGAGCGGGCCGTGCTGACCGCGGCGCCCGAGGTGCCGCCGGCCATCACCCGCGACTACGCCACCAAGGTCGTCGTCGAGCTCGAGGCCATCGAGAAGACGATGCGCCTGGCCGACGGCGTCGAGTACCGCTTCTGGACGTTCGGCGGCAGCGTGCCCGGCTCGTTCATCCGCGTGCGCGAGGGGGACCAGGTGGAGTTCCGCCTCAAGAACCATCACACGAGCACGATGCCGCACAACATCGACCTGCACGCCGTGACCGGCCCCGGCGGCGGCGCGCACGCGTCGCTCACCATCCCCGGTGGCGAGTCGGTGTTCCGCTTCGCGGCGCTCAACCCCGGCCTGTACGTCTACCACTGCGCCACCTCGCCGGTGCCGATGCACATCGCCAACGGCATGTACGGCCTGGTGCTCGTCGAGCCCAGGGAGGGGCTGCCGAAGGTGGACCGCGAGTACTACGTGATGCAGAGCGAGTTCTACACGAAGGGCGCGTTCGGCGACTCGGGGCTACAGGCGCTGGACATGGAGAGGGCGGTGGACGAGCGCCCGACGTACGTCGTCTTCAACGGCGCGGTGGGCGCGCTCACCGGCGAGAAGGCGCTGCAGGCGAAGGCCGGCGAGACGGTGCGCCTCTACGTCGGCAACGCCGGCCCCAACCTGGTGAGCTCCTTCCACGTCATCGGCGAGGTGTTCGACCACGTGTACGGCGAGGGGGGCAGCCAGGTCACGCAGCGCAACGTGGCGACCACGCTCATCCCCGCCGGCGGCGCGGCGATCGTCGAGTACCGCGCCGAGCAGCCGGGCGACCTGGTGCTCGTGGACCACGCCATCTTCCGCGCCTTCAACAAGGGGGCGCTCGGCATGATGCACGTCGAGGGCGCCGGGAACCCGAAGGTCTTCGCCCAGCTCAAGGGGATGTTCACGACGGGCGGCGAGTGACCGCGGCCCGCCGCACCGCCCCGATCCGTTAGGCACGCCCACGCGCATCCAGAGATCACCGTCATGTACCGGCCGCTCGCCATCCTGCTCCTCGCCCTCCCGCTCGCCGCCCAGGCGCAGCCGGCGGCCGGCGCGCGGCACGGGCGGGCGGTGGCGGCGGCCGGCCGCGCGCGGATCCCCGGCGGCAGCTACCTGCCGCTGTACGACCGCGGCGCCGGACGGGTGACGGTGCGACCGTTCGCGCTCGACCGCGTGCCGGTGACGCGGGGCGACTTCCTCGCCTTCGTCACCGCCAACCCCGAGTGGCGTCGCGACCACGTGAAGCCGGTGCTCGCCGACCGCGGCTACCTGGCCGACTGGCCCGGCGCGCTCGATGCCGGCCGCGGCGACGACCTGCGCCGCCCGGTGGTGCAGGTCTCCTGGTTCGCGGCGCGTGCCTACTGCGCCTGGCGCGGCGGGCGCCTCCCCACCACCGACGAGTGGGAGCTGGCCGCGGCCGCCGGCCGCACCGCGCGCGACGCGTCGCGCGACCCGGCCGAGCAGCGTCGGCGGCTCGAGCTCTACGGCCGTCCGCGCCCCGACCCGCTGCCACCGGTGGGGGGCACGCCGCCCAACGCGTACGGCGTGCGCGACCTGCACGGCGTGGTGTGGGAGTGGACGCGCGACTTCCACTCGGTGCTCGTGGCCGGCGACTCGCGCGCCACCGGTGCGCGCGACGTCGCGCTCACCTGCGCGGCCGGCGCCGTGGGCGCCACCGACCCGCGCAACTATCCGGCCTTCCTCCGCTACGCCCTGCGCGGCGGGCTCGACGCCCGTGCCACGCTCGGCTCGCTCGGCTTCCGCTGCGCGGCCTCCTGACCGCGCGGAGATCGATCGTCATGCTGCGTTCCGCTCTCGTCCGCCTCCTCGCCCCGCCGCCGCACCCGCGGCGCGTCGCCACCATCGGCGCGCTCCTCGGGCTGCTGCTCGTGCTCTGCCTTCCCACCGGCTGCCGCGAGGCCGCCGGCGCCGCGGCGCCGCGTGACCGCGTCGTCGCGGCCGTGCCGCCGGCGGCAGGCTCGCCCGTGGCCGACGTCGCCGCCGACCGCGGCTCGTTGCACGACCTGGGGCTGCGCTTCCGCGACGCCACCGGGGCCGAGCGCGAGCTCGCGTCGGTGGGCGGGCCGGTGCGCGTCGTGGCCATGGTCTACACCTCCTGCGCGCACACCTGCCCGCTCGTCGTGGCCGAGATGAAGCGGCTGGAGGCGGCGCTGCCGGCGGCCGAGCACGCGCGGGTGGGCTTCGTCCTCGTCTCGCTCGATCCGGCGCGCGACGGGCCGGCGCAGCTCGCCGCCTTCGCCGCGCACGCCGCGCTCGACCCGGCGCGGTGGACGCTGCTCACCGGCGGCGAGGACGACGTCCTCACCCTGGCCGCCGCGCTGGGCGTGCGCTACCGCGCCGGCGCCGACGGCGAGATCGCCCACAGCAACCTCCTCACCGTGCTCGACGCGCGCGGCCGCATCGCCCACCAGCAGCAGGGGCTGGGCGACGGCGCGGCGACGCGCGCCGCCGTCGAGCGCCTGCTGGACTGACCGTCCCGTCGCGGGAGCGCCGCCGCCTCCCGCACCGCGCCCGCCGCGCGCCCCCATGGCGCGTGCCGGGCTCCCCACCGCACCCACTCGCATCATGTCCCCCGACCCCGTACACTCCGTCGAGCCGCGCCTCGACCCCTCCATGAGCGTGAACGACGTTCTCCTGCGCCATCCCAAGACGATGAGCGTCTTCAACGCGTTCGGCGTCGACACCTGCTGCGGCGGCGGCGTGTCGCTGCGCGAGGCCGCGCGTGCCGGCGGCATCCTGCCGGAGACGCTGATCTTCGCCGTGGAGAGCGTCGTGCGGCACGGCGCGCTCGCGTCGCGCGCGGAGGGGCGGCGATGATCGCCCTCGATCCGCCTGCGGCGGCGCGCGCCGCGCGGCCTGCCACCCCCGAGCGCCCGGCCATGGCCATCCTGCACGACGCGCCCGACGTGCGGCTCGTCGTCTTCCGGCTGGCGCCGGGGCAGGCGGTGCCGCCCCATCGCAGCACGTCGAGCGTGCTGCTCACCGTCCTCGAGGGGGCCGGCACGCTCTCCGGCGCCGGAGCGGAGCGCCGCTGCACGGCCGGCGACGTGGTGGCCTACGCGCCCGAGGAGCTGCACGGGATGCGCGCCGACGACGGTGAGCTGCTGCTGCTGGCGACGATCACCCCGCGCCCGGGCTCGCGCTGATGGACTGGTTCGTGAAGGCCTTCGTCCGGGCGAGCCTCCTCTGGCTCGCGCTCGGCGTGACGCTCGGCGTCGGCATGGCCGCGCACCCGGTGTGGACCGTCTACCGGTCGGCGCACATGCACATGAACCTGCTCGGCTTCGTGACGATGATGATCTACGGCGTGGCCTACCACGTCATCCCGCGCTTCACCGGCCACGCCCTGTACAGCCGGCGGCTGGCGGGGTGGCACGTCTGGCTGTCGAACGTGGGGCTGGCGCTGATGATCGTCGGCTTCGCGCTGCGCCCGCACGCCGTGGCCGGAGCGACGCCGGTGCTCGCCACCGGCGGCGTGCTCGCGGCGCTCGGCGCCTATGCCTTCGTCTACGGGCTCTGGCGCACGATCGACGGGCCGGCAGCCCTGCGTGCCGCCCGTCGCCGGGCCGAGGCGGCGCAGGCCGGCGCGGGCACGCCGGGCACGCCGGGCACGCCGGGCACGCCGGGTGCGCCGGGTGCGCCGGGTGCGCCGGGCACGCGACTGCCGGTGGCCGGCGGCCTGCCGATGGCCCGCCGCTGACGCGCGATGTCGCTCCTCTACTACGTGGTGGTCTCGACGCACGTGCTGGCGGCGCTCTTCTGGCGGGGCGGGATGTTCTTCCTGGGCGTGGTGGGTGCGCCGGCGCTGCGCGCGGTGGAGCCGCCGGCGCTGCGGCAGCGCCTCTTCCAGCAGCTCGGCGTGCGCTTCCGCACCGCCGGCTGGGCGGCCATCGCCGTCCTCGTCC
>DASTRO010000156.1:0-7088 GCA_035761165.1 Gemmatimonadaceae bacterium | reverse complement strand
TCGAGCGTCGAGCGTCGAGGTGCGTCGAGCGGAAAGCGTCGAGTCACAGCGCTTCTACTCCACGCTCTCCGCTCCACGCCCCTGTACGCTCGACGCTCGACGCCCCCTCAGCCGGACTGGGTAGCCGGCATACGCGAGCGGGGCTCCGATGTGAATCGGAGCCCCGCTCGTCGCTCGTCGCTCGACGCTCGCTACGCCGGCGCGCTCACCGGCGCGCCCTCGTCCACCGCCGGCTGCGCGCGCAGCGGCGTCGGCTTGAAGAGCAGCGCGAAGATCGCCAGCACGATCAGCGCCCCGGCCGCGGGGACGAGCCAGATCGAGTACCAGTCGTGCGTCACCGTGCCGGCCACGGTCCGCGCGTTCGCCTCGACGATCACGCCCGAGAGCAGCGAGCCCACGTACTGGCCGGCGCCGAGCGTGACGAAGGCGATGAAGCCCTGCGCCGCCGCACGGATGCGGAGCTCGGCGCGCTGGTCCACGTAGATCTGGCCGGTGACGAAGAAGAAGTCGTAGCAAACGCCGTGCAGCAGGATGCCGAGGTAGAGCATCCACGCGCCGGTGCCGGCGTCGCCCAGGGCGAACATCGCATAGCGCACCGTCCACGCCAGCATGCCGACGATGAGCATCTTCTTCACGCCGAGCCGCACGAGCATGACCGGCATGAGGAGCATGAAGCCGAGCTCCGACCACTGGCCGAACGTCATCTTGAACGCCGGCTCGGGCAGGCCGACCTCGTTCAGGAAGAGGTTCGTGAAGCCGTAGTAGAACTGCAGCGGGATGCAGAGCAGGAAGGAGCCGAGCACGAAGACCGCGAACGAGCGGTCGCGCAGCAGCGCCAGCGCGTCCAGGCCGAGCACGTCGCGCACCGAGAGTGGCTTGCCGGCGGCGTGCGGTGGCGTGTGCGGCAGCGTCAGCGAGTAGAGGGCGAGCAGCACGCTCGCCCCGACGCCGATCAGCAGCGGCTGCGGCGTCGGCTCGATGTGCATCCAGCCGATGATCGTCCCGACGACGATCCAGCCGATCGTCCCGAGCACCCGGATGCGCGGGAAGTCGCGCGCCGTGTCGGGGATGTGGTCGAAGCTGAGCGAGTTGGCCAGCGCCAGCGTCGGCATGAAGACCAGCGTGTAGGCCAGCATCCAGCCGAAGAACGGCCAGAACTCGGTCTGCCGCGTCACCAGAAAGAGCAGCGCCGCGCCGAGCAGGTGCAGCACGGCGAGCACGCGCTCGGTGGCGAAGAAGCGGTCGGCCACCATCCCGACGAAGAAGGGCGACACCATTGCCGCCAGCGCCGGGGTGCTGTAGACGAGCCCGATCTGCGTCCCGTCGAAGCCCAGCCCCTGCCCCATGTACGTGCCGAGCGTGACGAGCCACGAGCCGTACACGAAGTAGAGCGCGAACATCATCGCGCTCAGGCGCGTGCGCGCGGCGACCGGCACCGCCGTCGTGGGGCTCACGGCAGCTCCCGGATCTTGATGTTGCGCAGCGCCAGCGCGCCGTCGTGGTCGCCCTGGATGCCGATGTGGCCGCGCGCCGCGCGCCCGTAGTGCGGCCAGTCGACGAACTTGCTCGCCTTCACCTTGGCCTCCCAGTCCGGGCTCCCCAGCTCGTACTCGAGCAGCTTCTGCCCGTTCAGCCAGTGCTCCACGTGGTTGCCGCGCACCACGATGCGCGAGGAGTTCCACTCGTCGGCCGCCTTCACGACGCCGGCCGGGGCGGGGTAGAGCCCGTACGCCGCGCCGGCCGACGTCAGGCGGTTGCGGCCGTCCGGGTGGTTCGGGTCGTCGAGCAGCTGGTACTCGGGACCGCTCCAGTAGACGTGGTCGTACTCCTCCGTGGCCCGGTAGAAGACGCCCGCGTTGCCGCCGCGGGCGAGCTTCCAGTCGAAGGCCAGCTCGAAGTCGCCGAACTGGTCCTTGGTTACGATGTCGCCGGTGCCCTCCTGCTTGGTGAGCAGGCCGTCCTGCACCTGCCATCCGTCGGGCATCGTCTGCTGCTGGTAGCCACGCCAGGCGTCGGTGCTCTGGCCGTCGAAGAGGAGGCGCCAGCCGGCGGCGCGCTCCTCGCTGCTCAACGTGTTCATCGTCGTCGGAGGCTGGGCGCCGGCGTCCGGGGCGGCCGCTGCCGCGGGCGCGGCGGCGGTGGTCTCGGGCTGGGCGTCGGACCGGGCGCGGGCGCAGCCGGCGAGGAGGAGGGCGGCCAGCGCGACGCCGGCGGCCGCGGGGGAGGCGATGCGGAAGGTCACGGTCGGCTCGGTGGTTCGCGTCAGAGGGCCCACCCCTCGCGGTAGACGCGCGTCAGGAACTGATCGGCGTCGGGGGCGTTGGTGAAGCGCATCTTGGGAGCGTCGTAGAGCAGCTTGCGGCCGTACCCGGCGCGCAGGGCGGCGAGGCCGAGGAGCATCGTCTCGGTGAGCGCGGCGGAGTACTCGAAGGGCGCGCTGGCGGTCGTCTGCCCCTTGCACGCCTGCGCCCAGTTCACCTCGTGCCCCGTCTCCACGCGCGGGAAGCTCGTCGGCACCCGCTCCGCCTCGCGCGCCACCGCCTCGGGGTAGATGCGCGGATTGTTGCCGTACGTCTCGTACATCAGGATGCCGCGCTCGCCGATGAAGATCCCGCCGCCGCCGTCGCCGGTGGACATCGGCGCGTCGTCCGGGAGGAAGGGCGGGCGCGGCGGCAGCATGCCGCTGTCGTACCAGTACACCTTCACCGGCGGCCGGTCACCGGCGGCCCCGAACTCGTACTGCACCATCGTCGCCAGCGGGAAGCTGGCCGGCTCCTTGGCCGAGCCGCCCCACGGCGAGCCCGACGCGACGATGCTCGTCGGCTGCGTGAGCCCCAGCGCCCAGTACGGCTGGTCCACCAGGTGCGCGCCCATGTCGCCCAGCGCGCCGCCGCCGAAGTCCACCCAGCCGCGCCAGCTGAAGGGATGGTACGCCGGATGGTACGGGACCTCCGGCGCAGGGCCGAGCCAGAGGTCCCAGTTCAGCCCCTGGGGCGGCGTCTGCGGGTTGGCGGCCATGGCCATCTGCACCGCGCGGTCCACCGTGCCCATGTTCCACGTCGGCGGCACGCCGCTCTCGCGCGAGCGCTGCAGCGCCTCCTCGGCCCGGCGCGCCGCCTCGGGGTCGGGACGCGGGATCCCCTGCGCCCAGTAGCGCACCGGCCGGTCGGTGTAGATGTGCACCTCGCGCACGGGCCCGATCACGCCGGCCCGGATCCAGTCCATGATGCGGCGCGTCCCCTCCATGGAATGGCCCTGGTTCCCCATCTGCGTCGTGACGCCGGTCTCCTTCGCCGTGCGGGCCAGCAGCCGCGCCTCGTAGACGCTGTACGTCAGCGGCTTCTGCACGTAGACGTGCTTCCCCGCCCGCATCGCATGGTAGGCGACGGTCGCGTGCGCGTGGTCGGGCGTGGCGACCACGACGGCGTCCAGATCCTTCTGCTTGTCGAGCAGCTCGCGGAAGTCGGCGTACTTGGCCGCCTTCTGGTAGACGTCGCGCAGCTTGAGGTTCTCCTCGGACGGCGGCTTGCCGTTGCGCGAGCGCAGCCGGCCGGCGAGCGAGCGCTCCACGTACGGGAAGTCCACGTCGCAGACGGCCACCACGTTCTCGCCGAGCAGCTCCGTCATGTTGCTCATCCCCATGCCCCCCGCGCCGACGATGGCGACGTTGAGCGTGTCGCTCGGGGGCTGGTAGCCGACGCCGCCGAGGACGCGCCGGGGCACGATCATCGCCCCCAGCGTCGCGGTGGCGGCGGTCTTCACGAAGTCACGTCGATCGACAGGATGGTCGGGCATCGCGCTCCACTCGGGGTTGGGGGGATGTTCGTCCCGCGGGTCACGGCTCGCACACCGCCGGCGTCATCCCGCAGGAGCCCGCCGCCGGCGGGCGAGTGTCGGGATCTACTGTACGTACCTCATGGCCGGCCACGCGTCACGGACGGTAGATCCCGACACTCGCTCGCTGCGCTCGCTCCTGCGGGATGACAGTGCCGGGCCCGAGCTCCGCTCGCTCCTGCGGGATGACGGCGTGGAGGTACGAACGCTCCATCATCAAGCACTTCGGAAGATGACGGCCCTGCGACGGCGTCACGGCGTCGCCACCGCTCTCGCCCCCGGCCGCCATTCGCCGCGCGCCACCGCCGGGACGAAGTCGTCCAGCCCGTCCGGCGGGAACGGCAGCGTCTTCCCCTGCTCGGCGCTCTGGTACGCCGTCATCAGCAGCTGCACCACCTCGAGCCCGTCGTCCCAGGTGAGGCGCGGCGCCTCCTTGCCCAGGAAGACGCGCACGAAGTGGCGGTCCTCCGCCTCGTAGCCGTAGGCCACCGCCTCGTCCGCCACCACCGGCATCAGCCCCATCTCGGCGTTCTGCTTCTCCACCAGGTCCTCGCCCACGCGGCCGCTCACCGCACGACTGAAGAAGAGCTTGAGCCCCGTGTCCAGCGTGTTCCACGCCATCGAGTACTCGGGGCCGAGCAGCTCCGCCGACAGCCGCAGCCCGGCGCCGACGAAGCTCCACGACGTCGTCGCCTCGCCGAGCGCGGTGTGGCCGTCGTCCGTCTCGAACTCGATCGTCATGCTGGCGAAGTCCTCGGAGGGGCGCGCGGCGTAGTCCACCTCGCGCCCCATCTGCTCCTGCAGGAGCTTCACGTACTCGGGGCGCGTCCACTTGAGGCTGGCGATGTGCGCGGTGACGCGCACCGGGCGCACCGTGGCCAGCGGCGCGCCGGGCTTGGTCAGCAGGTGGCGGACGACGAGCGCCGAGTGGCACATCATGTCGTTCAGAACGCCGCCGCCCTGCAGCTCGCCGCGCCAGAACCAGGGCATGTGCGGCCCGCTGTGCTCCTCGGCCGCGCGCGCCAGGTACGGGCGGCCGGTGGCCGCCGCCCCGCGCGCCCAGAGCAGCGCGTGCCCCGTCGTCACCTGCGGCGCGAAGAGCTGGTTCTCGAGGTAGCCGAGCGGGATGCCGAGGCGGCCGGCGAGCTCCACCACGCGCCGCGCCTCGGCCACGTTGCGGGCCAGTGGCTTCTCGCAGGCGATCCCCTTCAGCGTCCCCCTGCCGCTCTCGATGGCGTGGACGATCTCCTCCACGTTCTCGATGCGCGCCTGGTTGGGCCCCGTGATCCAGATCGCGTCGATGGCGGGGTCGGCCACCATGTCGGTGATGCTGGCGTGCGGCCGCGCCGCGCCGACGTCGAGCTGGCGGGCGTACTCGGCGGCCGAGGCGGCGTTGGCCCGGTTGGGGCTCCAGACGCCCAGCACGTCGGCGTCGCGCACGCCGCGCCAGCCGAGCATGTGGAAGCGGGCATTGAAGCCGCTGCCGATGAAGCCGACGCCGAGTCGCGCGCGCGACGTACCGTCGTTGGGCGCCGTCACCGCTGGATGCCCACGCGGGTGTTCATGAGATCGTAGCTGACGCCCAGCTTCTGGAGCGCCGCCGGCGGGCAGCCCTGCCACTCGGGGACGAAGGTGTGTCCCATGTACTGCAGGTCCTGCCATCCCATCTGGCTGGAGAAGAAGGCGGCCGCGGTGAGGTCGCGGAAGCGGTTGAAGAAGGCCACGCCGTAGCTCATCTCGGGGCGCGCGCGGTCCGGCCAGGCGATGTCGTCCAGCACCTGGCGGCGCTGCGCGTCGCTGGCGCCCACGAAGGGCTGGGCGAAGCGGCGACGGCACTCCACGTCCAGCCAGGCCAGCCCGCCGCGCATCGCCAGGCGCGAGTTGTCGCTCGTCTCCGGCTCGCTCAGCATGAAGTCCATCCACTCGGGCGCCTTGGCGTCGGTCGCGCTGCCGGAGCGCTCGTCGCGCGGGATGACGTAGTCGGCCAGCACGCGCACCGTGCGCCACTCGCGCGGCGTGAAGAACTTCGGCTTGTAGGCCGCCGGCTGCTCGCCGTCCACGGGCTGCAGCGCGCGCACCATGCGGGCGGCGCGCTCCACCGTCACCTGGCTCCAGTCCAGCGCGCCGGCCAGCGGCGCCATGCCCAACAGCTTCACCAGGTCGCGGCGGCTCACGTCGGCCGGCTCGGCCGCCAGCGGGATCGGCGGCGCGCCGGCCGCCTCCGTCGGTCCGTCGGCCATCGGCAGACCGGCGTCGTGTTCGCTCATAGGGCCCCCTGCTTGCGCTGCTCGGTGATGTAGTCGCTCGTGCGCCAGGCGAGGGCGAGGATCGTCCAGGTCGGGTTCTTGTCTGCCTGGGAGACGAACGGACCGCCGTCGGCCACGAAGAGATTGCGGCAATCGTGGGCCTGGCAGTTCGCGTTCAGCACCGATGTCCTGGGATCCTTCCCCATCCGGACCGCGCCCAGCTCGTGGATGATCGAGCCGCCGGTGGAGAGGCCGTAGCCCCGCTCCTTCGACGGCATCGGCGAGAAGACCTCCCCCCCCATCTCGGCGACGAGGGCGCGGAAGGTCTCCTGCATGTGCTTCGACTGCAGGTACTCGTGGTCGCTCCACTTCCAGTGGAAGCGCAGCACCGGGATGCCGTACTGGTCCACGACCCTCGGGTCCAGCTCGCAGTACGAGTCCTCGTTCGGGATCATCTCGCCGCGGCCGGAGAAGCCGATCGTCGCGCCGTAGAACTTGCGGTAGTCGTTCTTCAGCTTCACGCCGTAGCCGCCGGCGCCGGGGTAGCGCTGGATGCCGCCCATGAAGCCGGCCTGCGGCGGCCCGAGCCCACCCCACACCTCGATGTGGTAGCCGCGCGGGAAGTCCAGCTTCCGGTTGTCCAGCCACCACGGCATGTAGAGGTGCATGCCGCCCACGCCCTCCTCGTTGTGCGGGACGTGGTCCGTCATCATCGGGATGAAGCCGGCGACGTCGGTGCCGGTGGTGTCGGTGACGTACTTCCCGACCATGCCGCTCGAGTTGGCGAGCCCCTGCGGGAACTGCGACGAGCGCGAGTTGAGGAGGATGCGCGCGCTCTCGCAGGCGCTGGCCGCGAGGACGACGATGCGGGCGCGCACGTCTACATGCCCTGGTGGCTCGACAACCGGAAGCTCGACTTCCCCCGCGGCTACCACATCGAGGTCTGGGGCGGACTCGGCCAGCCCTCCTACGGCTTCATGGGCGGGATCCAGCGCTACCCGTCCGGCG
>DASTRO010000155.1:0-2893 GCA_035761165.1 Gemmatimonadaceae bacterium | reverse complement strand
TCGAAGTAGGAGCCGGTGACGCCGCCGGCGTTGGCCAGGATGTCGGGGACCACCGTGATGCCGCGCGCCTCCAGCGCCGCGTCGGCCGAGGGCGTCACCGGCGCGTTGGCGCCCTCCACCACCAGACGGGCGCGGACGTCGCCGGCGTTGTCGGCGCGGATCGCGTTCTCCAGCGCCGCCGGCACCAGGACGTCCACCTCCAGCGCCAGCAGCTCGTCGTTGGTGATCGGCTCCGCGCCATCGGCCCCCACCACGCTGCCGCTCGCCTGCACCTCCGCCATCAGCGCGTCCACGTCCAGCCCGTCGCCGCGGAAGACGCCGCCGTGCACGTCGGAGACGGCGATGATCCGCGCGCCGAGCGCCGCCAGCGAGTGGGCGGCCCAGCTCCCCACGTTGCCGAAGCCCTGGATCGCCACCGTCGCGCCGCGCAGCGCCAGCCCGACGTCCGCCGCCGCCTGCTCGGCCACGATGGCCACCCCGCGCCCGGTGGCCGAGAGCCGCCCGGCCGAGCCGCCGAGCGGGATCGGCTTGCCGGTCACCACGCCGGGCGTGAAGCCGCGGTACTTCGCGTACTCGTCCACGATCCACGCCATCACCTGCGGGTTCGTGTTGACGTCGGGCGCCGGGATGTCCTCGTTCTCGCCGATGAGCATGTGGATGCGGCCGACGAAGAGGCGCGTCAGGTACTCCAGCTCCTTCGGCGTCAGCTCGGCCGGGTCGCAGTCGATCCCGCCCTTGGCCCCGCCGAAGGGGATGTCCACCACCGCCGTCTTCCACGTCATCAGCGAGGCCAGCGCGCGCACCTCGTCGAGGCGCACGCGCGGGTGGTAGCGCAGCCCGCCCTTCATCGGCCCGCGCGAGTTGTCGTGCTGGATGCGGTAGCCGTGGAAGGTGCGCACGCTGCCGTCGTCGCGGTGCAGCGGCAGCTCCACCATCACCTCGCGGAAGGGCGTCTTGAGCGCCACCTGCTGGTACTCCGGCATGCGGAGCGCGCGCGCCGCGCGGTCGAGCTGGAAGTTCACCGCCTCGAACGGCGTGAGATCGGCGGCGGGGGCGGACGGCGCGGCGGCGGCCGGCGTCTCGGCGCTGTGGAGCGGCGCCGGGCCGGTGGCGGTGGTGGACATGCGCGATCTCCGGGTGCGGGTGAGCGGTACGGCCGCACGGCGGATGTACGTCGGTCGAGGGCGCCCCGCAAGCTCGGCCGTGCCCGACGCCACCCCGTCGGAGCGCGCCGGCGGCGGGACAGGCTACCTGGCCATGCCGGGTCGCTAGGCGTCGGGCAGGTGCCGCAGCAGCTCCGCGGCCCGCGCCTCCAGGGCCTGCGCCGCCGCCTCGCGGCCGCCGCGGCGGTGCGCCTCCGCCTCCAGCCGCAGCAGCTCCACCCACAGCCGCGCCGCGTCCGGGTCGCCCAGCAGCTGCGCCGCCGAGCGGGCGTCGAGCACGCGGAGCAGGGCGCCGCGGCCGCCGAGCAGCATGCCCTCGGCGGCCTGGATCTCCGGCACCACCTCGTCCGCCGATGCGCCCCCGCCGAGCCGCGCGCGGATGCGGCGCACGGCCTCGGCCACCTCGCGGATGGTGCGGACGAAGAAGTCGTCGCGGGCGCTCGGCATCGCGGGACGATCGGTGAGGGTGACGGGTCGGCCCCGCGGCCGCGTCCCGCCGGTCAGGCCGCGGTGGTGGAGGCCGGCGACGACCTGTCGGCCGCGGGCGATCCACCGTCCGCCAGCGCGGCCACGATCTCGTCGATCTGCGCCGCGTGGCGCGCCTCGTGGCCGCCGACGAAGGCGATCCACTCGTACAGCGTGAGCGTGCCGAGTGCCGCGTGCGAGTGCGTCACCTCGCCGAGCGCCAGGCCGTCAGCGGCGAGGACGGCCTCCCGCAGCGCGGCGCGCGTGCGCTCCAGCGCCGCCCACGCGGCGGCCGCGTCCAGCCCCTGGCTGGGCTGCGCCCGCGTGGACGCGGTCACCCGCCGGCTCCGGTCGAGCACGCGGCGCAGGTCGAAGGTGGCGAGCACCGACGTCGTCGCCGTGTCCGGCCCGAGCCCGCCGGCCCGCGCCTCGGCCAGCCGCGCGGTGAGCAGCCCCGCCACCGACCGCTCCACCAGCGAGAGGTGCTCCAGGATCTCGGCCGCCGACCAGCGATCGGGGGCGGGGCGACGCTCGCCGGCGTCGGCGGGGACGCGTGCCACGGCGGCGCGCAGCACTTCACGCTGCGCGTCCAGGAAGTCCAGCAACTCGGCGATGCGGGTGTGCATGACGGGCGGTGTGCTCGCGAAGGGGTCGGGCCGGACGTCGGTTCCGGGACGAGGAAGATGCGGCGCCGCCAGGGTGGCGACCAGGGGTGGTCGCCGGGCTGGGATCCCGTCGTATACTCCTCTCGATCCGTCGATCGACGCCGCCGGTCCTCCCTGCCGGCCGATCCTCGCCGCCGGGACGCGCCACGATGCGACCGGCGCCTCACGTCACAGGAGATCGCCCATGTCCGCTCGCTCGATGTCCGCCCGTCCGCTCGCCGTGCGCTGTGCCGTCCTGCTCGTCGCCCTGGCCGCCTGCGGCGGCGACGACGAGGCGGCGCGTCTCGCCGACAGCCTCCGTGCGGACAGCGCGCGCGCCGTCGCCGCGGCGGACAGCGCGCGCCTGGCCGAGCAGCTGACGCAGGTCGACACCGCGCTCGCGCCCTCGCTGCACGTGGACCTCGCCGAGTTCGAGCGCCGGCCGAGCGGCCTCTACGTGCGCGAGCTGCGGCGCGGCAGCGGTGCGGTGGCCGACAGCGGCAAGTGGGTGACGGTGGACTATACCACCTGGCTGGCCGACGGCACGGTGGTGGACGACACGCGCAAGGAGGGCGGCGAACCGCAGAACGTGCTGCTCGGCTACGGGCGCGTGATCAAGGG
>DASTRO010000154.1:0-12657 GCA_035761165.1 Gemmatimonadaceae bacterium | reverse complement strand
CCACCTGCGCCACCTGCGCCACCGCGGCCACCTGGGCGACGCGGGCCACCGCGGCCGGACGGGCCGGCGTGGCCGGTGCGCTTTCGGCCACGTGCAGCTCGGTCACGCGCACCGCCGCGTCGCCGTCCTGTGCGAGCGCGGCCAGCGCGGCCAGGTCCAGTGGCCGGCCGGCGCCACCGCCGGCCAGTTCCAGGTGCCCGGGATCGCGCGCGCCGAGCGTCCGCAGCCCCTCCTCGCCCGCCACGCGCTGCAGCGTGGCGAACGCCTGCGCGTCGTCCCACCCGCCGT
This sequence comes from Gemmatimonadaceae bacterium, assembly GCA_035761165.1. Classification (GTDB taxonomy): domain Bacteria; phylum Gemmatimonadota; class Gemmatimonadetes; order Gemmatimonadales; family Gemmatimonadaceae; genus CALCHX01. The sequence goes on along the minus strand of DASTRO010000154.1, from coordinate 12,369 downwards.
CGATCATGACGTCGGCGGCGCGGCCGCGCGTGTGATTGGAGCTGCGCGTCCACGTCACCACCGGTCCCGGCGCGGTGCGGCCCTGCGCGTAGAGGGCGTCCTGGCGCGGCTGTGCGCGGTACGTCTCCACCACCTGCACGTCGTAGCCGTACTCGTCGCGCATCCGCTGCTGCACGCGCGCCAGCCGGGCCCGCATCTCCGGCACGAGCCCGTCCATGCCGGCGTGGGCGCTGCCGGCCAGCGCCGCGGCCGCGGCGTCGGCCGGCGTGGTGCCGGCATCGCTGCCGGTCGGCGCGTCGGTGGCGGCCGCCGGCTCCCCGTCGGCGCTCTCGCCGGCGCCCGTCGCGCCCTGGTCGGCTGCGGCAGACGTGGTGCCGGCCGCGGCATCGGTGCCCGCCCCCGCGCGCTGCCGCGCCGAGGCCTGCGCGCGGCGCACGACCGCGTCCGGCGCGGCCGCATCGGACGCGGCCGCATCGGACGCGCTCGCGGCACGTGCGTCGGCCTGCGCGTCGGCCTGCGCGTCGGCCTGCGCGGCGGCACGTGCCTCGGCGCGCGCCTCGGCGCGCTCGGTTGCGCCGTCGCGCGTGGATCTGGTGCGGCCGGCGTCGGCGTCGTGCTGCATCGTGTCGTTGGGGGGGGCCCCCCGCGCCGCGTCCGTCCGCTCGCGCGCCCGCTCCGCACGGGCGGCCGGGTCGAGGGCCGCCTGGAGCAGCGACGCGAACGGGGTTTCCGCCGCACCGTGGGGCGCGGTGCGGCGTGGGGTCGACGGCTCGGGGCGCGCCGACGACGCGCGCTCCACCGCCAGCAGGGGAAGGCCGCTCATGGCGTCACCTTGGGTGTGGACGTGCCGGTCCGCAGGGCGGAGCCGGCGATCTTGGCGGCGCGCTCGGGCTCCAACTGCCCGAGGATGGCGGCCGCCTGACGGTCGTTCATGTGGGCGAGCATCGCCTTCACCTGCGCGATGTCGAGCTGCGAGAGCACGCGCGCCGCATCCTTCGCCGGCATCGCGGCGAAGATCTTGGCCATCCGCCGCTCGGCCAGCGCGCTGGCCGCCGAGTCCGCGGGCGTGGTGGGACGCGGCGGCGCGGCCGGTGGCGACGCCGGAGCCGATGGCGCGACGGCCGTCGGTACCGGCGCTGCCGCCGGGGCGGCCGCCTTCGCCAGCGAGTCGGCCGCGCGGCGCGCACCGGCACTGTCGTCCGCGGCGCCGCGCGCCGCCCGCTGGCCGCTGGGCAGCACGAGCAGGGAGTCGCGGCGGGCGAGTGCCAGCGCCAGCGCGCGCGTCGCCGAGTCGCCGGCGACGCCCGCCGTGCTGCTGTCGGCCTCGGTGCTGTCGGCGCCCGTGCTGTCGGCGCCGGCGGCGGCGCGGTCGGCCGCCGCGCTGTCGGCCGCGGCGCGCGCCGCCAGCAGCTGCGCGCGACGGAAGCCGAAGCCGGTGCCGCCGGCCAGCGCCGCGGCCGTCACGCCCGCGAAGATCAGGATCAGCCGGTAGTTCATCGCGCGGTCACTTCGCGCCGCGCCCGTCGGGCGGCACGCTCTGGGTGAAGCGGGCGAGGGCGATCGCGTCCATCGTCTGGCGGTCCGCCTGCACCTCCTGCCCGCGCCACTCCGCCTCGTAGCGCTCGCGCAGGCGGTCGAGCGCGCGGCGCTCCTGGTGCGCGGTCGTGAGGTCCCCGCGCACGCGCGCCGTCTCCGCCTCCGCCGCGCTCGCCGATGCCGCGGCCTCGGCCACGCGCCGGTCCAGCTGCTCGAGGACGAACACCAGGTTGTGCAGCTCGCCCACCGTGGGGCCGCCGCGCGCGCCGAGCAGCTGCTCGCGCCCGGTCTCGCGCACCGCCTCGAGCCCCGCCAGCGCCGCACGCGCCGCGTCGAACGCCGCCTCGGCGTGCCGCAGCTCCACCGCCTTCTCGCGCTCCTTCTGCTCGCGCAGGTCGAGCAGGCGCTGCAACCGGAACTTGAACATGGTCAGGCGCTCCGCCGCGCGGTGGCGGCCTCGATGCGGGTGGAGAGGGCGGCCAGGCGCGCCCGCGTGTCGGCGTAGGGCGTGCTCTCCTCCGGCCGCTGCTGCAGGAAGCCGAGCAGCGGGTCGCGGAGCTGCACGGCGGCGTCCACCGCCGGGTCGCTCCCCTTCTGGTAGGCGCCCACGAGGAGCAGGTCCTCCTTCTCGCGATAGGCGGCCTCGAGGCGCAGGAGGTTGTTGGCCGCCTGCCGCTCGACCGGCGTGAGCAGGTGGTCGCGCACGCGGCTCTTGCTGTCCAGCACGTCGATCGCGGGGTAGTGGCCGGCGGTGGCGAGCTTGCGCGTCAGCACCACGTGGCCGTCGAGGATCGAGCGGGCGGCGTCGGCCACCGGCTCGTTGAAGTCGTCGCCGTCGACCAGCACGGTGTACAGGCCGGTGATGCCGCCGGTGGCGCCGTTGCCGGCGCGCTCGAGCAGGCGCGGCAGCGACGCGAAGACGGACGGCGGATAGCCCTTGGTGGTCGGCGGCTCACCGACGGCGAGGCCGATCTCGCGCCACGCCATCGCCACGCGCGTCACCGAGTCCACCATCAGCAGCACCTGCTTGCCCTGGTCGCGGAAGTACTCGGCGATCGCCGTGGCGACGAGTGCGCCGCGGGCGCGCACGAGCGCCGCCTGGTCGCCGGTGGCGACGATGACGACGGAGCGCGCCAGCCCCTCCGCACCCAGCGAGTTCTCCAGGAAGTCACGCACCTCGCGACCACGCTCGCCGAGCAGGGCGATGACGTTGACGTCCGCCTTCGCCTGGCGCGCGATCATGCCGAGCAGCGTGCTCTTGCCGACGCCGGAGCCGGCGAAGATGCCGATGCGCTGGCCGCGGCCGATGGTCAGCAGGCCGTCGATCGCGCGCACGCCGGTCTCGAGCGGCGTGTCGATCATCTGCCGCGCCAGCGGGTTGGGCGGCTCGGCGCTGAGCGGCACGCGCTCCGTCACCTCCAGCTTCCCGAGCCCGTCGATCGGGTGGCCGAGGCCGTTCAGCACGCGGCCCAGCAGCGTCGGCCCGACGTCGACGCCGAAGGAGCGTCCGAGCGGCGTGACGCTGCTTCCCGGGTGCAGCCCGTCCAGGTCGCCTAACGGCATGAGCAGCACGCCGCGCTCGTGGAAGCCCACCACCTCGGCCAGCGTGGAGTGCTGCTCGTTGAGCGACGTCACGCGACAGAGCTCACCGAGCCCGACGTCCAGCCCCGAGGCCTCCACCACGAGTCCCACGACGCGCGTGACGCGCCCGTGCGCCGCGAAGCGGGGGACGGCGGCGACCTCCGTGAGGAGGGCGTCGAGCGGGGAGGGACCGGGGGTGACGAGGCGGGCACCGTCGGGCGCGGGGGCCCCCCCCCGACGTCCACGATCGCCCACGGCGGCCCCGAGGCCGCCATCGAATACCTGCTCCTCGGCGCCATCCGTCCCCACACCGACGCCCAGGCCCACGCCCTCGACGCTCGACGCTCGACGCTCGGCGCTCGCCTCAGGCATGGTTCCCCGTCAGCTTGCGGTAGATGCGCTCGAGCGCCGTGTCCACGCGCCCGTCCACGATCCGCTCGCGTCCCTCCACCAGGCAGCCGCCCACGGCGACGCTGGGATCGGCGATCCAGCGCGCCTCGCGGTTCGGCGCCACTGCGGCCGTGCCGCCGGGCGCGCCGGCGGCCTGGCCCGCGGCGCCCCCCTGCGTGGCGAGCGCGGCGAGGTCGGCGGGGTTGACGCGGATCTGGACCGGCTGGTCCACGGGGAACTCGGCCAGCGCGCGGCGCACCAGGTCGGTGAGCGTCGCTGGATCGCCGGCGAGCTCGCGCCCGATCACCTGGCGCGCGATGGCGACGGTGAGGGCGCAGACGTTGTCGTCCAGCGCGCCCTCCCAGCGCCGCTCGCCGTCGCGGATGCGCTCGAGCGCCGCCTCGGCGGCGGCCACCGCGCTCGCCAGGCGGGCGGTGGCTTCGGCGCGGCCGCGCTGCTCGCCGGCGGCCACGCCGGCGGCGTAGGCCTGCGCGGTGGCGCGCTCCAGCTCCGCCTGGCGCTCGGCCTGCTGGCGCGCCTCCTCCTCGGCCTGGCGCTGCTGGAGCAGGGCCGGGGCCTCGGCCGGCGGCGCGGCGTCGCCCGAGCCGGCACCGGCCGGCGTGAGCTCCTCGAGCGCCCAGGCGGCGGCACCCCCCTCCGGCAGGATCGTCGCTCGCGGGGTGACGTGCGGCGCGTGCCGCGGCGTCTCGAGCGGGCGGGCGAAGGGCATGCGGCTCATCCGATGACGACGTCGTCGCTGCCGTTGCCGCCGATCACCAGCTCGCCGGCTTCCTCGAGCGCGCGCACCTGGGCGACGATGGCCGTCTGCGCGGCCTCCACGTCGCGCATGCGCACGGGGCCCATGAACTCCATCTCCTCCTGTAGCGCCTGCACGGCGCGCTGCGACATGGCGCCCATGATCTTCGCCTTGAGCTCCTCGCTCGCCGCCTTGAGGGCGAGGGCGAGCTGCTTGGCGTCCACCTCGCGCAGCAGCCGCTGGAGCGAGCGCTCGTCGAGCGTGACGAGGTTCTCGAAGACGAACATGAGGTTCTTGATCTCCTCGCAGAGCCGCGCGTCGCGCGCGGCCACGCCGTCGAGGAGCGTCTTCTCCAGCGAGCCGGCGGCGAAGTTGAGCACCGCCGCCACCGCGGCCGGGCCGCCCGAGGCGGCCAGCCCCTGCGAGAGACCGAGGTCGGCCTCGCTGCCGATGGAGCGCTCGAGCAGGTTGAGCATCTCCGGCGACACCTTCTCCATCTTCGCCATGCGGTAGACCACCTCGCTGCCGGTGGCCGGGTCGAGCTCCTTGAGCACGCCGGCCGTGTGCTGCGGCTCCAGGTGGGCGAGGACGAGGGCGATCGTCTGCGGGTGCTCGCTGCGCAGCATGCTGCCCAGCTGCTCCGGATCGGCCTTGCGCAGCCGGTGCAGCCCGGCCGTGTCGGCCAGCTGGTTCTGGATGCGCTTGAGGATCTGCTGCGCGCGCTGCGGGCCGTAGGCCTTCTCCAGCATCTCGCGCGCGTAGTCCAGGCCACCGGCCGAGAAGGAGTCGAGGGCGAGCGAGAGCTCCAGCCACTCCTGGAGGACCTGCTCCACCATCTCGCCGGTGATCCCCTCGAGGCGCGCGATCTCGTACGAGATCGCCTCCGCCTCCTCCTGCGAGAGGCGCTGCGTGATCTTGGCCGCGGCCTCGGCGCCGAGGGCGGTGTAGACGATGGCGGCCTTCTCGCGGCCGGTGAGGCGGCGCGGCGGCGCGATGCCCAGCACCTGGCGGGCCATGGCGGTGGTCATCGTCAGGCGTCCTTCAGCCAGGTGCGGACGAGCCGTGCGGCCAGCTCGGGGCTCTGCTCCACGGTGCTGGCGATCTCCTCACGCAGCAGCATGGCGGGCGTGGGCTCGCGCGGCTCCGGCGGCAGCACGCGCCGCGGCGGGGCCGCCACGGCGGGCGCGGCGGCCGCCACGTCGGCGGCCGGGGCGCCGCTGCCCAGCGCCGGCGCCCCACCGGCCGCGGCGAGCGCCGGCGTCGGTGCCGCGCCGGCGGGCGCCGCGCTCCGCAGGGCGCGGATGGCGAGCAGGGCGACGATGAACGCGAGCACCACGCCGAGGCCGCCGAGGAGCGGCTTCTGGACCTCCTGCACGCGCTCCCACGTCGTCGGCGCCGGGTCGGCCTCGACGTCGGGGACGGCGTCGGCGAACGGCATGCTCACCACGCTCACCACGTCGCCGCGCGTCGAGTCGAAGCCCACCGCGCTGCGCACCAGCGTCTCGATGCGCGCGATCTCCTCCGCCGTGCGGGGCACGATGGTGGGCGGCGCGCCGGAGTCGGCGGCGGGCACGAGCTTGTCGTTCACCAGCACCGCCACGGTGAGCCGCGTGACGTCGCCGACGGCGCCGCTCACGCTCTCCACGCTGCGCGAGTTCTCGAAGCTGGTGGCCGAGTTCGACGAGCCGGCACCCCCCTCGGGGCCCGGCGTGATCTCGGCGCGCTGCTCGGTGGCGATCGCCTGCTGGTCCGGGTTCACCGTCTGCGTCGTGCGCTCGACGCGGTCGAAGTTCATCGCCGCGCTCACCTGCACCCGCGCGTTGCCGGCGCCCACCAGCTGGCCGACGAGGTCCTGCGCCTTCTCCTCCAGGTACTGCTCCACCTCCTGCTGCATCTCCAGCTGCCGGCTGGTGAGCCCGGCCAGCGTGCCGGCGTCGTGCGGCGAGGTGAGCAGCCGCCCCCCCTCGTCGAGCACCGTCACCTGCTCGCTCTCCAGCCCGTCCACGCTGCTCGCCACCAGGTGCGCGATGCCGCGCACGACCTCGTCCGACGGCGTCTCGCCGCTCTTCAGCCTGAGCACCACCGAGGCCTGCGACGGCGTCGCGTCGGCACGACGGAAGCTCTGCGTCTCGTGCAGCGCGAGGTGCACCTGCGCTGCGGCGATGCCGCGCATCTTGCCGATCGTGCGCTCCAGCTCCCCCTCCAGCGCGCGCCGGTAGTTGACGCGCTGCGTGAAGTCGGTCATCCCCCACGACGGCTGGTCGAACAGCTCGAGCCCGGGGCGGCCGCTGTTGGGCATGCCGGCCTGGGCGAGCGTGACGCGCGCCCGGGCGAGGTCCGCCGCCGGCACCTGGAGCTGCGTCCCGCCCTGCTCCAGCCGGTACTCGATGTTGGCCGCCTGCAGCTTGTCGGCGAGCGCGCCCACTTCCTCCAGCGGGAGGCCGGAGAAGGCCGGCACCCAGGTGGGCGCGGTGGCCCAGCGGGAGAGGAAGAAGATGAGGAGCGCCGTCGCGATCCCCACCCCGGCGATGAGGGCGCGGCGCGGTCCGCCGACGCGGGCGACGTATGGTTCGAGGAATGAGGGCATGATCTAGAGGGAGCAGGAAAGAGGGAGCAGGGCGCCGTGGGCCTGTGTCACGTCGTCTGGTCTCTGTTTCCCGTTTCCTGTTTCCTGTTTCCCGTTTCCTAGCTCTGCATGTTGATCACGGTGCGGTACGCCTCCGTGAACTTGTTGCGCAGCTCCACGAGCAGCTCCAGCGACAGGCTGGCCTCCTCGGCCGCCGCCGTGACCTGGTGCAGCTCCACCGGCTCGCCGCGCAGGAAGGCGCCGGTCAGCGCTTCGCTGCGATCCTGCGCCGCGGACACCTCGTTGAGGGCGCGCGTCAGCGTGTCACCGAACGACGTCCCCTCGTCGGGGCGCGTGAACGGCACGCGCTGCCCGGCGTCGCCGGGCGCGCCGGGGCCCTGCAGGGCGCGCGACGCGAGCGTGGAGGTCAGACGACCGATGGGATCGGACATGGGGGATCAGGGAGCAGGGAGCAGGGGAGGCAGGCGACGGGCGTGCCGGTGCCTCACACCTTCACGTCGAGCCGACCGCCGCGGATCGTCGGCGGGGCGTTGGGCGCCTGCATGACGCGGCCGTAGGTGAGCGGGCCCATCGAGCCGAGCCTGGCGAAGAAGCTCCGCTCCTCGCCCGTCAGCACGCTCCACAGCTCGGGGTCGGTGCCCGCCGGCGCGGTGACCGGGAGGCTGGGCTGGGCCGGCGCGGCGATGTTGACCGCACCCGCGCGCGGCGCCGCCGTCGGCGTCGCGGTCGGCTGAACCGGTGCCCCCTGCTCCGTGCGGCCGCGCGCCGCGTCGGTGCCGGGGCGCTGCACGGTGCCGAGGTAGGCGGAGAGGGCGGGATTGAGGGGAGAGACGGACATGGGAGCTCAGGGAGTCAGGAAGCAGGGAGCAGGGAGCAGGGAGCAGGGACAGTCAGGCAGCAGGAATGGGGTCCGCCGTCGCATCCTGCTTCCGGCTCCCTGTTTCCTCGCCGTTCAGATGTCGATCGCCCGCCGCAGCATCTGCTTGGCGGACTGGAAGACCGTCGCGTTGGCCTCGAAGACGCGGCGCGCGTCCATGAGGTCCACCATCTCGTCGGTGATGCGGACGTTGGGGTAGCGCACGTAGCCGTTGGCGTCGGCGTCGGGGTGGCCGGGCTCGTAGACGAGCGGCCCCTCGGACGTGTCCTCGACGATCCCCGTCACCTGCACGCCGGTCGCGGCGTCGGGCGCCGTGATGCCGCTGCCGTAGGCCGACGGGGCGGTGAAGGGCACCGGGAAGGCGCCGCTGTCCAGGACCGGCGGGAGCTCCGGCAGTGCCGGCAGGGGGACGGGCGCCGGCGCGGTGCCCAGCTGCACCACCTGGCGTCGGTACGGGCCCCCCTCCGGCGTCCGCGTCACCTCGGCGTTGGCGATGTTGCCGGCGATCGTCTCCATCCGGGCGCGCTGCGCCGAGAGGCCGCTGGCCGCCACCGCGAGGGTGCGGAACATCGGCTTGACGAGCGGGCGCAGCGGCGAGGCCGGCAGCCCGAGCGGGGCGTTGGGACCGATCGGCATCAGCGCTCCCGGATGCTCGTGCGGATGTTCTGGTAGGCCTTCTGGAGCAGCTTGGCCGTGGCCTCGTAGCGCAGCTGCTCGTCGGCCAGGCTCACCATCTCCGCCTCGAGGTCGATCGGCCCCTGCTCGGGGCTGCCGGCCGGCGCGCCGGTGGCCGGCAGCGCGAAGCCGCCGTTGGGCTGCTGCAGCGACGCCCGCGCCACGCGGTCCGCGATGACGCGGGTGCGCTGGCTGCTGACGTCGAGCGCGTCCTTCAGCGAGTTGGCCGGCGAGACGCGGCCGATGAATCCGAAGAGCATGGTGACTCCGGGTGGGGATGGTGCCGTTGGCGGACCCGGAGAAGGCAACCGGCGGACCAGTCGCCGGACGCGGCTGTGCACGCATCGTAAGTCGCGGGAGCATAAGCATTTGCGGAGTGCGCGCCGAGGTCGCGCCGGCGTCGGCGGCCCGCTGAAAAAGCTGCCGCACGGCAACTTCTGCCGGGGTCGGGCGGCACGATCCGGGCGGCGCGGGGGCCGCCGGGGCCCGTCGGCGCGCGGCAGCCGGTGGGGGCGCGGAACCCTGGGCGCCGGCTCGTCCGGGGTCCCGATGTTGCACGCAGCAGGGAATTGCACGCAGCACGGCACCACCTCCGCTCGGGCGGTCCCCGCCACGGCCGAGTCCCCGCGATGGCGGGCGGCCCCCACCACTGGCACCCTTCCGTCGAGTCGACCCGCGAGCCGGCCACCGCAGCGCGGCGCCATCCCGGCGCCCACCCGGACGGCTCTCCCGAGCGACCTCCCGAGCGCCACCGGCCTCCGCCGGCCGCCCGTCGCGCGGCCGGCCCGATGCTCCGGTGCGACAGCGTCCCTCCGACGGCCCCCGCCGTCCGGCGTGGGGAGCCTGGCACGACTCGACCCTCGACGCGGAGTCAGCGATGAGCGTGCGCGGAATTGTTGGGCACCCGAGGACGTTAGCCCTGCCGGCCTTCCTCGTGGTCGCGTGGTTCGCCCCGGCCGGCGCTCAGACCAACACGGGGGGCGGGGCGCAGGTGGGCGTGCTCGTGCGGGACCACTGGCGGCTGCACCAGGGCGCGTTCGCGGACGGCGCCGACGACCTCCACTTCACGGTGCGGAACAAGGAGCTGGGGGCGATCTGCGTGAACGGCTGGTCCATCGGCCTCTCGCACTTCACGAACTCGACGAGTGGGCGCCAGGATCCGTGCAACCATATCGGCGTGATGGCCGACGGTGCGCGCGTCCCCTTCTCGAACTTCGTGGACGTGGACATCAGCCTCTGGCTCACGCAGCGCAACAGCAAGCAGATCCTGGATCCGGTCTGGACGCGGGCTGGTGAGGCGCCCCGGAAGGCCGCGCCGGCGCAGGGGTGGGACGTCGGCCCCGCCCGGCCGGGCGGGCCGGGCGACCCGGCCGGGACCTGGCGGCACCTCGTGACCATCTCGAACCTGGACGACACGGATCCCTTCTTCCTGACCGACGTCTGCACCGCCCCCAGCGCCGTCTTCTTCGAGGCGCTGGAAGACGTGCCGTGCACCGGCTCGCTCTTCGAGGAGATCCTCCTGCGCCCCGGCGAGTCGTTCGCCTTCGACGTGCTGACCGCCGGCCCCTTCCTCGGGAACCACATCTATTTCGGCTACACCATGCGGGAGGCCGTGACGATGTCGCCCGAGGCCCCGGGGCAGATCATCGCCATCGAGCTGGGGGACCACCCCGTCACCGACGTCGTGCCCGAGCCCGGAACGCTCGCGCTCCTCGCTGGCGGCCTCGCCGGCATGGGCGTCGTGGGGCGGCGCTGGCGGCGAGCGCGCCGGTCGCCCGGCTGACGGGAGCGCCGATGGGGCGGGCCGTACGCCGTCCGCACGAGCGCACGGGTCACCACGCACGAGGGGGAGCGGTAATCATCACCGCTCCCCCTCGTCGTGCCACGACCGCGCCGCGCGCTACCGACGCGGCGGACCGCGCCTCACGGCCGGCGCCGTGCGCCGCCCCCGCTCACGCGGCCGCTGCTCGACGAGCGTGGCGAGCCGCCGCCGATCGTCACGCGCGGCTCGCTGCCCGTGCCGCGGATGGTGCTGCCGCCGCGCGTGTGGACGCCGCCCCCCGTCCGGCCGCTGGCGTTGCCCCCCGGGATCGGGAAGCCGCCGTAGACCGGCCGCCCCCGCGGGGATCCGAAGATGCCGCCGGGCAGGCGCACGCCGCCCGGTGGGCGGATCTCGCAGTGGTCGTCGTCGCCGATGCCGCCGCCGCGCAGCACCACGCCGCCGCCACCGACGCCGATGTCCCCCCAGCCGCCGGGATCGCGCGGCCGACCGCTGCCGACCCCTTCGGGCGTCACCTGCGGGCCGGACACCACCTCGGGCTCCGGCGACGCGGCCGGCGTCTCCGCGATCTCCGGGGCGGCCGCCTCGGGGGCGGGCGCCAGCTCCTCGCCCGTGGTCGCCGTCACCTCCTCGGCGTCGCTGGCGATCGGCGTCTCGCCCACGTCGGGCGTGGGCTCGGCCACCGGCGCTGGCGCGGGAGGCGCCTGGCGGCGCGGGGCCGGCTTGGGCGCCCGGTCGCCCGTACGCGCCCGCCCGGCGGGCGCCGACTCCACCGCGGAGACGACGGCCGGCGTGCGCGACGCCGCGCTGGCCAGCTCCACGCTGGTCGCCTTGGCGAGATCGAGGTCGCGCTGCAGATCGGCCGAGAGGGCCTGGTCCACCGCTGGCTCGCGGCCACAGGCCGCGACGACGAGCGCGGCGGGCACCGCCAGCATGGCACGTAGAGTGATTCGCACGAGCCCCTCCATGGGCTGCGGGAACGTCGACACCGGCCGCCCGACCGTGGCACTGGCGCCGCGACGACCTGGGTGTCCAACTAATGCTAAGGCATCGCGCGCGCCACCGCGCCGTCCCTGGGACGCGCGGGCGCGGCGGCGTCCATCTGTCCCCGGCCGACGACGACCGTGTGTCACCGGTTGGAGACACCTCCGGGCCCTGTTCGCTCGTCGCTCGTCGCTCGTCGCTCCCCACCCTGCCATGCGCCCACCGTCCATCCTCCGCCCCGCCGCGCTCCTCCTCGCCCTCGCTTGCGCGCCGCGCGGCGACGCGGGGCGCCCGCTCACCGAGCGCGAGCGCGCCGCCGTCGCCGCCGCCGTGGAGCAGCGGCTGCGCGACGCCACCGACCTGCGCGCCGGCGGCGACGTCGTCGCGCGCATGCTCAGCATCTACCCGGACAGCGGCCGCGTCGTCTCGGCCAGCGCCGGCCAGGTGACCACCAGCCGCGACTCGCTCGCCGCCTCGATCGCCACCTTCTGGCAGAACGTCGGCCAGAACATGCGCAACCCGGAGTGGCGCTGGGGCCCCATGCTGGTGGACGTCCTGGGCCCGGACGCCGCGGTGGTCACCGCCACCTACCGCATCCCGCACCTCACCCCGCGCAACGAGCCGCACGTCATCGGCGGCGCCTGGACCGCGGTCTTCCAGCGCCGCGACGGCCGCTGGGTGGTGGTGCAGGAGCACCTGAGCGACCTGACCGGCCCGGTGTCGCCGACGCCGTGAACGGCGAGCGCTCAGCGCGCAGCGCTCAGCGCAGCACCCTCCGACGGGCCACTACTGGCCAGCCGGTGGCCGTTACGCTGACCGCTCATCGCTGAGCGCTGAGCGCTAGCCGTTCAGCTTGTTCCGCAGCGTCCGCACGCTCATCCCCAGCAGCTCCGCCGCCTTCGTCCGGTTGTTCCCGGCGCGCTCCAGGGCGTGCTCGATGAGGATGCGCTCGGCCTCGTTCACGTTGAGCGTGCGCAGGACGATCGCGTCCGGGTCCGCGGGGCCGGCTCCGTCGAGGGTGCGCGCCGCCGGCGTGCCGGTGGCGCCGGCGGGGAGCCCCGCGTCGGCGAGGCCGAAGCGCTGGCCGTCGAAGGCGCTGGGGGCGAGGAGCGGGCTGGGGCTGAGGATCACCGCCCGCTCCACGGCGTGCTCCAGCTCGCGCACGTTCCCCGGCCAGGCGGCCCGCTGCAGGAGGGCGAGCG
>DASTRO010000153.1:0-14092 GCA_035761165.1 Gemmatimonadaceae bacterium | reverse complement strand
GGGGAGGAAGGGCTGATGCGCTTCACGGACGTCGGGTGACCTTGCCATCGACTCTGTCGAAAGCCCGCTGGGGATCCGGCCCGGCGGCACGAGGGACCATGCAACGGAGCCCCTGTCATCCCGCAGGAGCCCCACCGCAGGTGGGGCGAGTGTCGGGATCTCCTCTCACGTGCTGGTGGCCGGCCACCCGGTACGGACGGCAGATCCCGACACTCGCTCGCTGACCCACCCGCCTTCGGCGGGTACCCGGCTCCGGCGGGATGACAGGAGGACCGAGGCCGCTTCATCCGGGCCGATGACGACTCGTCACGTACCCTCCGCGAGGCACATCAGTGATGCTCGCCGTCCGGGTGGCAGGCCAGGTCCACGACCACCGCGCTGGCGAGGATCAGCACGTCGTCCTCCCCCGGCGCGACGTCGATGCCGTACGTGTCGGTCCAGCTGAACCAGCGCTTCGACACGGTGGCCACCACCTGGCCGCCGCGGCGGAACTCGTACTCGTGGTCGGTGAAGTCGCCCTCCGCCTCGAGGTCGTCGGGCCCGGGCACGTCCACGGTGAAGCGGTGGTGGAAGAGGGCGAAGAGCTGCTTCTTCACCACCGCTGCCAGCCGCTGGTCGCGGTAGATCTCGTAGGTGGGCCCCCAGGAGAGCAGCTTCTGCTTGATGAAGGCGAGCTCCGTGCCCCGCATGTCGCGGACGCTCAGCTTGCTGCCGAAGCTGAACACCTTGCCGTCCACGACGTAGGCGTCGCGTCCGGCCTCGTCCCGGATATGGAAGTCGTCGCCGAGGGCGAGGAGCTTCTGCCGCATCACGTAGCGCATGGCGGGCGTCCTGGTGGGAGGGAGGTCGGGGGTGGGCGGGCGCGGACGCCCCATCATGCATCGGGGGCCGGCCGGGCACGAGGGGGCGCGCCGTCGGGGCCGCCCGCCGGGTCATCCGCTTCCTCTGCCCGCCTGGTGCGTGCGACCCACTGGACGCCGCGCGCGGCGCCACCCATCGTGGGCCCCACCCCTCTTCCCGAGAGTGTTCCCATGCGCTCCAGCCTCCATGTCGCCCGGCCCGCGCTCGCCCTCCTCCTCGTCGCCGTCCCGCTCCACGCGCAGGGCGCCGACCCGGCCACCGCCACCGGGCTCCGCAAGGAGCTCATCGCCCAGCTCGACGACGGTGAGAAGAAGCTGGTCGCCCTGGCCGAGGCGATGCCGCAGGAGAAGTACGGCTGGCGCCCGGGGGAGGGGGTGCGCTCGGTGAGCGAGGTGTTCGTCCACGTCGCCAGCGCCAACTACCTCTTCCCGCGCCTGGCCGGCGTGCAGCGTGCCCCCGACGTGACGCTCCCCCGCGACGCCGAGCAGACGATCACCGACCGCGTGCGGATCGTGGAGCTGCTGCACAAGTCGTTCGCCTTCGCCCGGCAGGCGGTGATGGACGTGCCCGACGCGCAGCTGGACGACAGCGTGGACATGTTCGGCACGCCGACGACGAAGCGCGGCGTGCTGGTGACGATGGCGACGCACCTGCACGAGCACCTCGGGCAGTCGATCGCCTACGCGCGCACGAACGGCGTGGTGCCGCCGTGGAGCGCGGGCGGCGGGAACTGACGACGCGCCGCCCGGCACGCTCCACCGCGCTCGCCTGGGCCCTCGCCGCCATCGCGACGGGGGCCCCGACGCTCGCGCCCACCGCGCCCACCGCGCCCACGGCGCCCGTGGCGCCCATGGCAGCCGGCGGGCGTGCCCCGGTCGCCCAGCCGCCCTGGCGGCGCCGGTCGTTCGTCGAGCCCAACGTCCCCTACGACGGGCGCTTCACCTTCGTGCGCCTGCGCTACGCCGTCCATCGCCGCAGCGGCTGGGAGTACGACTACCCGGCGATGGAGCGCAACTTCATGACGATGGCGCGCGAGCTCACCTCGCTGCGCCCGCACGTGGCCGGCAGCAACGTGCTCGACATGGACGACCCGGAGCTGCTCCGCTACCCGGTGGCCTACCTCTCCGAGCCCGGCTACTGGATCCCGAGCGAGGCGGAGGCGGCGGGGCTCCGCGCCTACCTGCAGAAGGGCGGCTTCCTCATCGTCGACGACTTCATGCGCGGCGAGTGGGCCAACTTCGAGCGCTCCATGCGGATGGTGCTCCCCGAGGCGCGCATCGACCGCCTCGACCTCGACCACCCGATCTTCGACTGCTTCTACCACATCACGTCGCTCGACATGGGCCACCCGCAGGACCCCTCGCTCCGCGCCCGCTTCCTCGGCATCCACGAGGACAACGATCCGGCGAAGCGACTGATGGTGGTGATCGACTACGACACCGACATCGGCGACTACATGGAGTGGTCGGGCGACGGCTGGTGGCCGGTGAACATCACCAACGACGCGTACAAGCTGGCGATCAACTACGTCGTCTACGGGCTGACGCACTGAGCGGCGTCCCAGTCGCCTAACGTGGTTCGCTGCGCCGCAGGGCGCCGAGTTGCAGGAGAACGTCCAGCCACCCCGCCTCGCCGGCGAGGTGCACGATGCGCCCGTCCACGACCCGGGCGATGCTCACGTACCGGAGCTGGATGGGCTGGCCGGTGGGTGCCAGCCCGTACAGCTCGCCGAGGTGCGTGCCGCGCAGCAGCCAGCGCGACGCGACGCTGCCCTGCGCCGCCGCCAGCACCTCCTCCGGCGTGGCCGAGAGGTCGGGGAGGGCGGCGCGGAGCGCGGGGAGCGCGTCGTGCAGGCCGTGGAGCCCCGGGTGCGGCGCCAGCGCGTCGAGCCGGCCGGCGAACGCCGAGGCCAGCGTGTCGCGCACCAGCTCCACGTTCGCCGCGTCGGCCGCCTCCGCCGTCCTTGCCTCGCGCAGGCGGCGCACGGTCGCGACCGGTGGCGGCACGGTGCCCGTCGCCGCCGAGGCGCCGAGCAGCCGCACCACTTCGGCGCGGGCGGCGTCGAGCGTCACGCCCGCGTCGGCGAGGACCTGGGCGGCGATCCCCTTCTCCTCGCGCAGGAGCCCGAGCAGCAGGTGCTCGGTGCCCACGTAGCTGTGCCCCAGCTCGCGCGCCTCGCTCATCGCCAGCTCGAGCACCTTCTTGGCGCGCGAGGTGTAGGGCAGGTCCACCGGCGCCGGGCGCGCCGCCAGCCCGCGTGCGAGGATGTGCTCCACGCGCCGCCGGAGGTCGTCGCGGTCGACGCCGAGGCTCGCCAGCGCTGCCGCGGCCACCCCCTCGCCCTCGCCCGCCAGGCCGAGCAGGATGTGCTCCGTGCCCACGTACTCGTGCTGCAGGCGGTTCGCTTCCTTGCGGGCGCCGGAGAGGACCCGCCGTACCCGCTCGGTGAAGTCGTAGCCCTGCATCCCGCCCCTCCCGCGTTCGTGGGTTCCGGTGCGATGGGTCGTGGGGCTCGATCGTGGACCGGCCGCGCCGTGGACCGCGCTGGCAGCGGCGCCGTCAGTGGGACGGCGTCAGCGGCGCCGCCGGCGGTAGGCCAGCCGGTGGAGCTCCCACTCCAGGTGCGCCGCCCCCGTCGCCACCGTCACCGTGGCGAGCAGTGCCAGCCCCGCGGCCATCACCGCCTCCGCCACCGAGTCGCCCTGTCCTCGGCGGTGGTGGTAGCGCAGCACCGCCACCGTCGCCCCGACCGGCAGCCCCACCGGCAGCACGCGGGCCCGGCGCACGAACGCGGCGCGTCCACGCGCCTCGCGCGCGGTCTGCCGCGCGTCGGCGAGGAGGGCGGCCTTGCTGCGGGGGTGGTAGGGCGTGGACGCCGCCCCGGACATCGTCCTGGACATCGCCGTGGACATCGCCGTCGTGGTTGTGAGGAGAGTGGTAGGCGCCGTCCGGCGCCGCCCGCGCCGCGAGCGCGCCCCGAGCGCGCCCCGAGCGCGCCGCCACCGGAGCGAAGCTCGTGCCGGGGCCGCGTTCGCGCCAGCACCGCCCGGCGCGGCGCGCTCCGCCGCCCGGCGAGGCCCGGCGAGGCCCGGCGACGCGGCGCGAGTTGAAGAGGGGCGGCGCGTGCCGTACTCTCCCGCGTTCCCGCGCGCTCCCGCCCGTGTCCCGTCGCCCGCATGGCTCCCCTCTCGCACCGTCGCCGCCTCTGGTCCATCGTCGGCGGCTCGGCGGGCAACCTCGTCGAGTGGTACGACTGGTACGTCTACTCGGCCTTCGCGCTCTACTTCGCCGGCGCCTTCTTCCCGCCGGGCAGCCAGACCGCGCAGCTCCTGGCCGCCGCCGCGGTGTTCGCCGTGGGCTTCCTCATGCGCCCCGTGGGCGGCTGGATGCTGGGCCGCTACGCCGACCGGCACGGTCGCCGCGCCGCGCTCACCCTCTCCGTGCTCCTGATGTGCGTGGGCTCGCTGCTCATCGCCGTCACGCCCACCTACGCGGCGGCCGGCGTGCTCGCGCCGGCGCTGCTCGTGGTCGCGCGGCTGCTGCAGGGGCTCAGCGTGGGCGGCGAGTACGGCGCCAGCGCCACCTACCTGAGCGAGATGGCCGGCCGCGAGCGGCGCGGCTTCTACTCCAGCTTCCAGTACGTCACGCTCATCATGGGGCAGCTCCTCGCGCTCGGCGTGCTGCTCGTGCTGCAGCGCACCCTGGCCACGGACGACCTGGAGCGGTGGGGGTGGCGCATCCCGTTCGTCATCGGCGCCGCCTGCGCGCTCGCCGTGCGCTGGCTGCGCCGCAACATCGACGAGACGCCGGCCTTCGAGGCGGAGCGGCGGGAGGAGGGTGCCCGCGCCGGCGCACCGGCCACCGTCCGGCCGCGCGGCGGGCTGCGCACCCTGCTCGCCTACCCGCGCCAGGTGGCCACCGTCGTCGGGCTCACCGCCGGGGGCACGGTGGCGTTCTACACCTTCACCACCTACGCGCAGAAGTTCCTCGTCAACACTGCCGGCTGGACCAAGGCGGACGCCACCGAGCTGTCCGCCGCCACGCTCGTCGTCTTCATGCTGCTCCAGCCGCTGGTCGGCCTGCTGTCCGACGTCGTCGGCCGCCGGCCGGTGCTGATGGCCTTCGGCGTGCTCGGCACGCTCGGCACCGTGCCGCTGCTGACCGCGCTGGGGCGGGCGCACACGGCGCCGCGCGCCTTCCTCCTGCTGATGGCCGCACTGGTGGCGGTGAGCGGCTACACGGCCATCAACGCCGTCGTCAAGGCGGAGCTCTTCCCCACCCGCATCCGCGCGCTCGGTGTCGGGCTGCCGTACGCCCTCACGGTCTCGCTCTTCGGCGGCACGGCGGAGTACCTGGCGCTGTGGGCCAAGAGCGTCGGCCGCGAGGCCTGGTTCTACTGGTACGTCACCGCCTGCATCGCGGCGTCGCTGGTGGTCTACGCGACGATGCCGGAGACGCGCATCGAGGGCGCGATGGCAGCGGAGGAGGAGACGGGCACCCCGGCGGCGCGCCCGGCGGCTCCGGCCGTCAGCGCGACAGGGAGAGGCCGAGCGTGACGGCGGGGCTCACCTCGCCGCCCTCGTCGACGCTGAGGGCGTAGGCGCTCGCCGCGCCCACGACGGCCACCCGCCGGCCCAGCGGGTAGCGCACCGCGAGGCCCGGCACGGCGACGCTCGTGACGGAGACGTCGCCCGACGCCTCGACGAGCCCGGGCACCGGGCCCGGCTCGCCCACCCGGCCCACCACCGGGGTGCGGCGCCACGCGGCGCCGGCCTGGAACGACGCGGTGACGGTGGCGCGCCCCACCGGGAGCTCGACGGCGGGGCCGAGCGACGCGAACACCCACTCGTTGCGGAACACGGCGTATCCCGCCCCGCCGGGCGCGTGCTCGCCCACGTCGCCCACCCGCGCGTAGGCGAGCGAGGCGACGATCCGCACCTGCGGCGAGAGACGCCGCCCCACCTGCAGCCCCACCAGGGCGCCGGCACGGCTGCCGTCGTCGCCCGAGTCGTAGCCGTCGAACAGGATGCCGGCCGAGGGCTGGACGCTCCAGGGCCCCGGGTCCGGCGCCTGGCCCCGGAGGGCGGCGGGAAGGGAGAGCGCCGCCAGGAGCAGGGCGGCGGCGGTGGCGCTGGGGCGCGGCGGATGGTGGCGCATCGTCACGTGGGGATCTCCGCTGGTGTCGGTGGCGAATGGCGGCCGTGCTCGCCGAATCTACCGTCGGGCTCCGGCGGCAACATTGGCGCGCTCCAATGTTCGGCGCGGTGCCGGACCCCGCCCTCGCCTGCCGCAACCGGCCCCGGCGCTCTTGCCTGGAAGCACGTCTCCCCCCAGAATGCGGGCCATGCCGCCGCTCGACCTGACCCGCCTCGCCGTCGGCGACCGCGTCCAGCACGAGTTCCTCGTCCTCGAGCGCACCGAGAAGCGCACCGCCGCCGGCGACCCGTTCGTCATCCTCACCCTCGGCAACCAGAGCGGGCGGATCGAGACGGCGCCCATCTGGAGCGACAAGCTCGAGTGGGCCGACGGCGCCGACCAGGGGAAGGTGGTCCAGGCCATCGGCGACGTCTCGCAGTACGGCCGCAACGGCACCGCCAAGCGCCAGCTCCAGCTCAGCGGCCCGGTGCGCGTCCTCCCCCTCGGCCAGTTCACCGTCGAGGACTTCCTGCCGCGCATCGGCGGCGACGTCGCCCGGCTCTGGGAGTGGATCGACCGCACGCGCGGCGAGGTGCAGTCGCGGTCGCTGCGCCGCGTGCTCGACTGCTTCTTCGGCGACGACGGCTTCCGCACGCAGTTCGAGCGCACGCCGGCCTCCACCACCGGCCACCACGCGCAGCTCGGCGGCCTCCTGCTGCACGTCTACGAGGTGACGAACATCGCCAAGCAGACGGCGCGGACGATGCGCGCGAACGTGGACCTCTGCGTCGCCGGCGCGCTGCTGCACGACGTCGGCAAGGTGGAGAGCTACGAGATCGGCCCGGCGGGCTTCAGCTACACCCCCTGCGGCCTCCTCCTCGGCCACGTCGTGCTCGGCGCCCTCATGCTCGAGCGCCGCCTCGCCGCGCTCTCGGAGCCGGTGTGCAGCGCCGGCCAGCTGCTCGAGCTGCAGCACCTCATCCTCTCGCACCACGGCCAGCTGGAGTTCGGCAGCCCCGTCCAGCCGATGACCACCGAGGCCGAGATCGTCCACTGGGCCGACGAGGCGAGCGCCAAGGCCACCGACATGATGGACGCCTACGAGGACGGCGAGGTGTGGAGCGAGGGGGGCGAGCTCTCGAAGCGTGTCTGGCGGCTCGGGCGGCGCGTGTGGAAGCGACCGCACGAGTGGTGAACTACAGCGATCAGCGCTGAGCGCTCAGCGCTCGGCGTAACGGCCGCTCGGGCAGGCCAGTACTGGCTCGTCAGGGGGGTGTTCCCCTGTTCGCTGAGCGCTGAGCGCTCAGCGCTGCTCCACGGGTGTTCCGCTGAGCGCTGAACGCTCGGCGCTGATCGCTCAACCGCGATCGCTGACCTCGCTCATCAACCCGATCACGTTCCCCTCGCTGTCCCGCAGGAACGTCATCCACAGGTCGTGGTCGGGCATGCGCGCCACGACGTGGGGTGCGTCCTCGAACTGGACGCCGCGGGCGGTCAGCGTATCGTACGCGGCATGGATGTCCGCCACCACGTAGTAGACGATCGACGAGGCCCCCGCGGCGCCCGCGCCCTCGGGCCGGCTGAGCATCAGCCGTACGCCGCCGCAGTCGAGGAAGGCGAGCCCGGGCGGGGCCTGGAAGAGGAGGCGGAGCCCCAGCACGTCGCGGTAGAAGGCGACGGCGCGCTCGACGTCCTCCACCACCACGGCGATCTGCCCGATGCGCTGCGGCGCGATGGCCGGCGCGTCCGATGTGCGCGTCTGCGACGTCATCCTCGATCCTCCGCTCTCCGGGATCCGCGGCGCGGTCCTCGCCGCTCGGCTATTATTTAGCAGTGCTAAACATTGGCCCGAAGATGTGACATGGCCTCGCGCCGCGCAAGCCTCGCCGCCGGCGACCCGGACGCCGTCATCGCCGACCGCCTCCACTCGGCCGCCATCCACCTGCTGCGCGGCCTGCGCCGGCAGGACGACCGCGTCGGGCTCACGGCGCCGCGCCTCTCCGCGCTCTCCGTCATCGTCCACGCCGGCTCGCCCACGCTGGGTGAGCTGGCCGCCGCCGAGCAGGTGCGGCCGCCGACGATGACGCGGCTCGTCGCCGCCCTCGAGGCCGACGGGCTGGTGACGCGCCACGCCGACCCGCACGACGCGCGCATCGTACGTGTGCGGGCGACGGCCAAGGGGCGCCGCCTGCTCGACAGCGGCCGGGCGCAGCGCGTCGCCGAGCTGGCGCGCGCCATCCACGCGCTGGACGACGCCGACCGCGAGCTCCTGGCGCGCGCCGCCACGCTCGTCGAGCGGCTCGCGACGGGGCTGCGTTAGTCGGGGAGTGGCCGGTGGCCGCTCCTCACCGCCACGGCTCGTCCGCCGTCGGCCCGTAGATGGACGGCACCTTGCCGCCGGCCATGCGCACGTAGACCGAGAGCTGGCCGCGGTGGTGGATCTGGTCGTGGAGCATGAACCAGAGGAAGGTGCCGGTGCGGTACTCGCCCACCTGCCCGGGACCGGTGTAGAAGCGCACCGTGCCGTCCATCACCGAGTCGTCGGCCTCGCGCAGCGCGCGCACCAGCTCGTCGTGCTGGGCGGCGAAGGCGGCGAGCACCCCCTCCATCGTCTCCGGCGCCGCCGGGAAGCCGCTGCCCAACACCTCCTGGCCGCGCACGGCGAGCAGCATCATGCGCTCCTCGACGACGAAGGTCCACGCCAGTTGCAGGGCGCTGTTGGAGCGCTCGTGCGGCCGGAAGTCGCCGCGGTCGGCCGGGAAGGCGCGCAGCACCTTCTCCGTGACCGCGTGCTCCTTCTGGTACACATCGAGGAACTGCTCGCGGGGGCCGCGGGCGTGCATGGGGCCTGGGGTGGCGGTATCGGGGTGCGTCATGCGGGATCCTCCGGTCGAGAGCGGGGCGTCGGGATGGCTGCCCGCATGGTGCAGTGGCGGCGACGGCGCCACAAGGGCGGTCGCGGCGCGTCGAACGGTGCCCGCTCAGGTGCCACCGGCTGCCCACTCCTGGTGACGGTCCGCCGTGCCCGATCGAGGACAGCCGGAGGGCGTGCCGGCACGATCTTCCGGTAGGCGCGCCCGCGCACCATGCTTGCGTCGGGGCCGGTAGGGGCGTCCTCTCGATGCGGTGTGGCGGGTGGCGACATGGCCCGCCGTCTCGACCCGCCTTACCCCTCCCTCGATGCCGATGCGACCGACGCTGGTCGACACGGGTGCAGTCCGCTTCTCGCGTTCCGAGCTCCGGAGTTGCCGATGTCGATCGCTCACTCCCGCCGCGTGCGGCCGCGGCGTGCCGCCGCCGCACTCCTCGTCGCCGCGCTGATCGGCGCGACCCCACTGCTCGCGCCCTCGCTCGGCGCGCAGGAGGCGGTGCCGGGTGCCGATTCCACGGCAACGCTCGCCGCGCGCACGGTGACGCTCGTCGGTGTCGTGCGCGATACGGCAGGGCTCCCGTTGAGCGGGGCCGAGGTACGGGCGGGGGCGCGGCAGTTCACGCTCACGGGCGAGGACGGCCGCTTCCAGCTCATGGGCGTCGCGCCGGATACCATCCAGCTGCTCGTGCGGCGGATCGGCTACAAACCGGCCGACGTGATCCTCGAAGCCCAGGCCGGGCTCCGCGTGGAGCTCGCGGTCAAGCTGATACCAGCCGTCACGGAGCTGGGCACGATCGAAGTCGAGGGCGAGCGCATGGATCTCAAACTCTGGAAGACGGGCTTCTACCACAGGCAGAAGCTCGGCTGGGGCACGTTCTTCGATTCCGACTACCTTGAGCACTTCGGCGGGACCATCTCCGGGCTACTCTACCAGGTGCCCGGCCTGAGGGTGGCTCGCGATCGGCACGGACGGGCCATCGCCCTGGGACGGACGTTCAGCCTGACGGGCGGCGGCAGCTGTGCGCTGAACGTGTTTCTCGACGGGATGCTCATCCGATGGGCCGACGAGGTCGGCCTCGACTATCTGGTCAATCCCGAGGAGATCCTCGCCGTCGAGGTGTATCCCCGCGTGACCGAGATGCCCGCCGTGCTCTCGATGTACGCCGGCGGCACGCCCACGATGGGCGGCGGGCTCGCGCCGGGGCACGTGCAGCTCAAGGGCGTGACGTACGCCGACTGTGGCGCGATCGTCATCTGGACGAAGCCATTCGGGGCTGACGACGATGCGCACTGAGACGGCGCTCGCTCCTCTGTACCGCGCGCGGTCGCGCCCCACGACTGCCGCCCGCTGCTGCACTCTTGTGCTAACCGCGAGCGCGCTGCTCGCGTCCGCGCTGCGCGCGCAGGAGCCGCAGCCCCGTGCCGACTCTGCGGCGACACTCGCCGCACGCACCGTGACGCTCGTCGGGGTGGTGCGCGACACGGCGGGGCTCCCACTGAGCGGCGCCGAAGTGCGCGCCGGCGCACAGCAGTTCACCCTCACCGGGGAGGATGGACGCTTCGTGCTCGCCGGCGTCGCGCCGGATACGATCCAACTGCTGGTGCGGCGGATCGGCTACAAGCCGGCCGACGTGATCCTCGAGGCGCAGGCCGGATTACGCGTCGAGCTTGCCGTCAAGCTGGTGCCCGCCGCCACCGAGCTCGGCACGGTCGTGGTCAATGGTCGGAAGATGGATCTGCATCTGCTGCAGAGCGGCTTCTATGACCGGCAGAAGCTCGGTCTGGGCACCTTCTTCGACGCGGACTACCTGGAGCACTTCGGCGGCACGCTCTCCGGGCTGCTGTACCAGGTGCCGAGCGTCCGGGTGAGATACGACCGCTACCACCGAGCTGTCGCGATGGGTCCATTCAATGGCTTCAGCCTGTGCCAGCTCAACATCTTCCTGGACGGTATCCGCACCGGGTGGGCGGGCGATGTGGGACTCGACATGCTGCTCGATCGGCGCGACATCCTGGCCGTCGAGGTATATCCCAGGGCGATCCAGGTGCCGGCGGTCTTCGCGGGCTACTTATCGAGCAGCCAGGGCGCCACCATACCACCGAGCGGCATCCCATCACCGAACGGCATCCCATCACCGAACGGTGGTGGCATCGGCATCGGCGGCGGAACGGACTGCGGCGCCCTCGTCATCTGGACGAAACCGTTCGGGGCTGACGATGATGCGCACTGAGACGCCGCCTCCGGTTTCCCGCGTCGCGGGATCGCGAGCCGTGACTGCCGCCCGTCTCTGCAGCGCGCTGCTCGGCGCCACCGCGCTGCTGGCGGGCCAGCTGGGCGCACAGGAGCCCGTGCCGGGCGCCGATTCCGCGGCAACGATCGCCGCACGTACGGTGACACTCGTCGGGGTGGTGCGTGATACGGCGGGGCTCCCGTTGAGCGGGGCCGAGGTGCGTGCGGGGGCAAGGCAGTTCACCCTCACTGGCGAGGACGGCCGCTTCGCCCTCACGGGTGTCGCGCCCGACACGATCCAGCTGCTGGTGCGGCGCATCGGCTACCAGCCCGCCGATGTGATCCTGGAAGCCGGGGCTGGGCTCCGCGTCGAGCTCGCGGTGAAGCTGGTTCCCTCCGCCACGGAGCTCGGCACGATCGTGGTCAACGGCCGGAAGATGGATACCCGCCTGCTGGAGAGCGGCTTCTACGACCGGCAGAAGGTCGGCAGCGGCACCTTCTTCGATCCGGACGACCTGGAACACCACGGCGGTTCGATGGACGCCCTGTTGCGCGAGGTGCCGAGCGTCCGCGTGAGCCGCGACATCCACAACCGCTCCGTCGCCCTCGGGCAATTCGCCGGAGGGACGTGCCGGCTCAACGTCTTCCTGGACGGCATCCTCATCCGGTGGGCGGCCGACGAGGGGCTCGACATGATGGTGAACAAGCGCGACGTCCTCGCCATCGAGGTGTACCCGCGGCCGGTCCAGGTGCCGGCGATCTTCGCCGGCTATCTGTCGGAGTCGCAGGGCGGCCTACCGCTACCAGGAGGAGGTGCAAGCGGGGGCGGCGGCGCGAGCTGCGGCGCCCTCGTCATCTGGACGAAGCCGGTCGGGTCGGACGAGATTCGCGCCCGTCGCTGACCACCCCGCGCGCCTAACGTGGCGCCGTCGGAGTGAGCACGAGCGTGTACCGCGCCAGCCCGCTCGCCGGCACCACCAGCGGCACGCTGGCCAGCACGCGTCCACCCTGCCGCGCCTGCAGCGTGACCTCCCGCCCGATCGGGAGCGGGCAGAGATGGAAGCCGCCGTCCGGCCGTGGCGCGACGCCGCGCTGCTGCACCACCCGCACGCCACTCGTCGGGTCCACCGCCGCGTCGTCGCTCGCCCACTCGGCCACGACCTCCACCCCCACCGGCAGCGGGGCGCCGTCCGCCGTCGTCACCTGGCCGAGCAGCATGCCGAGGCGCAGGCGCCCGCTCGCGTCCGTCGTCGCCTCGCCGTTCAGCGGACAGGCCTGGCGCAGGAGCGTGGCCACGGCGGGGACGGCGAAGTTCAGCGTGACCATCGAGCCCGCCTGGATCCGCACCACGCGGCTGGTGGCGCGCAGCCCCAGCGCCGCGAAGCGCGGGTGGTCGAACGTCACCGCGTAGCTCGTGGCCGACTCCGGCACGTCGGCGATCTCCAGCGCGTAGCGCCCGGCGCCGTCGGTGACCATCGGCTCCGCGCCCGGCGCCACCACCTGGACGCCGGCCAGCGGCTCGCCGGTCGTGCTGTCGGTGACGACGCCCGCGACCACGGCCACCGTCCCCTCGTCCGCCTCGCCGTCGGGCGTCAGCACCACCGTCTCGCCGGACGACTCGCGGAAGCGCGCGTCGATCAGCGACCAGGTGCGGCGCCGCCGCCGCGTGCGGTCGGCGTCCCCGCTGTCCGGCTCGGCGAGGCTGTTGGCGACGAGCGGCACGCGCAGCCGCCACCGGCTGATGTGCCAGAGCCCGGACGGGAGCCGCGCGAACTCGAGCCGCCCGCCGGCCGGCTCGCCGTTGGCCAGGCTGTCCGCGGTGTGCTCGAAGACGAAGTCCACCCGGCGCAGCTCCGACGTGCGCGCGTCGAGCCAGATGGTGCCGGCGATGTCGGGCAGGGTGCGGTCGGGGAGCGGCGTGAAGGCGAGCCCCACCTGGTCGTCGTCGCGCACCGGCCGGAAGCAGTGCGTGGTGAGGAACGCGTCGGAGAGGAGCGTCTCCACGGTCGGGCCGAACCAGAGCAGGCGGTCCCCCTGGCGTTGCACGTAGCCGTGCGCCGCCAGCTCCGCGGCCGGCGGCGCCTCCCACGGGCGCATCGCGGTGCCGCGCAGGCGCGAGCGGCGGCGCGAGCCGGCCAGCTCGCCGCGGCCGCTCATGACCCGCTCCGTCAGCCGGAGCTCGAAGGGGAGCAGGTGCTCGCGCCGGCCGATCTCGCTGATCGTCAGGGCGCGGCGGATCTCCTCCCACGTCGCGAGCATCTGCGGCACGGCCTGCGGGTTCACCGTGCAGCGCGCCGTGCCGCTGACGACGACCGTCTCCAGCTCCACGCGCCGCAGCGGCAGGCGCACGTCGTAGGTCAGCGTGTCGGCGCCGCGGAGCTCGAGGGCGGGCGAGCGCCAGCTCTCGTAGCCGATGAGGTCCACGCGGAGCCGGTAGCTGCCGGGCCGCGGCGCGCCGATGCGGTAGGCGCCGTCCGGCGCCGTGAGCACCGCGCCGAGCCGCCGCCCGTCGGGCGTGACGAGCGACACGATGGCGCCGACGGCCGGACGGCCGGCGCTGGCGTCGGTGACGCGGCCGCTGACGGTCTGTGCGCGCAGTGGGGCGGCGGCGAGGGCGCCGAGGAGGGCGGCGAGCGCCGCCGTGGTGGGGAGCCTCACGTGGCGGGCGTGTGTCGGTTGGATCCACGGGCGGGCGCGACGCCGTCGCCGCGCGGCGGAGGACCGTGCGCCTCTGGGCGCCCATCGTGGCACCGGGCACGGCGGACCATCGGCCGCGGGCCCTACATGGGGCGCGGACGCAAGGGTGTCAAGGACGACGGGTGGCGGTCCCGGGGACGATCCGGCCCGCGGGTGGACGATCCGGCTATAGTGTGGGAGCCGACGCGCGGGGCGCGGCGCGAGGCGTGGCGCGGGGCCCTCCCCGACTCCCACGATCGCCTTCGTGCCCGCCGCGACCACCACCCGATCATCGCGCGCCGGCGCATCCCGTCGCC
>DASTRO010000152.1:0-10911 GCA_035761165.1 Gemmatimonadaceae bacterium | reverse complement strand
GTGCGCACGCCGGACGCCCTGCACGTCTGCGGCGACCGCGTGCGCGTCACGCCCCTGGTCGCGGCCACCGCGGCGCTGGTCGGGAGCTACCGGGCCGAGCCGGCAGGCGAGCCGCCGGGGACGCGCGACGAGGGCGCCCGCCTGCTGACGCTGCGCCTGTCGCCGGGAGACAGCGCGGTGGTGGAGCTCCAGGAGCCCGACGGCGCGACCGCGCGGCGCCCCGCCAGCTGGGCGGTGGAGGACAGCATCGTGATCGTGCGGCTGGACGATGTCCGGCCGTTCACCTGGATCGTGGGCGGCGCCTACCTGCGCCCGCTGGCCTGGGACACGGCGGCGTTCGGACCGCGGGGGGTGGCGCTGCAGCGCGTGCCGTGACGTGGTGGATCGCTCCATCTTTCCATCCCGGTCCTCCCGACTCACCGCACCGGAGCGTCCTCGTCCCCGCCATGCCCCACCCGCTGGTCGTCCACTTCCGCAAGGCCCGCTACGACGTCTTCATCGGCCGCACGCGCGCCGGCAACCGGTGGAGCAACCCCTTCACCGACAAGCCGGGCGACACGCTGGCGGTCGTGCGCGTGGGATCGCGGGCGGAGTCGATCGAGGCGTACCGCGAGTGGCTGGACGGGCGGCGCCAGGTACCGGGGCTGACCCCACCGACGCGCGAGGAGATCGTCCGCGAGCTGCGCGGCAAGGTCCTCGGCTGCTGGTGCGCCCCGCGCGCCTGTCACGGCGACGTGCTGGCCGCGATCGCGAACGATGAGCCGGCGACGAGCGACGGGCGGCAGTACCGGTTGGGAGTGTGAGGGGAGCAGCGATCAGCGGTGAGCGCTCAGCGCTCAGCGTAACAGCCTCGGGCCGGCCAGTACTGGCCCGTCAGAGGGTGTTGCGCTGACCGCTGAGCGCTGAGCGCTCATCGCTCCCCCACATACGCCTCGTACAGCGCCTCCAGCGCCCGCTCCGGCGTCTCGCAGACGCCTTCGTGCACCGGGCCGCTCTGCAGCACGTCCGAGCGCGGCGCGGTGATCCAGTGGAAGCGCTCCGACGGCGGCACCAGCGCGATCGGGCCGGCGTCCGGCCGGCCCTCGCAGACGGCGGCGCAGACGCGCAGGTAGCGGGCGAGCAGCTCGGCGTCCACGTCGGGGACGCGACGCGCCAGCTCGGCCGGGTCGGTGAGCGCGCGCAGCTGCAGGAACTCCATCGTGCGCGCGTGCACCACCACGCCCACCGGCACGAAGGCGCCCACGTGCGGGTGCGGCACCGCGCGCAGCACCGCGAAGTCGTAGGCCACCCAGTCCCGGGCGCGTGCGGCGCCCACTGCGTCGCTCGTGCTCACCGCCGCGCCTCCAGGCGCCGCGGCGGCGCGGCGCGCAGGCGCGCCTGCGCGCGCACCGCCTCCTCCACCCAGGCGCGCGGGGCCTGCAGCCGCGTGCGCAGGTAGTCCACGTAGCGCGCCCGCGCCGCCGCGGCCGAGGGAAAGTCGCCGCCGCTCACCGGGTCGACGAGCAGCGCGTCGGGCACCAGCGCCAGCACGCGCGCGATCGCCGCGTCGTCCAGCAGCGGCGCGAGCTGCGCGTCGGCGGCCGCGAGGTCGCCGGCGCGGCCGAGCAGCACGTGCCGCTCGATGAGCGGGAAGGGGGTGCGCGTGCGCGCCTCGTCCACCGACGCCCAGTCGTGCTGCGCGTAGAGCGCCGCGCCGTGGTCGATGAGCCACGGGCGCCGCTGCCAGACGAGCAGGTTCGGGTTGCGCGCCGTGCGATCGGGGTTCGTCACCAGCGCGTCCAGCCAGACGATGCGCGCCGCCAGCTCGGCGTCGACCAGCTCCCCCGCGGCCACGCCGTCGTAGTTGAACGCCCCGTCCAGGTAGCGCAGCCCGACGTTCACGCCGTGGCTGTTGCGCAGCAGGTCCTGGATCTCCGGGTCCGGCTCGCTGCGGCCGAAGCGGTCGGACACCTCCACCAGCGCCAGTTCGGGCACCGGCAGCCCGACGCGCTGCGCCAGCAGCCCCACGATCAGCTCGGCCACCAGCACCTTGGCCCCCTGCCCCGCGCCGCGGAACTTCACCACGAACAGCCCGCCCTCGTCCGTCTCCACCACGGCGGGCAGCGAGCCCCCCTCGCGCAGCGGCTGCACGTAGCGCGTGGCGGCGAAGGTGGGCAGGGCGGGCGTGGGGGCGGTCTCGGGCATCACCGAATGTCGCCGCGCGACGCCACGCGGGGGAAGAGCCCCGTCTTGCGCCCCCCGCCCGTGCGGCACAGCTTCGGCCCGACGCGGTGCGGCGCGACGCGACGGCGCACGCGGCACACCGCCCTCGACGCGGAGGCGCGCATGACCGATGCGGCGCGGCGGCCCGCACCCGACCCGGCGCTCGTGCGTGCGCTGGAGCGGTGCGAGATCGACGTCTGGCGCGACCTCTACGCCGCCCCGCCGGGCGACGTCGCGGGCGCGGCGGGGCTCCGCGTGGACGCGCTCGACGGGGCCGCGCTCTTCCTCGCCCCGGCGTTCGACGTCCTGGCGCTCAACCGCCTCGTCGGGCTCGGCGTCGAGGAGCCGGCCAGCGAGGCGCAGCTGGACGCGGCGCTCGACGCGGCCGCCCGCGCCGGCGTGCGGCGCCTCTTCGTGCAGGTCGTGCCCACCGCCGAACCGGCCGCGCTGGACGACTGGCTGGCGGCGCGCGGGCTGGTGCCCTACAACGCGTGGGTGCGCCTGGCGCGGCCGGTGGCGCCCGTGGACGACCCGCCCACCCCGCTGCGCGTCGCCGAGATCGGGCCCGCCGACGCGGCGACCTTCGGGCGCATCGCGGCCGGCGCGTTCGGCTGGCCCGCGCTGCTGGAGCGCTGGACCGCGGCGTCGGTCGGACGCGAAGGCTGGCGCCACTACCTGGCGTACGACGGCGACGAGCCAGTGGCCACGGGCGCCTTCCGGCTGCGCGGCGGGGAGGCGTGGTTCGGCTTCGCGGCCACCGTGGAACGGCACCGCGGGCGCGGCGCGCAGGGCGCGCTCCTGGCGCGCCGGCTGCGCGATGCGGCGGCGATGGGCGCCCGGCGCGCCTCGCTGGAGACCGCGCAGCCCACGCCGCAGCGCGCCGCACCATCCTTCCGCAACGTGCAGCGCGCCGGCTTCGCCACCGTCTACCTGCGGCGCAACTGGCTCCACGCACCGGCGTCCGCCTGACGTCGCCGCGCGGCCCGCGCGGTACGCGTCGTGCCACGACGGCACGAGCGTCCGGCGGCGTCGCGCGCGGCGCCGCCTTCCCGCCTCCCCGATCGGAGACTCGCATGGCCAGCACCCCCACCCCGCACGACACCGACGAGCACGGCCCCGACAGCGAGATGCTGCAGGCCTGCATCGAGGAGTGCCTCAACTGCCACGTCGCCTGCACCACCACCGCGCAGTACTGCCTGGCGCAGGGGGGCGAGCACGCCGACGCCGACCACGTCGGGCTCCTGCTCGACTGTGCCGACATCTGCCAGACGAGCGCCAACTTCATGCTGCGCGGCTCGCCCTACCACCCGATCATCTGCCTCGCCTGCGCGGAGCTCTGCCGTGCCTGCGAGGAGTCGTGCCGCAGCGTCGACCCCGAGGACGCGCAGATGCGCCTCTGCGCCGAGTCGTGCGCCAGCTGCGCCGAGCACTGCGAGCGCATGGCCGAGACGGAGGACGAGGGAGAGGAGACGGAGGAGGCCTGAGGGCGGCGGCCGCCGCCTTGCGCGGCGGCCCTCCCCGCACCACTGATGATGCGGCGCCGGCGGACGGACGGCGTCACCGTCCGAGGGGGCGCCCGGCCGGCGCGTGCCCCTCCACGGTCCTCACCCGCGCCCGGCGTCCCCATCGACCCGACGACGACGATGTCGCACGAGCCGCTCTCTCCCGCCGAGGTGGACGCGCTGCTGCGCCCCGACCCGCGCACGCGCTGCGCCGACATGCTCGTGCTGCGCGACGCACTGAGCCGCATGGCCGGCGCGCTCGAGCAGCTCGCCGACGCCGTCCAGCGCCTCCACGCGATCGCCGATCAGATGGAGGCGGACGGCGGCGACTCGCCCGCCGCGCCGCGAGGGTCCGTCATCCCGCCGCGGGCGGATTGAAGGGAAGGGACCAGGGACCAGGGAAGAGGGAAGAGGGAAGAGGGGCTGCGCCTGGTAGGGTCCCGAGGGGTGTTCCCTCTTCCCTCTTCCCTCTTCCCTCTTCCCTGTCTGGTCCCCGGTCCCTGCGTTCCTACTCGTGCCGGATCGCGTCGATCGGCGACAGGCGCGCCGCGCGGCGGGCCGGGTAGGTGCCGAACACCAGCCCGACCACGATCGCGGCCAGCGCGGCCAGGAGGAGCGTGCGCAGCGTGATCGCGGCGTACACCTCCGCCTCGCTCACGGCGCGCATGATCGCCGTGAAGGCGAAGGCGCCGGCGAGGCCCAGCACCACGCCCACCACGCTGCCGGCGCCGGAGACCACCACCGACTCGGCCAGGAACTGGCGCAGGATGTCGCGGTTGCGCGCGCCCGTCGTCTTGCGGATGCCGATCTCGCGCGTGCGCTCGGTGACCGAGGCGAGCAGCACGTTCATGATGCCGATGCCGCCGACGAGGAGCGAGATCGAGACGATGGCGCCCATGAACAGCTTGAAGACGAGGACGCCCTCCCGGAAGGTGGCCAGGCGCTGCTGGCTGGTGCTGGAGAGCCGCACCTCGTGACGCCAGTCGGGCCAGCGCGCGGCGACCCACCGCTCCACCGCGGCGCGCACGGCGGGCACATCCTCCACCGACGCGGCGTGCGCCTCGAGCGTGGGGGAGCGCGCCGCGCCGGGTCCGGCCGGCGCCATCGCCGCGGCGGCGCCGTCCACCGGCATCACGACGTAGTTGGCCGCACCCGGCCGCGCGACCGCGGCCCCGGCATTGAGGGTGAAGACGCCGGCCACGATGCGCGCCACGTCGCCGACGTGCACCGTATCCCCCACCAGCGACGCGCCCGGCCGCGGCGCGGCGAGCGAGTCGGCCAGGGGCTGCGAGAGGAGGGCGAGCGGCGCGTCGGCATACGCCTCCGCCGTCGTGAACATGCGCCCGTGCACGACGGTGAGAGGCGGGAAGCCCGGCGACGGGAGCACGCCCGCCACCACGGCGCCGCGCGCGCGGCCGCCGGCCGGCCCGGTGACGAGCCCCGCGCCCTGGCGCAGCATCACGACCTGCGTGCCGGGCGGCAGCGTGCGCGCGAGGTCGGCCGCGTCGGCCGTGGTGAAGAGGACGGCGGAGTCGCGCGGCACCGCCACGCCGTCCACCGTCTCGCTCTCGATCGCCCGCAGCCCCACCACCTGCGCCCCCTCGCCCCGGATGCGGGCCAGGCCGTACTGCTCCATGCCGTCGCCGAGGGCGAGCACGGCCACCAGCGAGGCGACGCCGATCATCACGCCGAGCGTGGAGAGGAAGGTGCGGAGCGGGTTGCTGCGCAGCGTCTCGAGACCGACGCGGAGCGCGGTGCCGGTGGCAGGCATGTGCGGCGGGAGCGGGGCGGGTGGCGCGGAACGGGGCGGGGAAGTGGCGACACTACCCGGCCCGCGCGGCGGCGGTTTCGCCCGGCGGCGGTGCCGCGGCCCACGCGCCGGCCGCGGCACCGGCGAACGCGTCAGCCCGGCTCCTCGAAGTCGAGGCGCGGCACCGGCCCGTCCCCCGCTTCCGCGAACGGTCCGATGACGACGCGGTTCATGACGTCGAAGTAGGGCGGTCGCGTCGGTCGGCGTGCGCGGGCCCGCGCCTCCGCCTCGGCGTAGCGCGCCTTGTCGCCGCGCACGACGTCGGCCGCGGCCAGCAGGTAGTCGAGCGCCACGCGCGGCGGCTGCCCGCGCGCCACGTCGTAGGCGAAGAGGAGCTTGCCGTCGTCCACCAGCCGCTTGAGGTCCGCGCCCGTCAGCCCGTCGGTGGCGGCGGCGAGCTGCGGCACGTCGATCGGGCCCATGGCGGGCGGCAGCGACGCGCAGCGGTCGGCGAGGATGGCGGCGCGCGCCGCCTCGTCCGGCAGCCGCATCTCCAGCCAGAGCTCGATGCGCCCGGAGCGGACGAGCGCCGGCGGGATGCTGGCGACGTCCATCGCCGTCAGCACGAGGCAGATGCGGCCGGCGCTCTCGCTCTCGATGCCGTCGAGCAGGGTGAGCAGGTAGCGGTAGAAGCCCGTCTCCGCGTTCCCCTCGAAGAGCACGTCGCTGTCGTCGATGAAGACGACGGCGGGCGCCTGCTGCTTGGCGGCCTCGAACAGCTGCTGCACGCGCTCGAAGAAGTGCGGGCCGCCGGCGATCATGCTCCCGTCGAGGAGGAAGAACTTGCCGCGCAGCCGGTGCGCGAGCGCGCGGCCGACGGTCGTCTTGCCGGTGCCCGGCGGCCCGACGAGCAGCACGCCACGCTTGGCGCGCAGCCCGTACGCCTCCGCCAGGTCGGCACGCTCGAGCGGCACGACGACGTTGGCCTCGAGCGCGCGCACGACGTCGTCCACCCCCTTCAGATCCTCCAGCGCCACCGCCTCCACCTCGCGCAGGTCCACGTTGCTGGCCAGCTGGCTGGCGCGCAGGTGGTCGATGAAGTGGTCGGTGGCCGCCGCCGCGTCGCCATCGCCGCCCGGCGGCAGCGTCTCGCAGGCGCGGCGCAGGCGCGCCGCGTCGAGCTTGCGGGCATAGCGATGCACGCGGCCGAAGTCCAGGTGCGCGGCCCGCGCCTCGCCCAGGAAGGCGCGGCAGAGGTGCGCGTAGTCGTCGGCCGTGTACGGCTCGATGGTGGCGCGCCGCAGCCGCCGCCAGATGCCGTGCATGGCCAGCTGCCCGGTGCCGACGACGAGTCGGGCCCCGCTGCGCTCGGCGTGCAGCAGGACGGCGGCGAAGGCCGCCTCGACGAGTCCGTGGCGCGGATAGGCATGTCCGCAGCAGAGCACGTTGGCGACGAGCTCGAAGTCGTCCACGATCACGAGGTCGCCCCCGGCCAGGGCGTCGCGCAGCAGGTCGTGCAGGGCGTCCTCCACGGCCAGCGGATGCCGGCGCGCGATGGCGTCCATGGCGTCCGCCGTGGTGAGCAGGCGGCCGCCGCGCGCCCGGTGCAGCGCGTGCAGCAGGGTGGTGCGGCCGGTGCCGGGGCGCGCGAAGAGGAGCGCGGAGCGGCCGTCGTCCAGGTGTGCGAGCAGCTGGTCGAGGGCGCGCTGCTGCGCCGGGGCGAGCGAGGACGCCGACGTGGGGGTGATGGCGGTCATGGGGAGCGGAAGCGGGGCGCGCCGGCAGGCGTCGGTGACGTTGCGGGACGACACCGGCACGCGGGAGCGGGAGCGACCGACCGCGCCGCGTCGCGCGTCTGGCCCGGGCGCGCCGGGGCGCGCGTGGTCGAGTATGGGGTGCGGGCGACGGCCGCGCGAGAGCCGCGACACGTCGCTGGGCAGCTGGTGGACACGGGGGTGGTGGGCCGACGCGCGATCCCTCACGGCGCGCCGCCGCCCCGCGGTAGATTGGAAGCCATGACCGACGCCGCCCCACGCCCCCACGCTCCCGCGCCGTCACGCGACGCGGCGCTGGCCGCTCCGCGCGCCACCCCGTTCGGCGCCGCCCCCGCACTCCCCACCCTCGCCGAGCTGGAGGCTGCGGCCGCCGTCGTCTACCAGGCCATGCCGCCGACGCCGCAATACCGCTGGCCGCTGCTCGACGCGCGCGTGGGCGCCGAGGTGTGGGTGAAGCACGAGAACCACACGCCCGTCGGCGCGTTCAAGGTGCGCGGCGGGCTGGTCTACCTGGACGCGCTGCGGCGCGCCGACCCGCGCCCGGCGGGCGTGGTGACGGCGACGCGCGGCAACCACGGGCAGTCGGTGGGCTTCGCCGCGCGGCGGCACGGCCTCGCCGCCACCATCGTCGTACCGCACGGCAACGCCGCCGAGAAGAATGCCGCCATGCGCGCGCTGGGCGTGGAGCTGGTCGAGCACGGCCACGACTTCCAGGCGGCGGTGGAGGCGGCCGACGCGATCGCCGCCGAGCGCGGGTGGCACCGGCTGCCCTCGTTCCACCCGCTGCTCGTCGCGGGCGTCGGGACGTACGCGCTGGAGCTCTTCCGCGCCGCGCCGGAGCTGGATGCCGTCTACGTGCCGATCGGGCTCGGCTCGGGCGTCTGCGGCACGATCGCGGCGCGCGACGCGCTCGGCCTGCGCACGCGGGTGATCGGCGTCGTCTCGGCCGCCGCGCCGGCGGTGGCGCGCTCGCTGGCGGCGGGGCGCCTCGTGTCGCACGAGGCGACGACGCGCGTCGCCGACGGGATGGCCTGCCGCACGCCGGACGCGAGCGCCCTGGCAGTCATCGCGCGCGGCGCCGAGCGCGTGGTGCAGGTGAGCGACGATGCGGTGGAGGAGGCGATGCGCGCCCTCTTCGCCGACACGCACAACGTGGCGGAAGGGGGCGGCGCGGCCGCGCTGGCGGCGCTGCTGCAGGAGCGCGACGCGATGCGCGGCCGCCGCGTGGGCGTGGTGCTGAGCGGCGGGAACGTGGACACGGCGCAGTTCGCGCGCGTGCTGGCGGGCGCCGCCGGCTGACCGGCGGGCGCCCGGCGCCGCCTCAGGTCACTCGCCGTAGGGCACCCAGACGTTCTTGACCTCGGTGGCGTGGCGCAGGAACTCGCGTCCCTCACCGTGGCGCGCGTCGAGCCAGTCGCGGGCGTCGTCCGGCTCGCACCAGGTGCGCTTCATGTTCGACGCCGACGCGTACTCCACCGTGCGGATGCCGTCGGCCGAGCCGACATACCAGATGCCGTCCACGTCGTCGTGCTCGGCCAGCACCTTCGCCAGCGCGTGCTTGGCGCCGGTGACGATGTTGACGACGCCGCCCGGCACGTCCGACGTCTCGAGGACGGCGTAGAAGTCGGTGGCGGCGAGCGGCGCGCGCTCGCTCGGCACGGCGACGACGGCGTTCCCCATGGCGATGGCCGGCGCGACGAGCGAGACGAAGCCGAGCAGCGGGAAGCGCTCCGGGGCGGCGAGGGCGAGCACGCCCACCGGCTCGTGCATGGCGAGGGCGACGCCGCGGATCGGCACGTTGTGCACCGCGCCGTCGTACTTGTCGGCCCACGCGCCATAGGTGAAGAGGCGGCTCACCGTGGCGTCCACCTCGCGCCGCGCGGCGACCGACGTCTCGCCGGTGAGCTGCCGGATGCGCGCGACGAAGTCGTCGGCGCGCGCGGCGAGGTTCTCGGCGACGTAGTAGAGGATCTGCGCGCGGTTGTGGCCCGTGGCGCGCGCCCAGCCCTTCGCCGCGGCGTGCGCGGCCTCGACGGCGTTGCGGACGTCCTTGCGGTTCCCCTCGCCCACCTCCCCCGCCAGCGCGCCGTCGGCGCCGCGGATGCGGATGGCGTAGCCGGAGTCGGGACGCACCTGCCTGCCGCCGATGAAGAGCTTGGGAGTGCGGTCGAGCGGCGGAACAGCGAGCGTCGAGCGTCGAGCGTCGAGCGTCGAGGCGACCGCGTCGCGCGGGTCGGGCGATTCGACCCGGTCGATGCCCGGGACCTCCGGGCGCAGCGGGTCGCCGTGCGGCGGCGTGGTGTCGGGGGCGTCGGAAGGATGCTGGTCGGGATCGCGCGCGGCGCCATCGTGGTGTTCGGGGGGGGCCCCCCGCTCGTCGCCTCGCTCGTCGCCCCGCTCGCCGCCCCGCTCGCCCCGCCCGTCGCCGTTCGCCGTTCCCTCGACGCTCGACGCTCGACGCTCGACGCGCGCCGTCAGGTACTCCCACATCCCTTCCCGTCCCCCTTCCCGCCCGAACCCGCTCTCCCGGTAGCCGCCGAACCCCGCGGCCGCGTCGAACAGGTTCGTCGCGTTGATCCACACCACCCCCGCCTTGAGCTTCGGCGCCACGTCGAGCGCGAGGTTGATGTTCTCCGTCCACACGCTGGCCGCCAGGCCGTAGGGCGTGTTGTTCGCCAGCGCCACCGCCTCCTCCGGCGTGCGGAAGGTCATGCTCGCCAGCACGGGGCCGAAGATCTCCACCTGCGCGATCGTGCTCGACGGCGCCACGTTCGTGAACAGTGTCGGCGGGTAGAACCACCCGTCCTGCGGGCACGCCCAGCTCGGCTGCCAGCACTGCGCGCCCTCGTCCACACCCTGCTGCACCAGCGCGCGGATGCGCTCCAGCTGCACCGGCGCGACGATGGCGCCCATGTCCACCGCCTTGTCCAGCGGCGGGCCCACGCGCAGGCGCTCCATCCGCGCGCGCAGCTTCGCCTCGAGCCGCTCGGCGATCCCCTCCTGCGCGAGCAGGCGCGAGCCGGCGCAGCAGACCTGCCCCTGGTTGAACCAGATCGCGTCCACCACCCCCTCCACCACCCCGTCCAGGTCCGCGTCGTCGAAGACGATGAACGGGCTCTTCCCGCCCAGCTCGAGGCTCAGCTTCTTCCCCGTCCCCGCCGTCGCGCGCCGGATCTGCCGGCCCACCTCGGTGCTGCCGGTGAAGGCGATCTTGTCCACGTCGTCGTGCTCGACGATGAGCTTCCCCGTCTCCCCGTCGCCGGTGACGACGTTCAGCACCCCCGCCGGCAGCCCCGCCTCCTGCGCCAGCTCGGCAAAGAGAAGCGCGGTGAGCGGCGTGTACTCGGCCGGCTTGAGCACCACGGTGCAGCCGGCGGCCAGCGCCGGCGCCACCTTCCACGCCAGCATCAGCAGCGGGAAGTTCCACGGGATGATCTGCCCGACGACGCCCACCGGCCCGTAGCCGGCGAACTCCGTCTCCATCAACTGCGCCCACCCGGCGTGGTGGTAGAAGTGGCGCGCCACGAGCGGGATGTCGAGGTCGCGCGTCTCGCGCACGCTCTTCCCGTTGTCCAGCGTCTCGAGCACGGCGAAGAGGCGCGAGTGCCGCTGCACGCCGCGGGCGAGCGCGTAGAGCCAGCGCGCCCGCGCGTGACCGGGCAGCCCGGCCCACCCGGGCAGC
>DASTRO010000151.1:0-11936 GCA_035761165.1 Gemmatimonadaceae bacterium | reverse complement strand
CTTCGGCGCCTCGGCGCTGTCGCGCGACATCACCATCACGAGCGCGCAGAACCGCCTGGCCACGCACGCCGCGCTGCACGGCGCCGGCGCCGGGCTGGGCGCCGGCTACGCCCTCGACCTGCCGCGCGACGGGCGTGCCGCGCTGACCTTTGCCGGCGGTCTGGCCGGTACCGCCGCGGGACTCTACTTCGCCCGCACGATGACCGACGACGAGGTGGTCGCCTCCGCCGTCGGCGCCGACGTGGCGGCGCTCACCGCACTGGGCGTCACCGTCGGCCTGGACGCCGACGACCGGACGGTGGCCGGCACGATGGTGGCGGCCGGGCTGGCCGGCTATCCCCTCGGGCTGCTCTACGCGCGCTCCGTGCCGCACAACGTCACGGGCGGTGACGCGACCGCGCTGCTCGTCAGCGCCGGCGTCGGTGCGGTGGCGGCGAGCCCCTTCATCCTGGACGCCGACAACGACGAGCGCGTGCTCGGTGTGACGCTCGGCGGCCTCGCTGGTCTGGTGGCTGGAGACCGGCTGCTCGTGGCCCGCTACGACCACACCCAGGCGGAGGGGACGCTGGTGGCGCTCGGGGCGGGCGCCGGCGCGCTGATGGGCGCCGGCGTGGCGACGCTGATCGACGACGAGGACAACGACCGGCTCGTGGCCAGCCTGGCCGCCGTGGGCTCGGTGATCGGCGTCGGCGTCAGCGAGGCGCTGCTCGTGCCCAGCCCGGACGCCCGCCGCTTCGCGGCCAACGTGCGGCTCGACCCGGCCGCGCTGGCGCTGGCCGCGGCCGGCGTGCCCGGTCGCCACGCCCTCCTTCGCGTGACGTTCTGACACGCTAGACTTGATGGGATGGGGGCCGACGCTCCGGCCCCCCGCCCGCTCCGGCCCCGCCCTCTGCTCTCGCCCTGCCGTGACCTTTCTCGAACGGCTCCAGATCAGCTTCGCGCAGCTCGGCTCCCTCCTGCCGGCGCTGATCGGCGCGCTCGTCATCCTCTTCGCCGGCTACCTGCTCGCCCGGCTGGTGCAGCGCGGCACCGAGCGGGCGCTGCGCCGCATCCGCCTGAACCAGCTGCTCGAGCGCGGCGGGGTGATGGAGGCGGTGGAGCGGTCGGGCTCGCACATGAACCCGACGCGCGCCGTCTCGAACCTGCTCTTCTGGTTCATCATGTTCGCCGTGCTGCTGCTCGCCGCCACGGCGCTCGGGCTCGACTCGCTGGCCGACGTCTTCTCGGAGCTGGTGAGCTACATCCCGAGCATCATCGCGGCGGTGGTGGTGGTGATCGTGGGGATCGTGCTGGGCGAGTTCGTGGGCGGGCTGATCATGGCCTCGGCGGGGAGCCTGCACGGCGGCCCGACGCTGGCGCGGGTGGGGCGCGGCGGCGTGGTGGTGATCGCCGTCTTCATGGCGCTGCAGCAGCTCGGCGTCGCCCCCAACATCGTGACGACGGCCTTCGCCATCCTCTTCGGGGCGGTCGCCTTCGCCATCGCCATCGCCTTCGGGCTCGGCAACCGCGACCTGGCTGGCGAGGTGACGCGGCAGTGG
The DNA here is from genome assembly GCA_035761165.1 of Gemmatimonadaceae bacterium. Taxonomy (GTDB): domain Bacteria; phylum Gemmatimonadota; class Gemmatimonadetes; order Gemmatimonadales; family Gemmatimonadaceae; genus CALCHX01. The sequence goes on along the minus strand of DASTRO010000151.1, from coordinate 10,398 downwards.
TACGAGCGCTACCGGGCGGAGCGGCTGGCCATCGAGCGCGAGGTGGCGCAGCACGAGGCGGCCGAGCTGGCGGCGGAGGTGGAGGAGGCGCGCCGCGCCGCGGAGCTGCGCGCCGCCGAGGAGCCCCCGCGCCGCCGCCGGCGCACGCCCGAGGTGCCGATCACGCCCGTGGTGGACGTGCCCGCGGCGGAGGGCGCGCCGCCGCATCCTCCCACGGAGCCGGACCTGTCGCACGGCGGGCCCGAGCTCGGCGCCGGCACGCCGGCGGACCGCCGGACGTGAGCGGGGCGGCGCCGCCCCGTGGGGCGTGTCGCCGGCTCGCGGGCAGTCTCGCCATCGTCGGTGTCGCGCTCGCCCTGCTCGGCGTGGTGAGCGGTCGCGCGGCCGCGCAGGAGCCCGTCGTCCCCCCGCCGGCGGATACCGGTGCGGCCCCGGCCGACTCGACGGCGCGTCCGCTCCCGCCGGTGGTGCTGCGGCTGGCGCGTCCGGAGCTGAGCGCGGTGCGGCGCCCGGCGCCGGTGCCGCTCCCCGAGCCGGCCGCGCCCGCGCTGCCCCTGCCCGAGCCGATCATCGTCTCGGCGGACGACTTCGAGTGGCCCAGCGCGTGGAAGCGCACGCTGGAGCTGGCCGGCAGCCTGTTCGTGGGCAACAAGCCGCAGACCGTGCTGACCACGCGCGGCAAGGCGAGCCACGCCGACAGCACCTTCGAGATGGGGGCCGACGTGCGCTTCACCTACGGCGAGACGAGCCAGGAGGGCGGCGCGCGCGAGGTGAGCCAGCGCACGTGGGTGGCGAGCGTGAACCTGGACCTCTGGCCGTACTCGGCGCAGAGCCCGTTCCTGCTCGGCACCGTCGAGTCCAGCTTCGAGCGCCGCATCGACATCCGGCTGAGCGGCGGCGTGGGGCACAAGTTCACCTTCGTCGACACCCCGCGCGCGCTGGCGAACTTCAGCGTCGCCATCCTGGCCGAGCGCAGCCGGCTGCCGACGAAGACGGACGGGATCGAGGTGCAGCAGCTGGCGCGCTTCTCGGCCCGCGTGCGGCTGCGGCGGCAGATGGGGGCGCGCACGTCGGTGAGCCACGAGGTGAACTTCCGCCCCGAGTACGCCAACCTGAACCAGTACACCCTCTCCAACAATCTCAGCGCCACCTACCGGCTGAACGAGGTGGTGAACCTGAAGCTGAACTACCTGGACAACTTCGACACCGAGGCGCGCGGGCGCGGCGCACGGAGCAACTACGACGGGCAGCTGGTGGTGGGGGTCCAGGCGGATTTCTGAGGGGCGGCCGGGGGGGCACGCGAGGGCCCGCGCGCGGGGGGCGCGCGAGGGGCGGGCCGGGCGCCGGGCGACGGCTGTAAGTGCCTGAAAGTACGTGGGTTACGAGAGGGGCCGCGGGTTGCGTATCGGCCTCTCTTTGGGTATATTGCTGGGTCGGCCGCTGGTGGCCGTCGCGACCCATTTCCGCAGGCACATGACCGCACCGACGAACCGCGAGCGCATCCTTCCGCGGCTCATTGACGACGAAGTCAAGGAGTCGTTCATCAACTACTCGATGAGCGTCATCGTGTCGCGCGCGCTGCCCGACGTGCGCGACGGGCTGAAGCCGGTGCACCGGCGCGTGCTCCACTCGATGAACGAGCTCGGGCTCGTGCCGGGGCGGCCGTACAAGAAGTCGGCGACGGTGGTGGGCGACGTGCTCGGCAAGTACCACCCGCACGGCGACGCGAGCGTCTACGACGCGCTCGTGCGCATGGTGCAGGACTTCTCGCTGCGCTACCCGCTGGTGGACGGGCAGGGGAACTTCGGCTCGGTGGAGGGCGACCCGGCCGCGGCCTACCGCTACACCGAGGCGAAGCTGACGCGCGTCGCCATGGAGATGCTGGCGGACATCGACAAGAACACGGTCGATTTCCAGCCCAACTTCGACGACCGGCTCACCGAGCCGAAGGTGCTCCCGGCGGCGCTCCCGAACCTGCTCGTGAACGGCTCGTCGGGCATCGCCGTGGGCATGGCAACCAACATCCCGCCGCACAACCTGCGCGAGGTGGTGGCCGCCGTGCAGGCGCTCATCGACGATCCCGAGCTGTCGCCGGCCGACCTGCGGAAGTACGTGAAGGGCCCCGACTTCCCGACGGGGGGCTTCATCTACGGCCGCAACGGCATCCGCGACTACCAGGAGACGGGGCGCGGCCGCATCGTCATGCGCGCCCGCGCGGTGATCGAGGAGAAGGAGAGCAGCAACAAGAGCCAGATCGTCGTCACCGAGATCCCGTACCAGGTCAACAGCGCGAACCTGCTCGTCAGCATCCGCGACCTGGTGAAGGACGGCAAGCTCCAGGGCATCTCGGACCTGCGCAACGAGAGCGACCGCGACGGCATGCGCCTCGTGATCGAGCTGAAGCGCGACGCCATCCCGCGCGTGGTGCTGAACCAGCTGTACAAGCACACGCAGATGCAGGCGACGTTCGGCGTCATCATGCTCGCCCTCGTCCCCGACGCGGTGACCGGGCGGCTGGTGCCGAGGGTGATGCCGCTCAAGGAGGTGCTGCAGCACTTCATCGCGCACCGCCACGAGGTCATCGTCCGCCGCACGCAGTTCGACCTCGACAAGGCGCTCGAGCGCGAGCACATCCTCGAGGGGCTCAAGATCGCCGTCGACAACATCGACGCGGTGATCAAGCTCATTCGCGCCGCCGAGGACACGCCGACGGCGAGCGCGCAGCTGCAGGCGCGCTTCAAGCTCAGCGAGCGGCAGGCCGAGGCGATCCTCAACATGCGCCTGGCCAAGCTCACCGGCCTCGAGATCGAGAAGCTGGAAGCGGAGCTGGCGGAGGTGCGCGCCCAGATCAGCGACCTGCGCGACATCCTCGGCAGCCGCACGCGCCGCATGGCGATCATGAAGGAGGAGCTGCAGCGCCTGGCCGACACCTACGGCGACGCGCGGCGCACCGAGATCACCAGCGACCAGGGCGAGTTCACGATCGAGGACCTGATCGCCGAGGAGGACATGGTCGTCACCGTGTCCCACACCGGCTACATCAAGCGGACCTCGGTGTCCACCTACCGCCGGCAGCGGCGCGGCGGGCGGGGCCTCAACGGGCAGGACCTCAAGGACTCCGACTTCATCGAGCACCTCTTCATCGGCAGCACGCACGACTCGATCCTCTTCTTCACGGACGACGGGCGCGTCTACTGGCTGAAGGTGCACGAGATCCCGCAGGCCGGGCGCGCGGCGCGCGGCAAGCCGATCGTCAACCTGATCAACGTCACGCCGGACACGCGCATCCGCGCGATGATGCCGATCCGCGAGTTCCGCGAGGACTACTCGCTGCTCTTCTGCACCCGGAACGGCACGGTGAAGAAGACGTCGCTCGCCCAGTACTCCAACCCGCGCTCCACCGGGATCAAGGCGATCAAGATCGAGGACGGCGACGAGCTGATCGACGTGCAGGTGACCACCGGCACGAACGACGTCGTGCTCGCCACGCGCCACGGCCTGTCGCTGCGCTTCCACGAGAGCGACGTGCGCGAGATGGGGCGCGACACCACCGGCGTCCGCGGCATCGACCTGCGCAAGGGCGACGAGGTGGTGGGCATGGTGGTGGTCAAGCGCGAGGCGACGCTCCTCGTCGTCACCGAGAAGGGGCTCGGCAAGTGCTCGCACATCGACGACTACCGCGTGCAGAAGCGCGGCGGCAAGGGGATCATGACGCTCCACCGCACCGAGAAGACCGGTGACGTGGTGGGGCTCATGGAGGTGCTCCCCGAGGACGAGATCATGCTCATCACCAAGCACGGCGTGATCATCCGCTCGCCGGTGAGCCAGGTGCGCGTCACCGGGCGCGTGGCCCAGGGCGTCAAGCTCGTCCAGCTCGACGAGGGCGACCTCGTGACCGCCGTGGCGCGCGTCGTGCCCGAGGAGAAGGACGAGAACGGCGACGGCGCCGGTGAGCCCGGCGACGAGGGAGAGGACGCCGAGGCCGAGGAGGAGCTGGCCGAGGAGGAGTGAGCCGGGCCGCCCCGTCGGGCGAGCGTGGGGAGCGGGAGGGTGCCGTCGGTGCCCTCCCGCTCGTCTGTCTGGACGCAGCCGGCCTCGACCGGGCTCGGCTTTACGGCCCGCCGCCCGGTGGGCTACTATATAGGCCGGGCGCGCCTACCATGGGGCGCCCGGGCGACTCCCCTCCTCGGCGGTTCATGGCAACCACCACCGACGCACCCCCCCTCGTCTCCCTCGCCGATCTGCGCGCCGCCGCCGACGCGCTGAGCGGCGTCGCCGTGCGCACTCCGCTCCTCCCCGCCGCCGACCTGGCCGACCGGCTGGGCGTGCCGGTGTGGCTCAAGCCCGAGATGCTGCAGCGGGGCGGCGCGTTCAAGTTCCGGGGGGCGTACAACTACCTGACCCGGCTCGAGCCCGAGCGGCGCGCGCGGGGCGTCATCGCGCCGTCGTCCGGGAACCACGCGCAGGCGGTCGCGCTGGCGGCGCGCCTCTTCGGCGTGCCGGCCACCGTCGTCATGCCCACCACCGTCACGCCCGCCAAGCGGGCCGGCGCGGCGCGCCTCGGCGCCCGCATCGAGCTGGCCGGCACGACGACGCAGGACCGCATGGAGCGGGCGCTGGAGATCGCCGCCGAGACCGGCGCCACCCTGGTGCCGCCCTACGACGACCCCATGATCATCGCGGGCCAGGGGACGGCCGGGCTGGAGATCGCGGACGACCTGCCCGACGTCGGCACGGTGCTCGTGCCGGTGGGGGGCGGCGGGCTGAGCGCGGGGGTGGCGACGGCGGTGAAGCTGCTCGTCCCGGGAGTGCGCGTGATCGCGGTGGAGCCCGACTGCGCGCCCAAGCTCACCCGCGCCCGCGCCGCCGGCCAGCCGGTGGACATCCCGGCCACCGGCGGGCTGGCCGACGGGCTGCTCGCCGTGCGCATCGGCACCATGCCCTTCGCGCACCACCAGGCCTACGTGGACGACGTCGTGCTCGTGCCCGACGCGCTGCTGCGCGACGCCGTGCGCTACCTGCTCGACCGCCTGAAGCTGGTGGCCGAGCCGAGCGGCGCGATCACGGTCGCGGCGCTGCGCGAGGGGCTGGTGCGGCCCGTGGGACCCACGGTGGCCGTGCTCAGCGGCGGCAACATCGAGTGGGACGGGCTGGCCGCCCTGCTCGGCGCCGGCCCGGCGGCGTGAGCGCGATGGCCAACGAGCGCATCCTGGTGGCCGACGACGACGCGTCGGTGCGCGAGACGGTCTGCTGGGTGCTGCGCGAGCACGGCTACGACGTGCAGGCCGTGAGTAGCGCCGCCGAGGTCTTCGCCGCGCTGGAGCAGCGGGTGCCCGACCTGCTGCTGCTCGACGTCATGATGCCGGAGATGGACGGCTTCGCCGCGCTCGAGCAGATCAAGGCGGACGAGCGGTGGCGCGAGCTGCCGGTGCTCATGTTCTCCGCCATGCCGGCCGAGGAGGCCACCATCCGCACGCTCGGCCTGGGGGCCGCCGACTTCGTGCGCAAGCCGTTCCGCGTCAAGGAGCTGCTGGCGCGCATCCAGGCGCAGCTGCGCATGCGCAGCCTGCTCCGCTCGGCGCGCGAGGCGCTGCGCCAGACGGAGCAGGAGCTGCTGCGGGCGCGCGAGGAGGCGGAGAGCCGGCGCAAGCTGGTGGACATCCTGCACGAGGTCACCGGCGACCTCTCCACCGACGAGATCTACCACCTGCTGGCGCGCCGCGTGGCGCGGGCGCTGAACCTCTCGCACTGCTCGGTGATCCTCGCCAAGCCGGGGGACCGGGTGGGGATCGTGGCGACCGCGTTCGAGAACCCGGGGCTGCGCAACCGCGAGCTGGACCTGGAGCGCTACCCCGAGATCCGCGCCGCGCTGGACCGTGGGCGCCCGGTGCTGATCGAGGACCTGGCCGAGAGCCCGCTCTACGCCAACGTCCGCCAGCTCTGGGAGCGCGAGGGGACGCAGATCCACATCCGCAGCGTCATCGCCCTGCCGTTCGCCCTCGACCGGCTGCAGGCCGGGGTCTTCTTCCTGCGCCGCACGGCCGACGAGCCGCCCCTCACCACCGACGACGTGGAGTTCGCCGACGCCGTGGTGAAGGCGGCGGTGGCGAGCATCCAGAAGGCGCAGCTGCTGGAGACGGCCAAGGCGGACAACGCGCGGCTCGAGGCGCTGGCGCACACCGATCCCCTGACGCAGGTGCTCAACCGGCGCGCCCTCACGCTGCGGCTGACGGCGGAGCTGGAGCGGGCGCGCCGCTACGATTCGGTGCTGAGCCTGCTGCTGGTGGACATCGACCACTTCAAGCGCATCAACGACACGCACGGGCACCTGGTGGGCGACGACGTGCTGCGCGAGGTGGCGCGGCTGCTCACCAGCGCGGTGCGCAGCGTGGACCTGGTGGCCCGCTACGGCGGGGAGGAGTTCGTCGTCGTGCTGCCGGAGACGGGGCTGGAAGGCGCGCTGACCTTCGCCGAGCGCGTGCGCGAGCAGATCGCCGAGCACGAGTTCGCGGGCTCCGGCGGCCACCTGCTGCAGCTCACGGCGAGCATCGGCGTGGCCACCTTCCCGGGGCCGGGGCTGGAGATGGTGGAGGAGCTGTTCGCGCGCGCCGACCAGGCGCTCTACCGCTCCAAGGCCGAAGGGCGCAACCGCGTGGCGGTGGGCGCCGCCAACTGACCGTGGCGGTGGGGGGCCGGTGACGCTGCGCTGCCCGGCGTGTGGGGCGCGCTACGAGGGCGAGGCACGCTTCTGCACCCGCGACGGGAGCCGGCTGCTGCCCGCGGATGCGGCGACGGCCGCCGCCGTGGACCCGCTGCTCGGCCAGCTGCTGAGCGGGCGCTACCGCGTGCAGCGGCGGGTGGGCGAGGGTGGCATGGCCGTCGTCTACCGCGCCGAGGACGAGCAGAGCGGGGAGGCGCTGGCGCTCAAGGTGCTGGCCCCGGTGCTCACCGGCGACGCCACGGCCATGGCGCGCCTGCGCCGCGAGGCGGAGATGGGGCGCCTGCTGCGCCACCCCAACGTCTGCCCGATCCTGGCGATGGCGCGGGGCCCCGGTGCGCAGGTCTACGTCGTCATGCCCTTCCTGGAGGGGGAGACGCTCACCGAGCGGCTCGTGCGGCGCGGGCCGCTGCCGGCGGCCGAGGTGGCCGGGCTCGTGGCCGACGTGGCCGAGGGCCTGCAGGCGGCGCACGCCATGGGTATCGTCCACCGCGACCTGAAGCCGGAGAACGTCATGGTCTGCACCCGCCGCGATCCTGGCGGCGCGGAGCGCGCCGTCGTGATGGACTTCGGCCTCGCCACCGACCGGCGCTCGCGCCTGCAGTCGCGCCGCCTCACCCGCACCGGGATGGTGATGGGCACCCCCGAGTTCATGAGCCCCGAGCAGCTGCGCGACCAGCCGCTGGACGCGCGCTCCGACGTCTACGCGCTCGCCCTGGTGACCTGCGAGCTGCTCACCGGCCGGCTGCCCTTTCCCGGGAGCTCGCAGCAGGAGCAGATGCTGGCCCGCCTGCGCGTGCCGCCGCTGCCGCTGCGCGAGCTGCGCGCCGAGCTGCAGGTGCCGCCGGCGGTGGAGCTGGTGATGCGGCGCGGCCTGGCCGTGGACCGCGAGCAGCGCTATCCCACCGCGCCGGCCTTCGCGCAGGCGCTCGTGGCCGCGCTCGGCGGGCGGGCAGCGGTGCGCCCATGAGCCGTTCCTCGCGCCGTCGGGGTGGGCTGGCGCTGGCGGTGGCCGGCGCCCTGGCGGCGGCCGGCGTCGGCTGCGCCGATCGGCAGAGCGCGCCCCCCGTGGTCTCGGCGAGCGGGGCGCCGGTGGACGACGCCGGCCGGACCGCCGGCCAGCCGGGGGCCCGGGCCGATTCCGGGCGCGCCGCGGGCGTCGGCAGCGGCACGCGCGACGTCTTCGCCGTGCAGGTGGCCGCCTTCGCCGACTCGGCGGCGGCGCGGCGCCACGGGGACTCGCTGGCCGCCGAGGGGTGGGGCGTGCTGCTACGCTACGTCCCCGGCGACACCCTGCCGCCGTGGCGCGTGCGGGTGGCGCCGACGCAGGACCGGGTGCTGGCCATGGTCGTCGTGGGCGGCTTCGCGGCACTGCGGCAGCCGGTGCAGGTGGTGCGCGACACCGCGACACTACCCGCCACCCGGGTCATCGTGCAGCCGGTGAATCGCGGCGCGCACGGGGAGCGCGCGGAGATCCGCTGGACGAGCCCCGCGGACCGATCGGCCCTCCTCGTCACCGAGGACCCGGTGGCCCGCGGGGGCGAGCCGATGCCCGACGGCTTCCTGCTGGCGAGCGAGCGCACCGGGATCGTCCTCCAGCGGGACAGCGTCTGGGACGTGGCTCCCGACCCGGCGTGGCGCCGCGTCGCCTTCGGGCGCGCCTTCGTCGTCTCCGCCGTCGGCCGCCAGGCGCTCTCGGCGCGCGACTGGCTGATCACCGCGGCGCGGATGAACCTCCGCGACTTCACCGCGGTACAGCGCGCGGCCTTCCCGATCCGGCGCGAGGCGCCGATCTACGGCGTCGCGCAGCCGGCGGTCGAGCCGCTGGAGCCGGACCCGGAGCGCAGCGAGCTGGTGGACCAGGCCCTGTCCCCGATCCCGATGTTCGGCGGCTGGCGCGTGCGGTGGATGGACGGCGGGCGCACGCTGGGCGTGGGCCTGGCGCCCGAGGAGCGGATCGCCGACGACGCCCCGCCCGACCGGTGGATGATCCTCGATCCGGTGTCGCGGCTGGTACGCGGCGAGCTGCGCGCCACGGGCCGGCTGCAGCAGATCGACTGGACGGCGGGGCCGGTGATCGACATCGCCACCCGCTTCGCGCCCCAGGCGCGGCGATTCGCCGTCGAGGGGGGCGTGGTGGAGAGTCGCGACGGATGGATCCGCGTCACCAGCCGCCGCACCGGCGGCCGGCCACGCGTGCTCGGGCCGGGGACGCCGCTGGCGGTGACGCGCCGCGGCGACTTCGTGCTCGCGCTCGCGCCCGTGCTCCAGGCACGGCCGGAGGACCCGCTCGTCCAGTTCGTGGTTTACCAGCTGGTGTCCTGACCGGGGCCGCGCCCGTGCGCGTGACCGTCCCCGTGACCCACGTCACCTCCGGCTGAGGCAGCCTGGCACCCCCCCTGCACCGGCGGGGTACCGCTCGGGAAGCGCGGCCGCGTCGCGGCCGCTCATGCGTCAGCGGACAGGAGGGAAGGGATGTCGTCGAACGGGTCGGTGCGTCGATTCATGCTGGTCACCACCGCCGCGGCCGTGGCCGCCGCGCCGGTGTCGGCCTGCGCGTCGCTCAACAGGACCGAGAAGGGCGCCATCATCGGCGCCGCGGCGGGCGGGGCGGTGGGCGCCGCGGTGGGCAGCAAGAACGGCAGCACCGCCAAGGGCGCCATCATCGGCGCGGCGGTGGGGGGCGCGGCGGGCGCGATCATCGGCCGTCGGATGGACAAGCAGGCGCAGGAGCTCGCCCAGGACATCCCCGGCGCGACGGTGGAGCGGGTGGGCGAGGGGATCCAGGTGACCTTCGCCTCCGGGCTGCTCTTCGACTTCGACTCCTACCAGGTGAAGCCGACGGCGCGCGAGAACCTGCGCAACCTGGCGGCGAGCCTGGACGAGTATCCCGACACCGAGCTGCTCATCGTTGGCCACACGGACAGCGTCGGCAGCGACGCGTACAACCAGCGGCTCTCCGAGCAGCGTGCCCGCGCCGCCGCCGAGTTCCTGGCGAGCCAGGGGGTGAGCCGCGCGCGCATCCAGACGCGCGGCCTGGGCGAGAGCGAGCCGAAGGCTTCCAACGCCACCGACGAGGGGCGGGCCGCGAACCGCCGCGTGGAGGTGGCGATCTACGCCAGCGAGGCGCTGCGCGAGCAGGCCCGGCGCGAGGCCCGCTCGCCGGGCTCCTGACTCCGTCGCCACTGCCGAACGGCCAACCGCGGATCACGCGGAAGGGGCCGCGGATCGAATCCGGCGCGGGTCGGGGCGCGTCGCGCCCGGGTTGGGTCTGGGAACAGCGGGGGGGAGCGGATGCTGCGGAAGCGGCACGGATACTCCGGATCGCTCCCGGCTATTCCACGGCTCCTCTCACCAGCGGCCGAACTGAAGGGGGAACGGCCGGCCGGGCCGAGGCTCGCGCGCCCAGGCACCCGTGCGGGGTCGTGACGGTCCGGCGGGGGCGCACGCGGAGACGCGGAGGGCGCGGAGAGGAGCGAGGGGAGGGGTGGGGAGACGGCGTGGGGAGACGGTGTCGGGAATGCAGGGAGGATGGCGGGGGGATGGCCCGGGGCCAGCTGTGGATCCCGAGCCGCGCCGCCCCTCCCACCTGCTGTTCCTCCGCGTGCTCCGCGCCCTCCGCGTGAGCCTGCCGTTCGCTGTTCCGTCCCGGCGCACGGAGGCATGGGCGGTCGCCGATC
>DASTRO010000150.1:0-4232 GCA_035761165.1 Gemmatimonadaceae bacterium | reverse complement strand
GCGAGCGTGGAGAGACCGGGGGAGCGGGGCGCGTCGTGCATCCGCAGGGCGGGTGGAGGGGAGGACGGGCGAGCCGAGGGGCGGGGGCGCGAGCGCCGCTCAGGCGAACGTGCCCGGGGCGCGCGGTCGGTCGAGGTCGGGTTTCACGACCCGAATGATCTCGCTGACGGCGAGTCCGGCGATGTCGCGCACCACGGCGGCGCCCCGTGGCAAGCTATCGTCGATCTCGAGCTGCGCGAGCTCCTGCCGGCGCGGGCCGTAGACCCACACCAGCTCGCCGTCGTCGAGCAGCCGCAGGCGCGCCTCGTTGCCGTTCATGCGCACCAGCGGGCCGCGCTCGGCGTCGCCGGTGCGCGTGGCGATGAAGCCGACCACCTGCAGCGGAGGAAAGTAACCGCTCACTGCAGCCGACCGGTGAGCAGCGACGGCCCGACCGCGACGTAGCCGTCGTCGAGCGGCACGGCGAGGCGGCGCCGGCAGAGCCCCTGGAGCAACGGCTCCACGGCGGCGGCGTCGCGCTGCAGCTCGGCGGCCAGCTGCGCGACGCTGCGGCGCCCCGCGCGCTCCAGCCGCGACCACACCTCGCGCTCGCCGGGCTCCACCACGCCCATCAGGTGCACGGCGCCCGGCTCGCTCTCCACGACGAGCGCCAGCCCGTGCCGCTCGAGCACCGCCTCGATGGCGTCGAAATGGACCTCCCGCACGCCACGGAAGAGGAAGTAGCCCTCGTGCGGCGGCGCGTCGGCGACCCCGGCGCAGTAGCGCAGCAGCAGCTTGGCCACCACCTCGTCGGCGCAGGAGAAGTCGAGCAGCCCCACCTGGGAGAAGTCGATCACGGTCAGCGTGCGGTCGCCGGCGAGGGCGAGCTGCTGCTCGATCTCGCGACGGACGGCGGCGCCGGTGGGGCGGGTGACGAGGTCGCTGTAGAGATGACAGACGCTGCGCCGCAGGGCGACGCCGACGTCGATGTGCTGATGATTCATCGCGCCGTCAGTCGCTCGGGGATGGTGATCTGCATCTGCGCGCCGGGAAAGGCGGGCAGGTCCTCGACCAGCGGCACGTCCTCGTCCCAGCCGGGGACGATGGCGATCCGCGCCGTGCCGCTGCGGATGGAGAGCTTGCCGTCCCACTTGCCGATGAAGCGTCGCACGCCGGCGAGCCCCTGTCCGCGACCCGGGTCACGAAAACGGCTGACGCCACGGATCACCGCCTCCTCCAGGGCGGTGGCGTCGTCCCAGCGGTCGCCCCGCGGCCGGCCGTGCGCCGTCTCCAGGGAGCGGCGGAAGCCCACCCCCGCGTCGCAGACGGCGATCACGCAGACGCGGCGGCCGAGGCGCTTCTGCCACTTGTACGTCTGTACCGCCACCCAGCCGCCGCACCCCGCGTGCTCGACGATGTTCTGGCACGCCTCGGAGAGCGTCATGGCGAAGCGCATGGTGCTCTGCGGGTCGAGGTTCAGCTCCTTGACCAGGATCTGGTGGGCGCGCTGCTGGATGCGGTCCACCACCTCGTGCACGTCCTCGCTGCGCACCACCGGCGTGATCTCCAGCAGCACGCTCGACTCGCCGGCGCCGGCGCGCCCGCGCGGCACGGTGCCGTGCAGGTCGTAGAGCGCCTCGGCGTGGCGGTAGAAGCCGGTGCGCGCCCAGTAGGAGGCGGTGTCCTCGGCCTCGGGCCCGGCGAAGGCCGGGCGGGTGGTGCGGGTCTGCGCGAGGGTGAGCAGCGCGGTGAGCCCGTACGGCGAGGCCCAGCGCGCGTGGCGCGCATCGACCAGGATCCGGGCGTCTGCCGGCAGCGGCGCGAGCTGCTCGAAGACCTGCTCGACGGACTGCTCGTCGAGCGAGGGCGGGACGGTGATGACGGTCGTCACGAGCGGCTGAGCTCTCCGCGCAGATGTGAGGCGAGCCCGGTCGCGCCCCGGTGCTCCACGTTTCGCGCCGCCGCCCGGTGAGCGGCCCGCATGGCGTCTGCCAAGTTATCACCGGCCAGCAGGCGAGAGAAATAGGTGGCGCCCCAGACGTCGCCGCAGCCGGTGGGGTCGACGGCGGCCGTCGCGGGCACCGCGTCCGCGGGCACGAGTGCGGTGCGCACCGGGCCCAGCGTGTCGGCGAGCACCGTGGCGGGGACCGTCGCGCGTCCCGTCGCGTCCACCGCCAGGCCGTCGAACCCCGGCGCGGCGAAGTAGACCGCGCCGCGCGGTCCGAGGGTGACGACGAGCGAGCGGACACCAGCGGCGAGCGCCGTCGCGGCCAGCGCCAGCGGGTCGGGCGCCATGAGCGCCATCTCGTCCTCGTTCACCTGCAGCAGGTCGAAGCAGGCGAACCAGTCGGCGGCGTTGGGCAGGGGGCGCGGCGTGCGCAGGCCGTCCGGCTGCACCGCGAGGAGGAGCGAGTGGAGGTCGCAGTAGATCGGGCCGCGGAAGTGGCGGCGGATCAGTTGCGCCGTCTCCAGCTCCAGCTCGAAGCCGCTGATGAGATTCACGTACAGCGCGTCGAGTCCCTCGAGGAGCGGCTTGAGCCCGAGCCAGCTCCACGGCGGCACGCCCCCGGAGAGGATCTCGCTCCGCCGCTCCGAGCTGAAGTAGCGCAGCTCGACGCGGTTGTTGGGGTAGGGGACCTCGATCGGCGCGGCGTCGGGTGCCATGCGGCGCAGCGTGCCGAAGTAGCGCCGCGCCTCGACGGCGAGGTCGTGGCCGACCTTGATGAGCGGGACGATCTCCCAGGCGTCCGGGAGGGCGGCGTCGAGGGCGCTGAGGGCGTAGGTGATGCCGCCCCACTCCTCCACCGGAGTGCGGCGCGCGTCGCGGCCGTAGATGACGTCCCAGACGACGGTACCAATGACGCCGAGGCGCCGCCGCGGCGGGCGGCCCGCCGGGGGCCCCCCCCCATGCAACACGTTGGCACCGATCCCGGCCGACGCCATCATCGTTCTATTGCCGGGTGGCGCGGACGGTCGCCGGCTGTCGGGCCCCGGCGCCTCACGCCGCGGTCGTCGAGGCGCGGAACATCGCGATCGCGCCCACCACGCCGGCCGTACCGGGGAGCGCGCCCGGTACGATGCGGCACGCCTCCACCGCCGGCCGGAAGGCGCGGCGCTTCACCTCGGCGCGCAGCGGCTCGAACAGCGCCGCCCCGGCGTGCGTCACCCCGCCGGTGATCACCACCACCTCGGGATTGAAGACGTTGACCAGGTTCGCCACGCCCGCGCCGAGGAAGGAGGCCGTCTCGCGCACGATGAGCCGGGCCAGCGTATCGCCGGCCTGCGCGGCGTCGTAGACCGTCTGGGCGGTGAGCCGCGAGAGGTCGCCGTCCACCAGCTCGCGCAGCACCGACGCCTCCCCCGCGGACAGCGCCTCGCGCGTGCGCTCGGCGATCGCCGGGCCGGAGGCGTAGGCCTCCAGGCAGCCGTAGTTGCCGCAGGCGCAGCGTCGTCCGTTGGCGTCGATCGTCGCGTGCCCCACCTCGCCGGCAACGTCCGAGGCGCCGTGATAAAGCCCACCGTCCACCACCAGCCCACCGCCGATCCCCGTCCCGATCGTCAGCCCGAGCACGTGCCGGGCGCCGCGTGCGGCACCCACCCACCACTCGCCGAGCGTGGCGCAGTTGGCGTCGTTGTCGAGCGCGGCCGGGATCCCCAGCGCCTCCGCGACGCGGGAGCGCAGCGGCACGTCGCGCCACCCCAGATTGGGCGCGATCAGCACCACGCCCGCCTGCCGATCCAGCGGCCCGGGGGCCCCGATGCCGACGCCCACGAACTGCTCGCGCGAGGCGCCGGTCGCCGCCATCGCCACCGCCATCGATTCCTCGGCCTGGGTGACGATTCGGTCGATGACGCCGTCCGCGCCGAGGGCGACCTGTGTCGGGACGCTGCGGACGGCGACCATCCGGCTGCCGTCGGTGGGCATGACGCCGGTGACGATGTTCGTGCCACCGAGGTCCACACCCACCACGTAGCAGTGCGAGTCAGCGGTCATGGTCGGGTCGGGAGGGCGGGGAAGAGGGTGGAAGGGAGCGGGAGGACGGCAGGGCGGACGGCAGCGGCCCGCCCAGCGCCGCGACCGTGGCGGCGGCGACCTCGTCCACCGAGATCAGGTGCAGGCACTCCGTGTCCGCCTCAGGGAGAATGTAGCCGCGTCCGGAGCGAGGGCAGTCATTCTTGACGCAGGGGACACAGGGCAGCTCGGGATGGCGCAGCAGCCGCTGGCCGGGGCCGAGCGGCGCGGTGACGGTGGG
>DASTRO010000149.1:0-7249 GCA_035761165.1 Gemmatimonadaceae bacterium | reverse complement strand
CCGCATCACCGAGCCGACGGCGGGGGAGGCGCGGCTCTACGGGCGGGTGGGGAGCCTGCTGGAGGTGGGCACGGGGTTCCACCCGGAGCTGACGGGGCGGGAGAACATCTTCCTGAACGGGGCGATCCTCGGGATGACGCGCCGGGAGATCCGGCGGCACTTCGAGGCGATCGTGGCGTTCGCCGAGGTGGAGCGCTTCCTGGACACGCCGGTCAAGCGCTACTCGAGCGGCATGTACGTCCGCCTCGCCTTCGCCGTCGCCGCCCACCTCAATCCCGACATCTTGCTGGTGGACGAGGTGCTGGCCGTCGGCGACGCCGCCTTCCAGGCGAAGTGCCTGGGCAAGATGCAGGACGTGTCGGCGCACGAGGGGCGCACGGTGCTCTTCGTCAGCCACAACATGGCGGCCGTGACCACGCTCTGCCGGCGCGCCCTCTTCGTCGAGGGGGGACGGGTGACTCGCGACGGGCCGGCCGCCGAGGTGGTGGAGCACTACCACCGGGAGCTCTTCGATCTGGCGCGCGACCGCACCGACCTGCGCGACGCGGCGCGCACCGGCAACGGCAAGGCGCGCTTCGTCTCGGTGGCGGTGCGCCCCACCGACGCCATGGGCGAGCCGCTCCCGGTGGCGCAGGTGGGGTGCGACGTGACCTTCGAGGTGGTGCTCGAGTGCCTGGCCGACGTCCAGCACGCGATCCTCGCCGTCGTCCTCTACGACGCGCGCGGCTACCGGCTGGTGGACCTCAACACCGAGCGGCAGGCCCGCTATCCGGACCTGCGCGCCGGGCAGACGCTGCGCGCCACCTTCGTCGCCCGCCGGCTGCTGCTCAAGCCGGGGCAGTACCTCGTGGGGCTCTGGCTCGGCCGCCGCAAGGACGCCATCGACTACATCGACCCGGCCACCGCCTTCGCCGTGGCGGCCCGACCGGAGGACGCCAAGCACGAGCACTATCCCGGTCCCTACTGCTGCGACTTCGATCTCGCGCTCGATGTCGTCGAGGATCGCCAGGCCCGCGCGGCGCGCGGTGGCGAGCCCGCGTGGGCCACGGAGGCGGTCATGCTCGCGTGCCCGGGCGAGTCGTGAGCGAGGCGACGATGCTGCGTGCCGGCGCCACGCCTGCGGTCCCCTTCGACCGCGCGTTCTTCGACAGCCAGGTGCCGCTGTCGGCCAGCTCCGCCGCGGTCGTCGCGCCCATCGTCATCTCGCTCCTCTCGCCGGCGCGGGTGGCCGACGTCGGCTGTGGCGTGGGCACCTGGCTCGTCGCGTTCAAGCGGTGCGGCGTGCCGGTGGTGCACGGCTTCGACGGCGCCTACGTGCGCGACGCGGGCCTGCTGGTGAACGAGGACGAGTTCACGGCCGCCGACCTCACGCGCCCGCTGGAGCACGCCGGGCGCTACGACCTCGCGCTGTCGCTCGAGGTGGGCGAGCACCTGCCGGAGCGCGCCGCGGCGGGGCTCGTGCGGGGGCTGGTGAGCCTCGCCCCGGCAGTGCTCTTCTCGGCCGCCTTTCCGGGGCAGGGCGGCACGCACCACGTGAACGAGCAGTGGCCGTCGTACTGGCGGTCGCTCTTCGCACAGCACGACTACGTCGTGCTCGACCCGGTGCGGCCACTCATCTGGGAGGACGAGCGCGTCGCCTGGTGGTACCGCTGCAACACCTATCTCTACGCCCATCGTGACGTGGTGGCCGCGAACCCGGTGCTCGACGAGCTGGCGCGGCGCTACTCGGCCAATCCGCTGACGCTCGTGCACAAGCAGGTGCTGCGCCGGCTGGCCGTCTCCGGCCGCCTCGCCAAGTACCGCGAGCGGCTCGCCATGCGGCTGCTCGGGTGAGGCGACGGTGCCGATGACGTCGCGTGGCGAGCCGCAGGTCACCGTCGTGATCCCCTGCTTCCGGCAGGGGCACCTGCTGGCCGAGTGCCTGCACAGCGTGCGCGCGCAGACGCTGCCGGTGTGGACGGCCGTCGTGGTGGACGACGCGTCGCCGGACGGCGCCGTCATCCGTGCCGCGGTGGAAGCGCTCGACGATCCACGCGTCCGGCTCCTGTGCCAGCCGCGCAACGGCGGGCTGAGCGCGGCGCGCAATGCCGGCATCCGCGCCAGCGCGACGCCCTTCGTCCTCTGCGTGGATGCGGACGACGTGCTCGACCCGCACTACCTCGAGCGATTGCTCCCCCCGCTGCTCGCCGACCCGGCGCTGGAGCTGGCCTGCTGCGACCTGGCGCTCTTCGGCGCGGAGACGGGGACGCGGCACTGCCACGTGCCGGCGGCGGGCGAGATCCTGCGGGCGCAGCCGGTGCCGCCCAACGCGCTCATGCGGCGCACCCTCTGGGAGCGCCTCGGCGGCTACGACGAGAGCGACGTGCTGCGCATCGGGCGCGAGGACTGGGAGTTCTACGTCCGCGCCTTCAGCCGTGGCTGCCGCGCCGTGCACGTGGCCGAGCCGCTGTATCGCTACCGGACGGCGGCGCAGTCGATGAACGTCGCGTGCCGCACGCGCGAGCACGTGGTGCGACGCTACATCTACGAGAAGCACCGCGCGCTCTTCGACGCGGCGGGGGAGGGGCGGGCGGTGCTCGCCTCCGGCTACGACCGCGCGGCCGCGGCGGCGCAGGCGCGCGGCGACCCCTGGGGGATGCTGCGGCTGGCCGCGCACGCGCTGGCGCTGCGCCCCTCGTGGCGGCGCACCAAGCAGACGCTGCGTGGCCTGCGTCTGGTGCTGGGGCTGCCGGGGCCGCGCATGCTGCGCGAGCGGTGGACGGCGCAGCGGAGCGGGGCGGGATGACGGGCCCGGGGGCGGCCCACCACGGGGCGAGCGCAGAGCGGAGGAGCTCGTGCAGACGGTAGCCAACCTCGACACCAACAAGCGACACTACGACAGCAGCTACGGCGGCGTGGACGTCGCGGCGATGGTCGAGAAGGTGCGCCACGTCGACCGGTTTCTCGACGACGCGACCGTCACCGACGCGTCGTGGGTGCTGCTCTATCACGGCGACTTCCGCGCGCGGCTGCGCGGCGCGCGCGTGCTGGAGCTGGGGGCCGGCACGGGGCTCAACGCCCTGGTGATGGCGGCGCTGGGGGCTCACGTGCTCGCCACCGACATCTCGGAGGAGACGCCGCGCCTCGTCCGCACCGCCGCCGCGCAGCTCGGCCTCGCGTCGCGCATCGACGCCGTCGCCGGCGACTTCGTGACGATGGGGCTCCCCGCGGGCGCCTTCGACTTCGTCGTCGGCAAGGCGTTCCTGCACCATCTCACGCACGAGGTGGAGGACGCGTACCTGCGCGAGACGGCGCGCGTGCTGCGTCCCACCGGGGAAGCACGGTTCATGGAGCCGGCGGTCAACAGCCGCCTGCTCGACGCGCTGCGCTGGCTGGTGCCGGTGCCGGGACGCCCGTCGCGCCTCCACGCGAGTGCGTGGGCCGCCTACAAGGCCGCCGATCCGCACCCGGAGCGCGACAACAGCTCGCGGCACTACCGCGAGGCGGGGCTCCGCTATTTCGACCACGTCGAGACGGTCACGCGCGGCGGCATCGACCGGCTGCACCGCTTCCTGCCGAAAGGGGAGCTGGACCGCGCCTTCCGCCGCTTCGCCTATCGCGCGGAGCGCGTGCTCCCGCACGCGGTGCGGCACGTCATCGCCCGCGGCCAGGTGGTCATCCTGCGCCATCCGCGCGCCGACGCGGGTCTGGGGAGCGTCGCATGAGCGGCGGGGCCGAGCTCGCGCCGTGGTTCTTCGACGGCGCCGCGCCGGGCGCGCGGCGCTGCTTCGTCATCGGCGAGGTGGCGCAGGCGCACGACGGCAGCCTGGGCCTGGCGCACGCCTTCATCGATGCCATCGCCGATGCGGGCGCCGACGCGGTGAAGTTCCAGACGCACATCGCCGCCGCCGAGAGCACGCCGGGCGAGCCGTGGCGCGTCCCCTTCAGCCGCCAGGACGCCAGCCGCTACGACTACTGGCGCCGCATGGAGTTCACCGCCGAGCAGTGGCAGGGGCTCCGCCGCCACGCCGACGACCGCGGGCTGCGCTTCCTCAGCTCCCCCTTCTCGCTCGAGGCCGTGGAGCTGCTCGCGCGCGTCGGCGTGGCGGCGTGGAAGGTGGCCTCGGGCGAGGTGGCCAACGCGGCGATGCTCGAGCGCATGGCCGCCACCGGCCTGCCGATCCTCCTCTCCACCGGCATGAGCGCGCTGGCCGAGATCGACGCCGCCGTGGCGCGCGTGCGCTCGCACGGGCTGCCGCTGGCCGTGCTGCAGTGCACGTCGGCCTACCCCTCGCCGCCGGAGCGGATCGGGCTCAACCTGCTGGCCACCTTCCGTGAGCGCTACGGCTGCGCGGTGGGGCTCTCCGACCACTCGGGCACCATCTACCCCGGCCTCGCCGCCGCGACGCTGGGGGCCGAGGTGCTGGAGGTGCACGTGACGCTGAGCCGCGAGATGTTCGGTCCCGACGTCGTGGCCTCGGTCACCACCGCCGAGCTGCGGCAGCTCGTGGAGGGCGTCCGCTTCATCGGCGCGATGCGCGCGCACCCGGTGGACAAGGATGCCGCCGCAGCCGAGACGGCCCCGTTGCGTGCCCTCTTCACGAAGAGCGTGGTGGCGCGCACCGACCTCGCCGCCGGCACCGTGCTGCGCGCCGAGCACCTGGCGGCCAAGAAGCCCGGGACCGGCATCCCGGCCGACCGACTTCCCGAGCTGGTGGGCGCCCGCCTCGCGCGCAGCGTGCGCGCCGACCAGCTGCTGGCCGACACCGATCTGGAGCGGACGACGACATGACGCCTCGCAAGGTGGCCGTGGTCATCACCGCCCGGCCCAGCTACAGCCGCATCAAGACGGCGCTCGAGGCCATCCGCGCCCACCCTGACCTGGAGCTGCAGGTGGTGGTGGCCGCGTCCGCGCTGCTCGACCGCTACGGCACCGCCGTGCGCTACATCGAGGACGACGGCTTCGAGATCGCGGCCCGCGTCTACATGGTGCTCGAGGGCTCCAACCTCACCTCGATGGCCAAGACGACGGGGATCGGGCTGCTCGAGCTGGCCACCGTGTTCGACAACCTGCGCCCCGACGTCATCGTCACCATCGCCGACCGGTACGAGACGCTCGCCACCGCCGTGGCCGCGGCGTACATGAACATCCCCGTGGCGCACGTGCAGGGCGGCGAGGTCACCGGCTCCATCGACGAGAAGGTGCGCCACGCGGTGACCAAGCTGGCGGACCTGCACCTCGTCTCCACCAGCATGGCCGCGCAGCGCGTGATCCGCATGGGCGAGGAGCCGGACGTCGTGCACGTCACCGGCTGCCCGTCGGTGGACCTGGCGGCGCAGGTGCTCACCGCGCCGGCGCTCGATTTCGACCCGTTCGAGCGCTACGGCGGCGTCGGCACGCCGGTGGACCTCGCGGGCGGCTACCTGGTGGTGATGCAGCATCCGGTGACCACGGAATACGAGCTGGCCCGCGTGCACGTGGAGGAGACGCTGCACGCGGTGCGCGAGATCGGGATGCCGACGCTCTGGTTCTGGCCCAACGTGGACGCCGGCTCCGACGGCACCTCCGGCGGCATCCGCGCCTTCCGCGAGCGCGAGCGGCCCACCAACATCCACTTCTTCAAGAACATGGCGCCCGCCGACTTCCTGCGGCTGCTCTACAACGCGCGCTGCCTGGTGGGGAACTCCAGCGTCGGCATCCGCGAGTGCTCCTTCCTCGGCGTCCCCGTCGTCAATATCGGGTCGCGGCAGGCGGGGCGCGACCGCGGCACGAACGTGCTGGACGTGGACTACGAGCGGCGCGCCATCGTGGCCGGCATCGACCGGCACCTGGGCAACGGGCGCTACCCGCGCAGCTGCCTGTACGGCGACGGACAGGCCGGGCGACGCATCGCCGGCCTGCTGGCCGACGCGCCCCTGCAGATCGAGAAGCGGCTGGCCTACTGATGCGTGTCCTCGGGCTCATCCCGGCGCGCGGCGGCTCCAAGGGCGTGCCGCGCAAGAACATCCGCGAGGTCTGCGGCAGGCCGCTCCTCCAGTACACGGCGGAGGCGGCGCTCGCCGCCACACGGCTGGCGCGCGTGATCCTCACCACCGAGGACGAGGAGATCGCCGAGGTCGGCCGGCGCTGCGGCGTGGAGGTGCCCTTCCGCCGCCCCGCCGAGCTGGCGCGCGACGAGACGCCGATGCTCCCCGTCGTCCAGCACGCCCTCGGCTGGCTGGCCGAGCGCGGCGACCGCTTCGACGCGGTGTGCCTGCTGGCGCCGAGCACGCCGCTGCGCCGGCCGGAGGACATCGACGGTGCCATCGAGCTCCTCGAGCGCACGGGCGCGGACTCGGTCATCTCCTTCGTCGCCGTCGGCGACAAGCACCCGGCCCGCATGAAGTACGTCACCGACGGGGGGCGCGTCGTCGATCCGCCCTTCGCCGAGGCCACCGAAGGGCAGCGGCGGCAGGACCTCCCGCGCCTCTACCTGCGCGAGGGCTCCATCTATCTCACGCGCACGCCGGTGCTCCTCGAGCAGGGATCGTTCAAGGGGAACGACTGCCGTGCCTGGCTGGTGCCGGAGGAGCGGGCGTGCAACATCGACACGCCGATCGACCTCGTCTTTGCCGAGTGCCTGCTGGCGCACGCGCGGGCGGCGCATGCGCGGACGGCGCACGAGGCGGGGCGGGCGGAGGGCGGGTGAGCGGCGCGCGCGGCGTGAGGGCCGCGTCGCCCCCGCTCCGGCGGTGGGCCGGGCATCGCGAGGGGCGGGGAGGGCGGCCGTGAGCCGGCCCCACGTCCTGGTGGCGGAGTCCGCGGGCTTCTCGCCACGCGCGGCGGCGCTCCTGCGCGACGCCGGCGAGCTGACGCTGGCCGACCTGGACCGCGACGACCTGCTGCGCGCCGCCGGCGACGCGGACGTCCTCTGGGTCCGGCTGCGGCACCGGATCGACGCGGAGGTGCTGCACGCCGCGCCCCGGCTGCGGATGCTCGTCACCCCCACCACGGGGCTCAACCACGTGGACCTCGCGGCGGCGCGCGCGCGCGACGTGGACGTGCTCTCGCTGCGTGGCGAGGTGGCGTTCCTCCGCGACGTGCGCGCGACGGCCGAGCACACCATCGCGCTGATCCTGGCGCTCCTGCGGCGGCTGCCGGCGGCGGCCGCCCACGCCGCCGCCGGCGGGTGGGAGCGGGACCGCTTCCGCGGGCACGAGCTGTACGGGCGGACGGTGGGCGTGGTGGGGTACGGCCGCCTGGGGCGCATCGTCGCGCGCTACCTGACGG
>DASTRO010000148.1:0-11495 GCA_035761165.1 Gemmatimonadaceae bacterium | reverse complement strand
GGCGACGTCGCCATCATGCCCGCCCGCGCGGGCTCAGCTCAGTGCCGCGACAGGTCGCCGCCGCACGGGGAGATCAGGGATGGCCGGGGGCGTCGTCGCGCCCGCGGCCGCGCCGGCCACCACGATCGTCGCCGGCCTCGTTCCCGCGGCCGCGACGACCGCGATCGTCGCCGGCCTCGTGACGACGGCCGCCCCGGTCGTCGCCCACCTCGGACTCGCGGCCGCCCCGGTCGTCGCCGGGCTCCGCGTGGTTCCCGCGATCGTCACCCGGCTCGACGTGGTTCCCACGGTCGTCACCGGGCTCCACGTGGTTGCCGCGATCATCCCCCGGCTCCACGTGATTGCCACGGTCGTCGCCCGGCTCGGCGTGGTTGCCCCGGTCGTCGCCGGCCGGGTCGTCGGCGCCGCGGCCGCGGGAGAGGGTGAGGTCCGCACCGGAGGGGAGCGACGGCGCGGTGGGGGAGTCGTTGCTGCAGGCGGCAAGGCCGAGGAGGAGGGCGGACAGCGTGGTGAGCGTGCGGAGCGTGGGCATCGGGAGCCTCGGGAGAGAAGGGTTGGGGTGTTCCGACCTGCCGCTCCCCAGGGCAGGCGGCACACCACCGAGGCTCATTCCGACCGGCCCACATATTCTGTTGCAACGAATGACTTTGCAAGCTCGGGCCGATCCGTGGCGCGCCGCGGGCGTGTAGCGAAGCGTTCCACCGCTGTCACGTTTCGTGACAGCGGCACCCGCGCGAGCCTACCACCAGCACCGTGGACGCGCCACGAGCGCGGGGCCGCCAGCGCGCCACCCGCGGGCGCGCCGCCGCGGGCGCGCCACCGAGCCTCAGCGCGGGCGCACGAGATGGAACGTCGTCTGGCGGCGCAGCGCCCACCGGGCCACCCCATCCGACCCCACGATCGCGTCCTCCTCCTGCGCCGAGCGCACGCGCTGGCCGCCCCACTCGGGCACGGGCGAGGTGGCCTGCAGCTCGATGGAGAACCAGGTGCCGGGCAGCACGCGGTGGTCGCCGCGCCCGGGCACGCCCTCCTGGTAGTCCCAGAGGCCGATGAGCGGCCCCGCGCCGTGCCCGTGCAGCCCGATGGGGTGCGAGTAGATCGTCCCGTCGATCCCGGCGGCGCGCATCCGCGCCCGCGCGGCGGCGAGGATCTCGTTCCCGGTGCGTCCCGGCCGCAGCTCCGCCAGCACGATGTCCTGCAGCCGGTTGGACGCGGCGAGCGCGGCGCGCAGCCCCGCCGGCACCTCTGTCTCGCCGGGGCGCAGCACGTAGCCCATGTGCTGCGTGTCGGTGTTGAGCCGCAGCGCCGTGAGGCCGAAGTCGCAGTGCAGCACGTCGCCCGGCTGGATGACGGGGTTCTCGCCGAGCTCCGCCTCGGTCGCGCCGCGCCGCTGCACCTCCACGCTGGGCTGGAACCAGCTGCCCAGCCCGAGGTCGTTCACGCGCTGGCGCATCCACCACACGACGTCCTCGGTGCGCGTCGCGCCCGGGGTGATGACGACGTTGGAGAAGGCGGTGTCGATGATCGCCCAGGCCAGCGCCTGCATGGCGCGCCACGTCTCCGCCTCCGCCGGCAGCCGCGTGGCGATGAGCTCGAGCGGCAGGTCGCCGGCCGGCTGCAGGCGCGCCGCCAGCTCGGGGCCGAGCCCCTCGCGCATCCCCTCCAGCTCACCGGCCGAGAGCCCGTCGCTGAAGGCGGTGACGCGCGAGATGTCGATGGCGATGCGCTGCGGCGCCCGCTCGACGAGCAGCGCGCGCAGCGCCTGCCACTGCTCGTCGCCCCACAGCTCCGCCTGCGCCTCGCCACGCGCGCCGGCCGGCCCGGCGGCGGGCTTCGTCGAGCGTATCGCGCGGTAGACGCCGCCCTGCGACGTGCCGCCGAGGGCGATGCGCTCGACGGGCGCGTCGCAGGGCGGCGCGCCGCCCGGGCCGCACGGGTCGAGGAAGACGTAGATGGTGCGCCGGCGCGCGGCGAAGGTGGTGGGGGAGACGAGCGAGGTGAAGACGGGATCCTCGTTGTACTCGCGCATCGGCACCACCCACGCGTCCACGCCGTGGCGGCGCATGAGCGCGGGCAGCACGGTCTCCATGCGCTCCTCGAGCCAGCGCTGCTGCAGCGCGGCCTGCTCGCGCAGCGTGCCGAAGGGGCGCGTGGGCGTCGGGGCCGGCGGCGCTGCGGGCTGCGCGGCGAGGGGGGTGGCGAGCGCCGCGGCGAGGGCGAGGACGGCGAGGGGACGACGCATGGGGCGGGTCGGGTGCGGGGTGAGGGCGCCGGATCATCCAGTCCGCGAGCTCCGCGGCGCATCCGTCGCGCCGGTGCCGCGGCCGTCATCCTCCCCATCGGCTCGATGGCGGGACGACGGTACGTGCGGGAAGCTCTCGCGCACCACGGTCGAGCGAGTTCGCGGCGCCGGCAAGCGTCCCGCCGTCCACCTCCTCCGCGGAGAGCGCATGGTCGGGACGCAGCGTCGTCGTTCCACGCGTGGAGCGTGTGGGCCAGGTTTCCTGTCCCACATCTGGAGCTCTCCATGGCCCGGCGTCCGAAAGGGAAGGCAGCCACGGCTCGCGCCACGACCACCGAGGTTCCCGCGAGCGAGGTGAAGAACGCCTGGCACGCATATCTGGACCGCGTCAGCCGGTCGCGCGAGGAGATCGTGATCACGCGCTACGGAAAGCCCATCGCGCGGCTCACGCCCGTCGAGCCGGCCGAGAAGCGAAGCATCATCGGGCGCATGGCCGGCACCGTGACGATCCTCGGCGATATCATCGAGCCGCTCGACGTGGAGTGGGAGGCGAAGGCCTGACGCTCCGGAGCCCCCCGACCTCCTGCTCGACCCGCACGTCTGGATCTGGGCGGTCGAGGGGGCACACGACCGCATCTCCGCCGCGGCGCTCGCCGAGGTCGAGGCGGCCGGCAACGCGGGGCGGCTCCTCGTGTCCGCGATGACGGTGTGGGAGGCGGCGATGCTGGAGGCACGGGGTCGGATCGCCCTCGGCCTCCCCATCGGCGAGTGGATCCCCACCATGCTGCACAGGTCCGGCGCCCGCCTCCTTCCCCTGGGGCCGGAGATCGCCATCGACAGCACGCGGCTCCCCGCCTCCCCGCACGCCGACCCGGTGGACCGCATCCTCATGGCGAGCGCCCGCGTCACCGGTGCGCGCCTCGTCACCTGCGACGCGCGCATCCTCCGCTACGCGAGCGACGGGCACGTCCATCCTCGACGCCCGTCCCCGATCGCTCCGCTGCGCGAGTCCGCTCGGGATCCCGGCATCGGTGAGCGCGACGGCACGGTCCGGCCCACCGGTGCGGCGCACGCGCGGCGTGCCGGCACTCGGCCCCTTCGTTCAAGCCCGGCGACGCGGTGACCCGTAGCATGGAGCCACGCACGCGGCACGTTCCTCGAGCCGCTCCGTCACCCCTCGCCGAGGCTCCCGCCATGCCCTTCGCCGCCCGCCACCGTGACGACCCGACGCCCGCGCTCCCGCCCCTCGACGGCCTCACCGTCGCCCGCGAGACCGACCCGGCGACGATGGCCGCGCTGCAGGGCCGCACGGAGGAGGAGATGCGCCGCCGCCTCGCCGACGGCCACCGCGCCTACGTCGCCCGCTACCTGGGCGAGCCCGCCGCCTGGGGCTGGGTGGCCACCCGCACGGCCGAGATCGGCGAGCTGCGCTCCACCTTCGCCATCCCCGCCGGGGAGCGCTACCTGTGGAACTTCGTGACGCTCGCCTCGCACCGCGGGCTCGGCATCTACCCGCGCCTGCTCGAGGCCATCGTGCGCGCCGAGCGGCGCGAGGCGGCGCGCTTCTGGATCGCCTACGCGCCGGAGAACCACGCCTCCGGCTCGGGGATCCGCAAGGCGGGCTTCACGAGCCTGGCCGAGCTGTCGTTCGACGGCGACGGCCGCGCCGCGCTGCGCTCGCTGGTGCCCGGCGGCGGAGCGGTGGCGTCGCGCGTCCTCGGCCTCCCCGAGGTGGCCGACGCCCTGGCCCCCTGCTGGCGCTGCGCGCGCGCCGGGCGCACGGGGCCCAGCTGCTGCGCCGGCCACCAGGGCGGCTGCGACTACCAGCGGCCGACGGTGGGGTGCGCGGCGTGACGGGGCGCGGCAGCGCGCCGTGACGGCGTGTGGCGCCCGGCCGCGCCGCTACCGGTCGAGCACCGGCAGGTAGGCGCGCCAGGGCCCCACCGCCTCGCGGTACTGCTTGGCCAGCACGCGCGACGTCTGCGCCAGGTGCCCCAGGTCGTGCGCCACCCAGGTGGCCAGCAGCTGCCGCAGCGTGACGCGGCCGAGCGCCGGATGCTCCCCCTCGAGCGCCAGCTCGCGCTCCCCCAGCTGCCAGCCGCGGAGCGTGGCCAGGTTCTCCGCGCGCAGCCGCGCGAACTCGTCGAGCAGCTCGGGGAGCGTCGTCCCCGCGCTCTCGTGACGGAAGGCGAAGCGGTCCACCGGGGCGAAGCGGCGGTCGGGTCCCTGGTCCAGGATGATGCGGGCGCGCGGAATCCAGTCGGTGCGCTCGCCGTGGATCAGGTGGCCGACGTTGTCGATGGCGCTGAAGGTCTCGCCCCCCTCGTTCGGCGTCGTCCAGGCGTCGGGGAGGCCGTCGAGCAGGGCGCGGAAGGCGGCCGGGGTGCGCTCGAGCACGGCGAGCGCGTGCGGTAGCTGGAATTCCATGTGGCGTGTCCGGCGCTGATGGTCAGAGATCGGGGGTGCGACCGGCGGGCGTCGGCGGCAGCAGCGCGCGCGCATCGCGCCAGATACGCGCCACGACCTCCGCGGCCGGCTCGGGGCGGGCGAGCGCGGCGCCCTGCCCGGCCCACGCCTGCATCCCGTGCCCGTCGCCGCCACGCACGGCGTCGGCGCGCATGGCGGCGGTGAGGCCGCGCTGCACCGGGTACGGCGCCGGCGGCGGGGCGTCCGGCGCGGCCGCCGCGCGCACGTAGTCGGTGGCCACGGCGCGTCCCAGGCGTCCCGAGAAGGCGCGCGTCAGCATCGTCCCCTCGGGGTCCAGCTCCGCGAGCGCCGCGTCCCACGCCGGCGGGAGCCGCGTCTCCGGCGCGCGCAGCAGCGCCGTGCCCACCGCCACCGCGCTCGCCCCGAGGGTGAGGGCCGCCGCCACCGTGCGCCCGTCGCCGATGCCGCCGGCCGCGACCACCGGCACGGCGACGCGGTCCACGACGCGGGGGAGGAGCGCGAAGAGCCCGACGAGCGCGCGGTCCGCCGCGCCGGCGTCGAAGCTGCCGCGGTGCCCGCCCGCCTCCATCCCCTGCACGACGATCGCGTCCGCCCCCGCCGCCGCCGCCGCGCGCGCCTCGGCCACGGTGGTCGCCGTCGCCAGCCAGGCGATGCCGTGCGCCTTCAGCCGCTCCACGAACGCCGGCGGGTACAGGCCCATGATCGACGAGACGGCGGTGGGTCGCGCGGCCAGGATCGCCTCGCACTGCGCCGCGAAGTCGGGCGGGCGCACGTCGCCGGCGTCGGGCGGCACGGGCGGGCCCCAGCGCTCCAGGAAGCGCGCCACGCGCGCCTCCGCCTCGCGGTCGCGCGTGGGCGGCGGGTCGGGGATCCAGAGGTTGATCTGCAGCGGACCTCCGCCGAGCGCGCGGAAGGTGTCCACCCACTGGGCGATGGCGTCCGGCGGCGAGAGCAGTGCGCCGAGCGCCCCCATGCCACCGGCACGCGCGACGGCCGCCGCGCGCTCGGGCGGGCAGGCGCCCGCCATCGGCGCCTCGAGCACCGGGAGCCGGAGGCCGAAGCGGCGACAGAACGCGTCGACGCGCGACCAGACGTCGGTGCCCGCAGCGCCCGCGTTCGGGGCGCCCGCGTTCGGCACGCCCGCCCCCTCGGCGCCCGCGCGCGGTGGCAGCTCAGCCATGGCCCGCTCCGCGTTCCGTCGACGTCGCCGCGCCACGGCCGCCGCGCGCCAGCCGCAGCGCGAGGTGCCGCCGCACGTCTGGCCACTCGGCGGCGAGGATGCTGTACATCACGCTGTCGCGCACCGTGCCGTCGCGCCGCGCCAGGTGGTGGCGGAGGACGCCGTCCTGCTTCGCGCCCAGCGCCTCGATAGCGCGCTGCGAGGCGAAGTTGAAGTTGTCCGTGCGCAGCCCCACCACCGCGCACCCCAGCGTCTCGAAGGCGTGCGTCAGGAGCAGCAGCTTGCACGCCGTGTTCACGTGGCTCCGCTGCCAGCGGGCCGCGTACCAGGTGTAGCCGATCTCCACGCGGTCGATGGGCGCGACGATGTCGTGGTAGCGCGTGCTCCCCACCACCACCCCCGAGCCCAGCTCGCGGACGGCCCACGGCAGCATGTGGCCGGCCGCCTGCCCCGTCAGCGCGTCGGCCACGTAGCGGGCCGCCGTGTCGGGCGTGGGCACGGCGGTGAACCAGAGCTCCCACAGCCGGCCGTCGGCGACCGCCGCGGCCAGGTCGTCGGCGTGCGCCGGGGTGAGCGGCTCGAGGCGCACGCCATGGCCCTCGAGCACGACGGGAGCGGGGTGGATCATGGAGACGTACGTCGGTTCGGGGTGGTCGCCGGCCGCGCGGGCGGAGGCGGGCCGCGGCGCACGGACGGCGCGGCCGGTGGAGGATGCGTACGATCGGCCGATTCCGCGAGGCCGGGGAGATGGGCCGGTGACGGTGCGGCGCCGTCTCTCGTCCGCGCAGTACGCCGCCGCGGCGCGTGGCCGCGCGGCCAGGGGCCCCCGAGACCGGAGAGCGGATGCGAGTGAGAATCCAGCTGGGCGCGAGGATCACGACGGCGGCCGCGTACGCCGCGTTGGCCGCTGCGATCGCGTGCACCTCGCGCGAGAGCTCCGGTGTCGCCGCCGGCGCCGTGGAGCGCGAGGCAGCGCGGCCCACCGCTCCGCCGGCGTCCGTCCCCGCGCCATCACCCGCCGCCGTGGCCCCGGGCGCGCTGCCGCCGCTCGGCCTCGCCATCCCCGATTCGGCGGACCGCTGGTGCGGCACCCTGGCGCACGACGCGCTCGCGCCGGGTGCACGCGTGACGCTCGTCCTGCCGCAGCCCGGCGTCACCCCGCCGTCGTACGCGGCCCGTGTGCGCGCCGCGCGAAGCACGCCGTGCCGCACGGCGTTCGGCGCGGTGGTGCTGGGCGACAGTGACCGCGCGTACGACCTCGAGATCGTCGGGGCGGCGGCAGCGCAGCCGGACGGCGCGCTCACCGCGGCGCTCCTGGTGGCCGACACCACGCGCTGGCAGCGCGCGGCGGACGGGGTGGCGCGCGCCGACCTGGACGGGGACGGCGTGGCGGAGGAGGCGCGGAGCTGCCTGGCCGACGAGGGGCGCTACTTCGTCGTACGAAACGCCGCGAGCGCCGGCGCGGAGGCGCGGCCGCGCTGGTGGGCGTACTTCGATCTCGGTGCGATGGTGGATCCCACCTGCGCGCCCGGCGAGCGGCCGGTGGGGGACTCCGCGACCTGAGGCGCACGACGCACGGCGCGGCATGCGCCCCGCGGACCGGAGGTGGGAGGCGGTGACGCCGCGGGCCACGGCGGGGTGACAGCAGCACGTGCGGCGGCGAGCTTCTCACCAGGGCAGCGCCGCACGACGCCGCCGGCCGGCGCACGCGCGCCGGCCACGACCTTCACCGCCGATCCGCCACGACCACCATGGCCCTCACCCAGGCCGAGAAGGGCGCGCGCTTCCAGGCGCTGCACGCGCGCCCGGGCGCCTTCGTCATCCCCAACCCGTGGGACGCCGGCACCGCCCGCATCCTCACCGCCCTCGGCTTCGAGGCGCTCACCACGACGAGCGCGGGGCTCGCCTTCACCCTCGGCAAGCGCGACGGCACCGGCGCGGTGACGCGCGAGGAGACGCTCGCCAACGCCCGCACCATCGTCGACGCCACCGACCTGCCCGTGGCCGCCGACCTCGAGAACGGCTTCGGCGACGCGCCGGAGGCGGCGGCGGAGACGATCCGGCTGGCCGGCGAGGTCGCCGGGCTGGTGGGCGGCTCGATCGAGGACGCCACCGGCGATCCCCGCCGCCCCATCTACGACGTCGCGCACGCGGTGGAGCGCGTGGCGGCGGCGGCGGAGACGGCGCGGGCGCTCCCCGCCCCGTTCGTGCTCGTGGCCCGCGCCGAGAACTTCCTGCACGGTCGCCCGGACCTGGACGACACCATCCGGCGGCTGCAGGCCTTCGAGGCGGCGGGCGCCGACGCGCTCTACGCGCCGGGGCTCACCCGCGCGGAGGACATCCGGACGGTGTGCGCGTCGGTGAGCAAGCCCGTGAACGTCGTCAT
The DNA here is from genome assembly GCA_035761165.1 of Gemmatimonadaceae bacterium. Lineage (GTDB taxonomy): Bacteria > Gemmatimonadota > Gemmatimonadetes > Gemmatimonadales > Gemmatimonadaceae > CALCHX01. Next base: position 3,239 of record DASTRO010000148.1, on the reverse strand, counting down.
GGGGCTGGTGAGCGCGGACGGCGCCGCGCTCACCGTCGCCGATCTCGCGGCGCTCGGCGTGCGGCGCATCAGCGTCGGCGGGGCACTGAGCCGGGCGGCGCTGGGCGCGTTCGTGCGCGCGGCCCGCGAGATCCGGGAGCACGGGACGTTCACCTTCGCGCGGGACGCGCTCCCCTTCGCCGAGGCGAACGACCTCGTCTCGGGTGGCGCGGGACGAGGGTCCGCGGTGCGTTAGGCCGGCAGGGCCCGCGCCGCGGCCGGGATCCCCTCGCGCGCGCTCGGCCAGCGCGGCGCCCACCCGCTCGCCGCCTTCAGCGTGGCGTTGGACATCCGCTGCGAGCGCGACAGCAGCTCCACCGTCCGGCCGCCGAGCGCCGTGAGCCAGGAGGGCATCAGCCGCGGCGGCCGCGCCCCCGCGGCGGTGGCGAGCACGTCGGCGAAGGCCCGGCGCGTGAGCGGCTCGTCGTCGCAGACGTTGTACGTCCCGGCCGGCAGCCCGAGCGCCGCCACCGCCGCGCTGGCCGCGTCGTCGTGCGAGACCGACGACCAGTACGCGTCGGCGGCGCCGGGGAGCGGCGCCCAGCCCCAGCGCACCACGTCGAGCATGTCGCGCAGGAACGGGTCGGGGCCGTAGAAGCCGGCGAAGCGCAGCACGACGCCGGTACCGCCGGCGGCCGTGAAGCGCGCGGCCGCCCGCTCGGCGTCGAGCACCGTGCGGTTGTAGGGGGCGGGACGCACGGGCCAGCGCTCGTCGATCCAGCCGTCACCGCCGTCCTCGTAGACGGGCGCGAAAGACTCCTGCACGAATCGCGACACGCCGGCGGCGAGCGCCGCCTCGACCAGCGTGGCCGAGCCCTCCCGGCGCACGCGGTCGTTCTCGCGCCACTCCCAGGGGAGCAGCATCCGGACGGTGGACGGCGGCATGTGCGTGGCGAGGTTGAGCACGGCGTCGTGCCCGTCGAGCGCGCGGCGCACCGCCGCGGCGTCGAAGAGGTCGAGCGCGATGGCGCGCGCGCCGAGCGCCTCCAGCTGCGCGCGCTTCTCGGCCGTGCGCCCGACGGCGGTGACCTGGTGCCCCTGGGCGACGAGGCGCGGCACGGCGCGCCGGCCGACGACGCCGGTGGCGCCAGTGACGAGGACCCGCTGGGACGGGCCACTCGGTGGCGGAGGTCGGAGTGGTTGCGTCATGGGAGATCTCTCGCGTGCGTGACGGTCGCCAATTCAGACGGACGGGGCGGCGCGGCGTGACCGCCGCGCGCCGGCCTCTCGTGGGGTGGGCCCACGCAGCGCGCCGAGCCCGATGGAGGCCGCCCGCTCCGGGCACGCGCGCAGGAGGGCGGTAGCGGCGTCGACGTCGCCGCGGCGGCAGGCGGCGCCGGCGGCGGGCGTTTCCGCCACGTCGTGCTCCGCCCGACCGTCACCCCCCTGACGCAGAACGCCCCGCGCGGGCGGGGCGTTCGATGCGACGTCCAGGTTGTCGACGTACGTTGCGAATGGCCAGGGACGGAATCGAACCGCCGACACGCGGATTTTCAGTCCAGCCCGGCAGCACCCGGGAACGCCCCGGCGACGACCCCACAGAGGGAAACTGGCCACGCCACCCGACGCGCGCCCACCCGAAGAAAGACCGGATTTCGCGGGGAGTCCCGCGAAAAGTCCCGCGAAGGTTTTGGGCCCGGTCACCCCTCGTCCCCGGGCGGCTCGTCCCGGCGCGGCTCGTCCTGGCCCGGCTCGCCCCGGGGCGGCTCGAGCAGGGCCGCGCCCACCAGCTCGGCGACCTCGCCCTTCGCTCGCCGGCGCTTGTAGTCGCTCGTCTGGCGGGGGTTGGTGTGCCGGAGCGCCGCCATGACCATCTCCGTCGTCGCACCCCGGTCGTCGGCGAGCTGGCTGAAGAGGTGCCGCAGGTCGTGGAGCCGTGGCCCCTCGTAGCGCGTCATCTCGCGCCGCTCCGTGCGCGGCGCCTCGCCGCGCCGGTACGGCCCCGGGCCAGGCTTCGCCACGCGCACGGTGCGGAACTCCCCCGTGCCCACCAGCGTCGCGGCGCCCACGGCGAGGCAGGCGCGCCGCCAGTAGACGCCCATCCACCGTGCCCCGAGCGGCGACGGCACGCCGCGCTCGACCCACTCCCAGAGCCGCCGGGCGACGAAGATCAGGTCCGCGCCCGCCTCCGTCTTGCTCTCCCGGATGTCGATCGCGCAGCGCGCCGGGCGCAGGCTCGCCGCCGAGAGCGAGAGGTACTCGCCGAGGCGCATCCCGCTCGCGGCGAGGACGACGTAGCAGGGCCGGGCGTGCTCGGGCGCGGCCGCGACGATGCGCCAGAAGAGGTCCACCGACAGGTCGGGCACGCGCGGCCGTTCCTTCCGGAGCTTGATCCGCTTCACGACCCCGCGCCGGAAGGGGTGATAGACGTCGCCGAGGAAGGCGGTCAGGAAGGCGCTGAGCGCCCGGCGGAGGTGGTTCCAGTCGGCCGCGCTCCGGAAGGCCGGGTCGGCGCGCAGCGCGCGCCAGTCGGCGCGGGCGAGGTCCCCAACGCGCGCCCGGTCGGTGAGCCGGGTATCGCGCCCCGGGATCGGGAGGCCGACCCGTTGGAGCTTGCGCAGCGATGTCGCGTAGCGCCGCTGGGTCGCACCGTGCGCCATCCCCGGGAGGGTGCGCTCGACGGCGTCCCGGAGCGGCTCCCGAAGCCGGAGGGTGGTCAGGACCTCTGAGCCCCGGAGCCGGCCGGTGCGGTCCGCGTCGACGAGCTGGTGGAAGGTGATCTCGCCGTCCTTGAGCGCCTGTAGGACGTCGACCTGAGCGTCCTCGTCGAGCTTGCGGACGATGGCGAGCACCTTCGTCACCTGCGACTGCCGGTGGAAGCCGGTCGCCTTGTTGATCCGGCCAATCGAGGCCGTCACCACGTCGATCTTGAGCGACCCGCCCCGTCGGTCCGCATACGCCACGCTGGTGCCCCTCCGGCGCTACTGCCCGTCGCGGGCGCGCCGAGCCCGCGTGTCCTCGCGGGCGGCCTCGAGATAGGCAAGGACGTCGTACTCGTACCAGGCAGAGTGGCGGCCGATCTTGATGCGCGCACCGCGCGGCAGGTGCTCGCGCACCCAACGGACCTTGAGCGCGATGCCGGGCAGGCCGCGGAAGAAGGCGTCGGCGATCTCGAAGTCGTACCAGAGACGTCCGCGGTCCGGGGGCGGCCGCATCACGTCGATGGCGTCGAGGAAACGGACACCGTGTTTGGATGGCAT
>DASTRO010000147.1:0-34811 GCA_035761165.1 Gemmatimonadaceae bacterium | reverse complement strand
TCGGCGCGCGGCGCGCGCTCCTCGCGCTCCTCGCGCGGCCCGCGGCCACGGCGGCGTCCACGCCCGCGGCCGCGGCGGCCGCGCTCCTCACCCTCCTCCTCCCGCTCGGGGCGCTCCTCACGCGCGGCGGGGGCGGCCGGGGCGGCCGGGGCGGCTGCCGCCGCGCGCGTGCCGGGCGGCGCGACCTCGAGCTGGCCGTTCTCGAGCCGGTTCACGGCGAGCAGCCCGCGCTGGGCCGCATCGAGCGCGAAGCGCGAGAACTTGGCGTAACCCAGATCCTTCTCGTCGAACGAGGGATCCATGTCCTGCATGACCTGCTTGAGGCGGTCCGAGCGCATGACGTCGCCGTGCTTCGCCATGCGGTCGATGGCCTCGCTCACCAGCTCCCACGGATCCCGCGGGACGGCCTCCTCCTCGCCGGCGCGCACCAGACCGGCGAGCGCGTTGTAGCTGTAGTACTCGTCGCAGTTCATGACGAGCAGGTCGCTCGACGACTCGCGGATGCCGACGCCGATGACGTACTTGCCGTACTCCTTGAGCTTCGTGACGAGGCTGGCGAAGTCGCTGTCGCCGGAGAGGAGGATGTAGGTGCCGATCTCGGGGCGCGTGAAGACGAGCTCCATGGCATCCACGGCGAGGCGGATGTCGGTGGCGTTCTTCTTCGACGATCCGTAGGCCGGCGCCATGATCATGTCGATCGACGACTCGGCCAGGGGGACGATGTACTGCGGATAGCGGCGCCAGTCGGCGTAGGCGCGCTGGACGGCCACCTTGCCCTTGATGATGTCGGAGCCGAGGAGGTGGCGCAGCTCCGCCTGCAGGTCGGAGCGGATCCCCATCGTGACGTTGTCGAAGTCGATGAGGAGGGCGGCGTTGGGGGCATGCTGCACGGGGGCGCCGCCGTGAGTGACGGCGCCGGGGCCGCGATGCAGGGGGGCGACCGGGGCGCGCGTGGGCGCGGGGCGCGTGTGACGAGCGGTCATGTACTCTCGGACGGTGAGTCTAGCTCACGGTGGTGTGCTCGAGGGCGACGGCGCGCTCGAGCTCCCGCCGCTTCACCTTCCCGCTCCCGGTCATCGGGAAGGCATCGAAGAAGCGGACGAGATCGGGGATCTTGTAATCGGCCATCGTGTCGCGCGCGAAGTGCTTGATCTCGTCGCCGGTGATGACCGCGCCCTCCACGGGCACGATGCAGGCGCAGACCAGCTCTCCGAGCACGTCGTGCGGCACGCCGATCACGCAGACGTCGTCGACCGCCGGATGCGCCCGGAGCTGATCCTCGACCTCGCGGGGGTAGATCTGATAGCCCCCGCGCAGGATCGTCTCCTTGGTGCGGCCGACGATGCGGATGTAGCCGTCCTCGTCGATGATGCCGAGATCACCCGTGAGGAAGTAGCCTTCCGGCGCGAACGACCGGGCGGTCTCGCCGGGCATGCGGGCGTAGCCCGTCATGACGTTGGGGCCGCGGACGGCGAGCTCGCCGACCGCCTCGGGCCCGTGCAGCGCCCCGGTGAAGAAGTCGACGGCCTTCACCTCGACGCCGGCCAGTGGCCGGCCGACGGTGGTGAGGCGCTTCTCCTCGGGGTCGGTGAAGCGCGTGACGGCCACGGTGGGGCCGGTCTCGGTGAGCCCGTAGGCCACCTGCACGTCGCACCAGCGACGCACGCGCCGCACCAGCTCCTCCGACACCGGGCTGCCGGCCACGATGCCGGTGCGCAGGTGCGGGAAGCGCGACGGCTCGAAGGCCGGCTCGCGCATGAGCAGGTGGAACATCGTCGGGACGCCGTGGAGGATGGTGACGCGCTCCTGCTCGAGGAGGCGGAGCGCCTCCACCGCGTCGAACTCCTCCTGCAGCACGAGCGTGGCGCCGACGGCGAGCGCGCTGAGCGCGACGCCGACGCCGAAGATGGCGAAGAAGGGGAGCGCCGCGAAGACGCGATCGCCCGGCTCGATCTCGATCGCCTCGCCCGTGCGCACCGCCGTCTCGACGAGCGCGCGGTGCGAGAGGCGCACCCCCTTCGGCTTCCCCATCGTCCCCGACGTGTACAGCAACGCCAGGTCGGACGCGTCGTCGAGCGCCTCGGGCTCCGGCACGGGCCGCCCCTCGCCGCTCGACAGCAGGTCCTCGAACTGGAAGATCCGGTCATCGTACCAGAGATCCTCCTCGCCCACCGTGACCAGGTACTGCAGGTCCGGCAGCTCCGCCAGCATGTCCTCGAACAGCTGGAGGTAATCGACCCCGTGCCGTCGCTCCACGGTGACCACGGCGGACACCTCGGCGTGCCGCAGCTGGTATTTCAGCTCGTGGTAGTTGAGGCGGGGGTTCACCGGAACGACGACGGCGCCCAGCTTGGCGAGTGCCAGCAGGGCGATGACCCACTCGGGGCAGTTCGGCAGGTTGACGGCCACCCGGTCGCCGCTCTCGACGCCGAGCTCCGCGAGCGCGGCGGCCAGCGCCGCGGCCCGCGACTCCACCTGCCCATAGCTGAGCGACCGGCCGCCGGCCACGAGCAGGGGGCGCTCGGCATGCTCGGCGGCGCGCCGGCCGAACAGCTCGGCCAGGGTCCACGAGTTACCCATCAGTCTCCAATCGTCGTGGCGAACGAGGGAATGTACGCGCCGGAGCGGATGGACGTAAGGATCACTCTCCCATCGCCTTGATCACGACCCGCTTGGGTCGCCGGCCGTCCCATTCACCGTAGAAGATCCGCTGCCAGGGCCCGAGATCGAGCCGGCCGGCGGTGACGGGGACGAGGACCTCGTGGCCAATGGTCAGCGATCGAAGGTGCGCGGCCGCATTGTCCTCGCCCGTGCCGCGGTTGTGGCGATAGCGGTCCGGGTCCCAGGGCGCGATGCGCTCCTCGAGCCACTGCAGGATGTCCTGCCAGAGCCCCGGCTCGTGATCGTTCACGAAGACCGAGGCGGAGATGTGCATCGCGGAGACGAGCACCATCCCCTCCTCGATGCCGGCGGCGGCCCGGCAGGCCTCGACCTCGTCGGTGATGTCGATGATCTCCTGTCGCTGCCGCGTGTCGAACGTGAGATAGTCGGTGTGGGTACGCATGGGAACGTGGTGGCGGGCGTCGGACGAGAGCGTCCGACGAGACCGGCGGGCGGGGCGCCGGCGGGGCGCCGGCGGGGTGCCGGCGGGCCGTCGGGGGTGGGCGCGGGGCGCGACGCTGCAACGCGGGGGCCAGCGTGCCCATCCCCTCGCCCGGCACCATGCGTACATTCCCCGAAACCTCTCCCCCTCGCCACTTCGTAGAGAGCCAGTGTGAGGCAGCTCGGGTTTCGCACACGTCTGTTCGTCATCCTCCTCTTCTTCGCCACCCTACCGGCCCTCATGCTCACGGTCGCCTGGAGCGTGACGGTGACGCGGCTGCTCCCGCTGGTGAGCAGCGACGCGATGTGGGACCGGGTGGCGCGGACGGGGGAGGAGGCGATGCGGGCGGCGCACACCCTTCCTCTCACGCCCGCGCAGCGCGCGGCCTTCGACGCCCACGAACGCGAGCTCACCCGCTCCCTCACCCTGGCGTCCCGCTTCCGCTACCTGGCCGCGCGGGCGCTGCCGGTGCTGCTGGTGAGCGCGCTGGCGGGGCTGGGCCTGCTGATGCTCGTGGCGTCGCGCGTCGCCGGGCACCTGAGCCGGCAGCTCAGCCGGCCACTGGACGAGGTGGTCGGCTGGACGGAGCGGATCGCGCGCGGGCGGCCGCTGCCGGACGACCCACCCCGCCGCGGTGCGCCGGAGTTCGCCGTGCTCCGCCGGCGCATGCGCGCCATGGCGCGCGAGCTGGAGCACGCCCGCGCGCGGTCGCTGGAGACGGAGCGCCTGCGCTCCTTCCGCGAGACGGCCCGCCAGGTGGCGCACGAGCTGAAGAACCCGCTCACGCCGATCCGCTTCGCCGTCGCGCGCCTGGAGCGCGAGGCGCCGCCGGAGCTGGCGGAGCCGGTGGAGGTGCTGGCGGTGGAGTCGGAGCGGCTGGAACGCATGGCGCGCAACTTCGCGCAGTTCGGGCGGCTGCTCGAGGGGCCGGCGGCGGAGATCGACCCGGGGGAGCTGGCCCGTTACGTCACGCGCGCCACGGTGCCGCCCGAGATCCCGGCGCGCGTGGAGGTGGAGGACGCGGTCGCGCTCGTCTTCGGCTATCATGACGCGCTGGTGCGCGCGCTGGGCAACGTCCTCCTGAACGCGGTGGACGCCTGCCGCGAGGGCGGGGCGATCACCGTGCGCGTGCGCAACGCGATCGTACAGGAGCGGCCGGGGGTAGAGATCGTCGTGCACGACACGGGGAGCGGGATCCCGGCCGAGCAGCTGGCGCGCATCTGGGATCCGTACGTGACGACCAAGGCCACGGGGACGGGGCTCGGGCTGGCGATCGTGCGGCAGATCGTCACCGCACACGACGGCGTGGTGGGGGCGGCCAGCTCGCCGGCGGACGGCACGACCATCACCATCGGGCTGCCGGCGCGCGAGACGCTGGCCTTCACCGGAGAGTGGCATGCTTGACGAGGCAACGACGTCGATCGCCATCGCGAGCGCGGCCGCGGTGCTGCAGCCGAGCAGCGCCGAGCTGCGCCGGCAGATCGACCAGGAGGTGCAGCAGCAGCTCCGCGAGGCGCAGCAGGCCGCCGCACAGGCGCGCGAGCAGGCCCTGCGGCAGATGCATCGCCGGGCGGAGTCCGACGGCGACCAGGGCGCGGCGGTGTTCCGCGTGGACCCGGGCGGCCGCGTCGTGCCGCTGGAGGGGCTGCCGGCCGGCGTCGCGGCGGGGCAGGCGTTCCCGCCCCTGCCCCCGCCGACGCCGCAGATCCCGCACGAGGCCGTGACGCTGGCGCTGGCCTTCTTCATCATGCTGGCGGTGATCGCCATCGGGACGCCGATCGCGCGCGCCGTCGCGCGGCGCATCGACCGCGGCCCCACGCGCCCGCCCGCCCCGTCGCCCGAGCAGGGCGAGCAGCTCCGCCAGATCCAGACGGCGGTGGACGCGATGGCGGTGGAGATCGAGCGGATCTCCGAGAACCAGCGCTTCGTGACGCGGCTGCTCACGGAGGGGAGCGGGCCGGAGGGGGCGCTGCTCGCCCGCCAGCTGGGCGCCCGGAGCGGAGAGGCTTCGGTGCCGGCTCCCCGGCGCACGGACGCGCGCTGACGCATGCCCTCGGTCCTGATCGCCGACGACGAGCCGAACATCCGCCGCATGGTGGGCGCCCTGCTGCGCAGCGAGGGCTACGAGGTGCGCGAGGCGCCGGCCGGCCGGGAGGCGCTGGCGCTGGCGCTGGACGTGGAGCCCGACGTCGTGCTGCTGGACCTGATGATGCCCGGCGAGCTGGACGGGATGCAGGTGCTGGCGCAGCTGCGCGAGCAGCGGCCGGAGCTGCCGGTGGTGATGATGAGCGGCCGCGCCGAGCTGGCCGACGCGGTGCGGGCCACGAAGCTGGGTGCCGCGCAGTTCCTGGAGAAGCCGCTGACGCCGGAGAGCGTACTGCTGGCGCTGTCGTCGGCGATCGAGCTGCGGCAGGCGCGGCGCGAGGCGCGCGCGCTGCGCGCCGACCTGGGGTTGAGCGGCGAGATGGTGGGGGACAGCGCGGCGATGGCGCGCGTGCGCGAGCTGATCGCGCGCGTGGCCGCCACCGACGCGCGGGTGCTGGTGACCGGGGAATCCGGGACGGGGAAGGAGCTGGTGGCCGCCGCCATCCACGAGGGGAGCGCGCGGCGCGACCGCCCGTTCATCCGCGTGAACTGCGCCGCCATCCCGCGCGACCTGGTGGAGAGCGAGATGTTCGGGCACGAGCGCGGGGCCTTCACCGGCGCCACCGAGCGCCGCATCGGCCGCTTCGAGCTCGCGCACACGGGGACGCTCTTCCTGGACGAGGTCGGCGACCTGGGGGCGGAAGCGCAGGCGAAGCTGCTGCGCGCGATCGAGGCGCGCGAGATCGAGCGCGTGGGCGGCGGCAAGCCGATCCGCGTGGACGTGCGCATCATCGCCGCGACCAACAAGGATCTCACGCGGGCGGTGAGCGAGGGTGCCTTCCGCGAGGATCTCTTCTTCCGCCTCAACGTCATCCCGCTGGCCCTGCCGCCGCTGCGCGAGCGGGCGGAGGACGTGCCGGCGCTGGTGCGTCACTTCTCCGCGCTGCACCGCAGGCGCACCGGCCAGCCCCAGCCGCGCTGGCGCGAGGACGCGATCGCGCTGCTGGCGCGCTATCGCTGGCCGGGAAACGTGCGCGAGCTGGCGAACATCGTGGAGCGGCTGGCGATCCTGCACGCGGGACAGGAGGTGACCGCGGCGGAGGTGGCGGCGGTGCTCCCCGTGGACGGGACGGCGCCCCAGCCGGTGGGCGCGGCCACGGCGGCGCCATCGCGCTTCGCCCTGGACCGGCCGCTGTCGGAGACGCTGGACGCCTACGAGCGGGAGCTGATCCGCACGGCGCTGCAGACGGCGGGGGGCAACGTGGCCGAAGCCGCGCGGCGGCTGCAGACCGACCGCCCGAACCTGTACCGACGCATGCGCCGGCTGGGCATCAACGGCGACGGCGAGGAGTGACACCGTCGCACGACGCCCGGGCCGGGGCACCGTCGGTGACGGCGCGGGTACGAGGGCGTCACAGGATGACACGGGACACGACCGCGGCCGGAGACAGCAGTCCCGACGCGGCCCCCGCCGGCTACACGCATCGCATTGTGCCGCTGCCGCTTACGCGACGGCAGCGGACGTGGCGTGGGCGCTGCCCCGCGTCACCGCATCTCACCTTCGCGGAGCTCTCATGCGTCGTCTTCTGATCGCGGCCGCCGTGCTGCTGGCCGTCGCGCCGCCCACCCACGCGCAGGGCCGGAGCGACTCGGTGACCACCGTGGGCACCCTGCCGCGCGGCGTGGCGCGCGAGGCGGCGGAGGTCTACAACGCCGACGAGACGCTGCGCAGCCTCGGCGCCTACACGGTGGACAGCGGCGAGGTGGTGGAGCGCGATCTGGCGGTGGTGGACGGTCCACTGGTGGTCGCCGGTCACCTCACCGGCCGCCTGGTGGCGATCAACGCCGACGTCACGCTGCGCCCCGGTGCCCGCGTGGACGGCGACGTGCTCGTCGTGGGCGGCACGCTGCAGGGGCGCGACGAGGCGGTGCTGGGGGGCGACGTGCGCGTCTACTCGACGCGGCTGGCCTACCGCGAAGTGGACGACCGGATCATCCCCGCCGGCGCCGAGGGCGCCGAGGCCCAGCAGGCCCTCGAGGACTGGTGGGAGCGCTGGCGCGACCGCCGCAGCCGCACGGGCTCGCGCCTGCTGCTCGTCACCGGCAAGACGTACGACCGCGTGGAGGGGTTGCCGATCCTCGCCGGCCCGAGCTTCCGCGGCCGCTATCACTGGGGCGAGCTGCGGGCCGACGCGCTGGGAATCCTGCGCACGGCCGACGGCGCGCACTGGGACTCGGAGAATCTGGGCCACCAGCTCCGCACCGAGATCCGCCTGGGCCAGGGGCACGGCACGCTCTTCGGCGGGGAGCTCTACGACGTCGTGCGGCCAGTGGAGGACTGGCAGCTGAGCGACGCCGAGGTCGGGCTGGCGAGCTTCTTCCTCCACCGCGACTACCGCGACTACTACAACGCGCACGGCGGGGCCATCTACGCCGGGCTGTTCGCCGGGGCCGACGCCGACGTCACGCTGCGCTTCGCCGACGAGCGGTGGGGCTCGCGCCGCGAGCGCGACCCGCTCTCACTCTTCCGCAACGGCGAGCTGTGGCGCGCCAACCCGGCCGCGGACGAGGGGGCGTTCCACCTCGCCAACGCGACACTGCGGGTGGACACCCGCAACGTCACCGATCGCCCGTGGTCGGGCTGGTACATCGTGGCCGATTACGAATACGGCCGGGGCCGCGCGCGGTCGCTGGCCACTCTCTCGCCGGGTGTTCGTGACGGGGCCGACCCGGAGATCGCTTACGGCCGCGGCTTCCTGGACCTGCGCCGCTACAGCCGCATCGCGCCGGGGGCGCAGCTCAACCTGCGCGCGGTGGCCGGCGGCTGGCTGCACGGCGATCCGCTCCCCGCCCAGCGGCGATTGAGCGTGGGCGGCCCCGGCTCGCTGCCGGGCTTCGACTTCCGCTCGCGGGTGGGCGAGGCGGACGTGGGACAGTGCAGCACCGTGGCGCCGCCGCTCGGCCAGCCGGCGGAGTGCGACCGCGTGCTGCTGTTCCAGGCCGAGTATCGGGGCGACCTGCGCCTCTCGCTGGGCCTCGACGACGTGCTCGACCTGCGGGACGGCAACTTCCCGCGCAGCGAGTGGGTGGCCTTCGCCAACACGGGCCGCGGCTGGCTGGTGGGCGAGCCCCCCGCCGTGCTGGCCGACCACGCCGCACTGTGGACATCGCGCGGCAGCCTGCCGTCGCTCTCGAGCTTCCGCACCGACGTGGGCTTCGGGCTGGACCTGGGCGTGCTGGGCGTGTTCGTGGCCAAGGCGGTCTCGGAGCCGGGGCAGCCGGCCAACTTCTACATCCGACTGCGCGATCGCTTCTAAGTGCGCCGGCCGCTCGTCTCGCTCCCTCCGCTCGTCGCGCTCGTCGTCGTGCTCGTCGTCGTGCTCGCGGCCGGTGCCCGGCCGGCCGCGGCGCAGCGCGCCCCTCGCCTCGAGATCGCGCTGCCGGCCCGGCCGGGGCGCGACGCGCCGCGGGTTCGCGCCATCGGCGTGCTGCAGGACGCGCGGCTCCGCGACCTGCTGCGCAGCGGCTTCCCGACGCGGCTGCACTTCCGGACCGAGCTCTGGTCCACGGGCGGCTGGTTCAACGACCTGGAAGGGAGCGCCGAGTGGGACGTGGTGGTGGCCTACGACCCGCTGGCGTCGACCTACGAGATCGTGCGCCTGGTGGGCGACCGCGCGACGCTGCTCGGCCGGTACGGCGACGTGGCACAGGCGGAGCGCGCGCTGGAGCGGGCATTCGCGCCGTCCATCCGCATCCCCCGGAAGGGACGGCGGTACTACTACCACGCCCGCGTCGAGGTGGTGCCGATGTCGCTGAGCGATCTGGACGAGGTGGAGCGCTGGCTGCGCGGGGAGTTCCGACCCGCAGTGCGCGGGGAGCGTAACCCGGGGACGGCGCTCGGGCGCGGGCTGGGACACCTGTTCGTGCGGCTGATCGGCGGCGAGGGCACGGAGCTGGAGGCGCGCTCGCCGACGTTCGTGGCGCCGTGAACTGCCGAGGGACCAGGGACCAGGAACGACCCCGGGGGCGCCATGCGGCGCACCCCTGGCGCCTGGTTCCTGGTCCCTCCTCCTACCGCCTTCCCTGCTCCAGCGCGCGCAGCTGATCCACCATCTCCTGGCCGTAGAAGAGCCGGATGTAGCGGGACTGGATGGGGGTCAGACGGCGCACCGCCCAGCTGAGGTGCACGAAATGTGGCTCGCTGGGCGGGGTCAGGGGGTGCATCCCGATCTCCGAGGGGAGATGGTTCGCCTTCCTGGTGTTGCAGGGGCTGCAGGCGGTGACCACGTTCTCCCAGACGTTCAGGCCCCCGCGCGAGAGGGGGATGACGTGGTCCCGGGTCAGCGACTCCCGCGGCCGCAGCTCCAGCCCGGCGCGCCCGCAGTACTGACAGCGGTAGTGGTCGCGCGCGAAGAGGAAGGTGTTGGTCACCTGCTTTCGGAAGCGGCGCGGGACGTGGATGAAGCGCGTGAGCCGGATGACGGCCGGGCGCGGGAGCGTGAGGCGCTCGGACCGCACCGGATTGGCGCGATCGGCCTCCACGATCTCGGCCTTGCCGTCGATGACGAGGCGCAGTGCGCGATGCATCGGCACCATCGTCAGCGGCTCGAACGACGCGTTCAGCGCAAGACAGCCCGCGGTCACGCCCCCTCCGCTCGCTGGGCCGGTGGCGCGAGGGTCGCCGGCTCAGATCCACCAGTTGGGCAGCCGTGCACCCGCAGGGCCGCCATGTCGCACCGGTCCGTCGCAGCCGGCCGCTACGCCCTCAGACGCAAACGCGCGGCCGCGACGTTGGATGATAACGCCGGGACCGCCGCAAGGGCCAGCCGAACGCCGGTCCGCCGTTCATCGGACGCCTGGAGTGGCCGGCGCCGCGCGACGCTCGCCGGACGCCCCCTCCCCCGGGTCAGGCGCTGGCCCGCCGCTCCTGTCGCGCGGTCCTGGAGCCGTGCACCAGGGGGTCGTAGAGCGCCGCGTCGGGCACCCCGACGGCCCGGGTGAGGGCGAGCGACGGGAAGACGTCGGCCACCTGGTCGGCGGCATGGCCGTCCGAGCCGAGGGAGAGGCGCACGCCACGCTCGGCGGCGCGTCGCACGAAGCGCGCGTGCGGGCGGTAGCGCGCCGAGACCTCGAAGGCGATCCCCGCCCGGTAGAGCGCCTCGACCGCGCGCTCCTCCCGCGCCTCCGTCCACAGCTCCTCCAGCGGGAGGCGGCGGTAGGGGAGCGGAAGGAGCGTGGGGTGGGCGAAGACGTCCACCGGCATCTCGCGGGCGAGGCGCTCGACGCCGGCGACGTGGGCGTCCATGTACGCCTGCGGCTCGAGCCCGGGGGGGAGCTGGCGCTGGAACATGTGGACGAGCGTGCCGTCGTCCAGGTAGACGGCGTGGAGCGAGCCGACGCGGTGCGTGAAGCGGCGGACGATCGCCTCCGGCAACTCGCGCCAGAGCGAGTCGTGCCAGCAGAACTCGGCGCCCCGCGCCACCGGGAGCGTCTCCAGCTCGTCCAGGTAGCGGGCGAGTGCGGTCACCGATCGCGGGCCAGCGGCCACGGCGCACGAGGCGTGGTCGGTGATGCTCGGCAGGACGCCGAGCTCCGCCGCGCGCGCCACCAGCTGGGCGGGGGTGAGCTCGCCGTCCGACCAGGTGGTGTGCGCGTGGCAATCGCGCGGCCGCCAGGGGGTGGGCGCCGCCGTCACGGCCGCCGCGCCCCGGCGCCGTCGGGAGGCGGCGGGAGCTTGAATGGGTTGAAGACGCTGTCGCGCGGCGCCGGACGCGGTCGCGTGGGCGTACCGGGGGCGGCGGGACGCCCCGCCCCGCCCACCGTGTCGCCGGGGGCGCCGTACTGGCCGGGGTACTGCCCGTACGGGTCGCTGAAACCGCACTCCTGGTACGGCTCCGTACCCGGGATGAACCACTCGGTGTAGACGTCGTCGCTGACGCAGAACGGGCCGGCGAGCAGCCCCGTGTGACCGTCGATCTCGCGCCCGACGAGCGACTCGGGGCGCGGCCAGTCGGGCGGCGTGGACTTCCGCTTCTGGTAGATCTCCTTCATGAAGGCGGTCCAGGCCGGCGCCGCCAGATGCCCACCCTGCGCGTTGCTCTTGATCTTCTGCGGCTTGTCGAAGCCCATCCAGACGCCGGCCACGAGGTCGGCGGTGTAGCCGATGAACCAGACGTCGGTGCCGTCGTTGGTCGTGCCCGTCTTGCCGCCCGCCGGGATGTGGAAGCCGGCGTTCCAGACGGCATTGTAGGCGGTGCCGCGCTGTACGACATCCTTCATGATGTCCACCATCAGCCAGGCCTCGTCGGGGGAGAGGACCGGGGTGCTGGTGGCGCGGTGCTGCCAGAGCACGTCGCCACGTGCGTTCTCGACACGGGTGATGGCGAAGGGCTCGGTGCGGTAGCCGAGGGTGGCGAAGACGCCGTAGGCGTTCACCATCTCGATCGGATAGACGCCGGCGGCGCCGATGAAGATGGACGGATACGAGGGGATCGGCGTGTGGATGCCGAAGCGGCGCGCCATGTCGATGACGTTCTGCACGCCCACCTCACGACCCATGTTGATGGCCGCCAGGTTGCGCGAGAGGTAGAGCGCGCGGCGCAGGGGGATCGGCCCCATGAACTTGAAGTCGAAGTTCTGGGGGGTCCAGTCGCGGCCGCCGGCCTGCGGGATGGAGATGGGCGTGTCGCCCACCTGGTAGCTGGGCGGGTAGCCGTTGTGGATGGCCGTGGCGTAGACGATCGGCTTGAAGGTGGAGCCGGGCTGCCGGATGGCCTGCGTGGCGCGGTTGAACTTGGAGTCGTCGAAGTCGCGGCCGCCGACGAGGGCGCGCACGGCGCCGGAGCGTGGGTCGATGGCGACGAAGGCCCCCTGCAGGTAGGGCGAGTTCGGCGCGTCGGCATCGCCGGTGGCGGTGCGCGCGATGTACTGCTCGTAGGTGGTGTGCTTGAACGCCCCGTAGGCGCCCCCCTCGATGGCCTTGAGCTGCGACTCCAGCGCGCGCTCGGCCGCGAGCTGGGCGTCCATGTCGAGGGTGGTGTAGACCTTGAGCCCCTGCTCGTAGAGCTGGCGCCCGAAGCGCTCGTCCAGCTGCTTGCGCACCCATTCCACGAAGTAGGGGGCGAGGTCGCCCGACTCGCTGCGCCGCGCGAGCTGGAGCGGGTAGGCCTTGGCGAGGCTCGCATCCTCGTCGGAGACCAGCCCTTCCTGCCGCATCAGCTCGATGACGACGTTGCGGCGCTGGATGGCGCGGTCGGGGTACTTGCGCGGGTTGTAGCGCTCCGGCGCCTTGGGCAGCGCGGCGAGCGTGGCCGCCTCGGCCAGGTTCAGGTCGCGGACGGACTTGCCGAAGTAGCGCTGGGCCGCCGTCTCCACCCCGTAGGCGCCGTTGCCGAGCGCGATCTGGTTGAGGTAGAGCTCGAGGATCTTCTCCTTGGAGTAGCGCGACTCGATGGCGCGGGCGACCTTGGCCTCCTTGATCTTCCGGATGAGCGAGCGCTCCCGCGAGATGCGCTCCGGGAAGATGTTGCGGGCCAGCTGCTGGGTGATGGTGCTGGCGCCGCGCAGGCGGTCGCCGAGGAGCCAGTCCTTCACCGCACCGGCGAGGCCGATGAAGTCCACCCCGTGGTGCGAGTAGAAGCGGCGGTCCTCGGTGATGACGAAGGCGTCGCGGACGATGGGCGGGATGTCGGTGATCTTCACCAGCGTGCGCCGCTCCAGCCCCAGCTCGGCCAGGAAGCGGCCGTCGGCGGCGTAGAGCTTGGAGGTCTGCCGCGGCTGGTAGCTCTCCAGCGACTCGGCGGACGGGCAGGCTCCGCCCCGGCAGACGAGCGCCCAGGCGGCGAAGCCGAAGCCGGCCATGAGGGCGACGCCGAAGGTGGCGGCGATGAGCACGCCGCGGACGAGGCCGGGGTGTCGCTTGAGGAAGGAGGGGCCGCGCCGCTTCCGTCGGGCGGCGTTGGGGCGCGCCTTGGGACGCTCAGCCACGGCGGGGTGCCCCCGCGGCCGCGTCGGCGCAACGCTCGGTGAAGTCTGCCATGTCCATGCGAGAAGCTAATTTCGACCATCGGGTGCAGCAACGCGAGGCGCGATGACAAGGGCTCGGGGGCACCCTATCTTGCTGCGCATGCCCGAGCCGACCTCGACCCCGTCCACCACCGCGGCCAACACGGACGCCGCGGGCGGAGCCCCGCACCCCCTGCTGGCCGATCTGAGCTGGCGCGGCGCCCTCTATCAGCACACCGAAGGGCTCTCAGCGTTCCTTTCCGGGCGCGACGACGTGCGAGGCTACTGCGGCTTCGACCCGACCGCCAGCAGCCTGCACGTGGGCAGCCTGCTGCCGGTGATGGGGCTGATGCGGCTGCAGCAGTTCGGCGTCCGGCCGGTGGCGCTCGTCGGGGGCGGCACGGGGATGATCGGCGACCCGAGCGGGCGCGCCAGCGAGCGGACGCTCATCACGGCGGACGAGGTGGCGGCGAACACGGCCGCGCTGCGCACGCAGCTGGAGCGCTTCCTCGACTTCGGCGGCCCGCGGGCCGCGGAGATGCGCGACAACCTGTCCTGGCTCCGCCCCCTCGGCGCCATCGACTTCATGCGTGACGTGGGGAAGCACTTCACGGTGAACTACATGCTCGCCAAGGACTCCGTGAAGTCGCGGCTCGAGGCGGGGATCTCGTTCACCGAGTTCTCGTACATGCTGCTGCAGGCGTACGACTTCCTCGAGCTCTACCGGCGCGACGGCGTGGCGCTGCAGGTCGGCGGGAGCGACCAGTGGGGGAACATGACGGCCGGCATGGAGCTCATCCGGCGCACGGTGGGGGGCGAGGCGCACGTTCTCACCTTCCCGCTGCTCACCAAGGCCGACGGCACGAAGTTCGGCAAGAGCGAGGGGGGCAACGTGTGGCTCGACGCCGAGCTGACGTCGCCGTACGCCTTCTACCAGTTCTGGGTGAACGCCGACGACCGGGACGTCGGGCGGCTGCTGCGGCTGTTCACGCTGCTGCCGCGCGAGGAGATCGAGACGCTGGATGCCGCCACCTCGGCGCGCCCCGAGGCGCGCGAGGCGCAGCACGCCCTGGCGCGCGACGTGACGGCGCGCGTCCACGGCGCCGAGCAGATGCGCGCCGCGGTGGAGGTCTCCACGCTCCTCTTCGGCGGCGGCGACCCGCGGCAGCTCTCCACCGCCGCGCTGGCGCTGTTGCGCCGCGAGGTGCGGTTCACGCGGCTGGCGCCCGCCGTCGGCCTGACGGACGGCAACGGCGCGCCGGCGCTGGCCGACGTGCTGGACCTGCTGACCGCCACGGGACTGGCGGCCTCGCGCGGCGCGGCCAAGCGGCTCGTGGAGCAGGGCGGCGTCTACGTGAACGGCGAGCGGCGCTCGATGGGCGAGCGCTTCGTGCGCGAGGAGGACCTGCTCCGCGGCCGCCACGTGCTGCTGCGCAAGGGCGCGCGCGACTACGCGCTGGTCGAGATCGCGCCCGCATGAGCTACCGCGTCCTCGTCACCGACGAGATCGACGAGGACGGCGTGGCCGTGCTCGCCAACGAGCCGGAGCTGGACGTGGACGTCCTGCCGACGCTGCCGGAGGACGAGCTGGTGCCGCGCATCGGCGACTACGATGCGATCGTCGGCCGGAGCGCGACGCGCATCTCGGAGCGGCTGCTCCGCCACGCGGGCCGGCTCAGGGTGGTGGGGCGGGCCGGTGTCGGCGTGGACAACATCGCGATGGACGTGGCGACGGCGCTCGGCGTGGCGGTGATCAACGCCCCGGCGGGGAACACGGTGGCGGTGGCCGAGCTGCTGTTCGGCAGCCTGCTGGCGCTGCTGCGCCACATCCCGCGGGCGGACCGCTCGATGCACGAGGGGCGGTGGGAGCGCTCGCAGCTGCTCGGCGCCGAGCTGCGCGGGCGGACGCTGGGGATCGTCGGGCTGGGTCGCATCGGCAGCGAGGTGGCGGTGCGCGCCGCTGCCTTCGGCATGGAGCTGGTGGCGTTCGACCCGTACGTGGGCGACGAGCGCTTCCAGTCGCTGCGCGTGCGCCGCATGGCGACGCTGGACGCGCTGCTGGCGGCGGCGGACATCGTGACGGTGCACACGCCGCTCACCGACGAGACGCGCGGCCTGATCGGCCGGCGCGAGCTGGGGCGGCTGGGCCCCGGCGCGGTGGTGGCCAACCTGGCGCGCGGGGGGATCGTGGACGAGGCGGCGCTGACGGCGGCGCTGCAGGCGGGGCAGCTGCGCGGTGCGGTGCTCGACGTCTACGGCCGCGAGCCGCTGACCGGCGAGAGCGCGCTCGCCCGGCTGCCGAACGTCGTGCTGACGCCGCACATCGGCGCATCGACGGTGGAGGCGCAGCGCAACGTGGCGGTGGACGCCTGCGTGGCGGTGCGCGACGCCCTGCTGCGCGGCGACCTCTCGCGCGCGGTGAACGTGACGGCGCTGCGGGGCGAGCGGTGGCAGGCGCTGCGGCCGGCGATCGTCCTCGTGCGCCGCACGGCGGCGGTGGCGCGGGCGCTGCTCGCCGGCCAGGGCGTGGCGGCGGCGCACCGGCTGGCGCTGCGCTGCGGGCCGGCGGTGATGGAGGGCGCCAGCGTGCTGCTCTCGGCGGCGGCGGTGGGGGTGCTCGAGGACGTGGTGGAGAGCGAGCGGCTGAACCTGATCAACGCGCGGGCGATGGCGGAGGCGCGCGGGCTGGAGCTGAGCGTGGCGGAGTCCACCCAGCTGGGGCACGAGGCGGCGGTGGAGCTGACGCTGAGCGGCGGCATGCAGGCGGTGACGCTGGCCGGCACGGCGGTGCCCGGTGCGCCGCCGCGGCTGACGCGCATCGGCGGCTTCGCGGTGGACGTGACGCCGCGCCACGCGCTGGTGATCCTGACGAATCGCGACGTGCCGGGGGTGATCGGGCGCGTGGGGACGCTGCTGGGCGACGCCGGCGTGAACATCGCCGAGTACCACCAGGCGCGGCTGGCGCAGGGCGGGGACGCGCTGGCGGCGATCGCGGTGGACAGCCCGGTGAGCGAGGCGGTGCGCGCGCGGCTGCTGGAGCTGCCGGACGTGCGGTCGGCGACCGTGGTGCGCTTCCGCGACGGCGGGAACGGGGAGGAGGGCGGGAACGGGGGGATGCGCGTGTGAGGAGGCGCGGCGAGCCGATGCGAGTGGCGCGCGATCGGTGGCGGGCCCGCGGCGCTGACGCGCGATCGTGTCGTTCGGGGGGGGCCCCCCACGCCCGGGCCGTCCCCTTCGCCCGGCGGAGGCCCCCCTGCCCTCGCTGATCACGCGCGACGACGCCGTCCGCGCCGCCCACGCCACCGACGCGTCGGGCCTCTGTCTGACGCCCGACGCCGTCGCCCGCCCACGGAGCGAGGCGGAGGTGGTCGAGCTCCTGCGCGATGCGAGCGGCGAGCGCACACCCGTCACCGCGGCCGGCGGGCAGACGAGCACCACCGCCGCCTCGATCACCGATCGCGGCCTCCTCCTCTCGCTGCGCGCGCTCGACGGCGTGGTCGATCTGGACGTGACGCGTCGCACCGTGCGCGTGCGCGCCGGCACGCTGCTGGGCGACGTGAAGCGCGCCGCGGCCGAGGCCGGCCTGCTGCTGGCGCCCGACCCGACGAGCGAGGAGGAGTGCACGGTCGGCGGCGCGGTGGCGTGCAACGCCTCCGGCGCGCGGACGCTGGCCTACGGCGCGATGCGCGCCCACGTGCGCGCGCTCCGCGTCGCACTGGCGGGCGGCGACGTGATCGAGTGGCGACGCCCCGGCCTCGAGAAGAACACCGCCGGCTTCGCGCTGGCCGCCGACCCGGTGGACTGGTTCGTCGGCAGCGAGGGGACGCTGGGCGTGGTGGTCGAGGCGGAGCTGGCGCTGCTGCCCCGGCCGGCGCGCGTGGTCGGCCTCGCCGTGCCGTTCGCCGGCGAGGCCGCGGCGCTGGAGTTCGTGGTCGCAGCGCGCGAGGCGCCGGCGCTGCGCCCGCGCTGCCTGGAGTTCTTCGACGGGCCGTCGGCGGCGCTCTTCCTCGAGGCGGGCGGGCAGTCGCCGCACGGCATCGGTGGGTTGGTCTACGCCGAGACGACGAGCGAGGACGACGACGCGGAGCCGCCGCTGGATGCATGGCTCGCGCTGGCCGAGTCGTACGGCGCGCTGGAGAGCGAGCTGCGCGCCTACCAGGACGAGGGCGCGCTCCGCGCCGCACGGCGCATGCGGCACGCCGTCCCGGCCACGCTGAACGAGCGCGGCTCCGCCTGCCGGGCGGCCGGCGGACGAAAGGTCTCCACGGACTGGGCGGTGCCGTACCGCCGCCTGGCGGACGCGATCGCCGTCGCTCGCACCGCCGCGGCACGGGCCGGCGTCGAGCAGGCGTACATCTACGGCCACGCCGGCAACGGGCATCCGCACCAGAACTTCGTGGCGCGCGACGCGGCCGAGCTGGCGCGCATCGAGGCCGTGGTCGAGGAGACGCTGCGCCACGTCATCGGCGCCGGAGGCACGGTCTCGGCCGAGCACGGGATCGGGAAGCTCAAGCGGCGCTGGCTGCCGCTGCAGCTCTCGCCGCTGCAGCTCGGCGTGATGCGGGCGGTGAAGCGGGAGCTGGACCCGCTGGGGATCCTCGCGCCGGGCAACGTGCTGTGAGCGAGCTCGCGGCGCCGCGCTTCGCCAGCGTCGTCCTCGACGTGGACTCGACGCTGTGCGGGGTGGAGGGGATCGACTGGCTGGCCCGGCGCGGTGGTGCGGCGGTGGCGGCCGAGATCGCGCGACTCACCGAGCGGGCGATGGACGGCGCGGTCGCGCTCGAGGCGGTGTACGGCGAACGACTGGCGATCGTACGCCCCACCGTGCACGACGTGACGGCGCTGGCGCTCGAGTACCGGCGGACGCTCGCGCCCGGCGCCCGCGAGGCGGTGGTCGCGCTGGGGGCGGCGGGTGTCCGCGTGGTGCTGGTGAGTGGCGGGCTGCGCGACGCGATCGTGCCGCTGGCCCGCACGCTCGGCCTCGCGGACCACGACGTACACGCGGTGCCGCTGCGCTTCGATGCGGACGGGGCGTACGCGGGATTCGACGAGCGGTCGCCACTGACCACCGATCGCGGAAAGCGCGCGATCGTCGCCGCCCTCGCCCTGCCCCGCCCCACGCTGATGGCGGGCGACGGCGCCACGGACGCCGCCGCCCGCCCGGCGGTGGACGCGTTCGCGGCGTTCACCGGCTTCGTGCGGCGCGAGCCGGTGGTGAAGGCCGCAGACATGGCGCTGGGCAGCTTCGCGGAGTTGCGCGCGCTGGTGCTCGGCGGCTGACGGCGCGGACGCGGCCCTACACGTCGCTCCCGCTCCCCGTGTGACGCGGGACGCTCATCGGGGAGCCTGTGCAAGCGAGCCGCGCTCGCGCGTCTCCCGACCGGGACGAGGCCGCGCCCGCGGCGACGCCGCCGCTCCGCCGCCATCGTCCAACCGTCACCGGGAGGATCGATGCGCCGTCACCCATCCATGCGCCGCCCAGGCGCCGCCGCCGCCGCCCTGCTGGTCATCACGTCGCCGGGCGCCACGCCGCATCCCGTAAGCACCGACGAAGCCCGCGTCGTCGTCACCGGCACCGTGACTGGCGGCGGACGTCCGCTGCAGCGGGCCAGCGTGTTCTCCGCGGACGCTCGCGCGGGCGTCGGGACCGGCGCGGACGGCCGCTACACGCTCACGCTCACGGCGGAACGCGGCGACACGATCGAGCTGCGGGCGCGGGCGATCGGCTTCGAGCAGGCGACGCGCCACGTCGCCGTGCGGGCCGACACGATCGTCGCGGATTTCGTGCTCCAGCCGGCGACCGTCCGGCTGAGCGAAGTGGTCGTCACCGGCGCCGCCGTGGACCCGCAGACGTCGAGCGTGCCGTTCACCGCCGCCCGCGCGCCGGGGCTGACGCTCCGCGGCACCAGCGCCATCGCCGCGGGCGCGCCCGCTCCGCAGACCGCGCGCACGTACGGCCCGCCCGACACGGAGGAGTACGGGACCATCGACGAGAACCCGTTCGTCGCGGTGGCCGCGCATCCGCTGTCCACCTTCTCGATCGACGTGGACCGCGCGTCCTACGCCAACGTGCGACGCTTCCTGCTCGCGCAGTCGCAGCTCCCGCCGCGCGACGCGGTGCGCGTGGAGGAGATGGTGAACTACTTCCCCTACGACTACGCGCGCCCCACCGGTCCCGACCCGATCGCCGTCTCCACCGAGGTGGCGCGTGCGCCGTGGGCCCCGGACCACCGACTCGTCCGCATCGCGCTCAGCACGCGCCCGGTGGAGCTGGACGCGCTCCCGTCCAGCAACCTCGTCTTCCTGCTCGACGTCTCGGGCTCGATGGCTGCGCCCAACAAGCTGCCGCTGCTGCGGCGCTCCCTGCGCCTGCTGGTGGACGGGCTCCGCCCGAAGGACCGGGTGGCGATCGTCGTCTACGCCGGCGCGGCGGGGCTCGTGCTGCCCTCCACGCCAGCGAGCGAGCGGACGCGCATCCTCGATGCGATCGAGCGGCTGGAGGCGGGCGGCTCGACGGCGGGCGGCGCGGGGATCCGGCTCGCCTACGACGTCGCGCGGCGCTCCTTCCTCCACGGCGGCAACAACCGCGTCATCCTCGCCACCGACGGCGACTTCAACGTCGGCGTGTCGAGCACCTCGGAGCTCGTGCGACTGGTCGAGGAGCGCCGGCGCGAGGGGACCTATCTCACGGTGCTCGGCTTCGGCATGGGCAACCTGAAGGACGAGCGCCTCGAGCAGCTGGCCGATCGGGGGAACGGGAACTATGCGTACATCGACGACCTGCTCGAGGCGCGGAAGGTGCTCGTGCACGAGATGGGTGGCACCCTGGTCACAGTGGCGAAGGACGTGAAGCTGCAGGTGGAGTTCAACCCGCGACTCGTGCGCGCCTATCGGCTCATCGGCTACGAGAACCGCCTGCTCGCCGAGGAGGACTTCGCCGACGACACGAAGGACGCCGGCGAGATCGGTGCCGGGCACGCGGTGACGGCGCTGTACGAGGTGGTGCCGGTGGGAGTCGCGACGCCGGCCGGCCTGCGTGAGTCGCCGCCGCTGCGCTACCGGGGGCCGCGCTCGCCCGCGACGCGCGCCGAGAGCGACGAGCTGCTCGCCGTGAGCGTGCGCTACAAGCCGCCCGCCAGCGACCGCAGCCGCCTGCTCCGCCACGTCGTGCGCGACGTCGTCGCCCGGCCATCGGGGGACTTCGCCTTCGCCAGTGCGGTGGCCGGCTTCGGCATGCTGCTGCGCGACTCCGAGTACGCCGGCAACCTGACGTACGCCGCGGTGCGCGAGCTCGCCGCCTCGGCGGTGGGCGACGATCCGGACGGCTACCGCGCCGGCTTCCTCGCGCTGGTGGATGCCGCCGAGCGGCTCGACCGACGCACGGCGACCGCGGCAGACGGGGCTCGCCGTCGCCACTGAGGGATGCGTGCCACGGGGCGATCGGCTGGTCGCCCCGTGCGGCGTGCCGGGAGGCCGCTTAGACTTGGCGCGATCGATCCTTCCCCCTTCCGTCGAGGAGCCGCGCCCGCATGCCCCCCGCCGCGCCGCCGTTCGGCACCTTCTTCCTGCCCGGCCCCACCGAGGTGCGCCCCGAGGTGCTCGAGGCGATGCTGCAGCCGATGATCCCGCATCGTGGGCGCGCCTTCGAGGCGCTCTTCTCGCGCGTGCAGGAGGGGCTGCGCCACGTCTTCCGCACGACGCGCCCGGTGTTCGTCAGCAGCTCCTCGGCCACGGGGCTGATGGAGGCGGCGGTGCGCTGCGCGCCGCCCGGACCCGTGCTGGCGCTGGTGAACGGCGCCTTCGCCGAGCGCTTCGCGCAGATCGCGCGGCAGTGCGGACGAGAGACGGAGGTGGTGAACGCGCCGTTGGGCGGTGTGGTGCCGCTGGACGAGATAGCGCGCCGTCTCGCCGCGCGCCGCTACGCCGCGGTGACGGTGGTGCACTCGGAGACCTCCACCGGCGCGCTGACCGACGTGCGCGCCGTGCAGGCGCTGGCGCGGGAGCATGACGCGCTCTGCCTGGTGGACAGCGTCACCGGCGTCGGCGGCGCGCCGCTGGAGTTCGACGCGTGGAACCTGGACTTCGCGCTCACCGGCTCGCAGAAGGCGCTGGCGCTCCCGCCCGGCCTCGCCTTCGCGGTGGCCTCGGAGGAGTACATGCGGCACGTGCGCGAGGCGCCGGCGCGCGGCGTCTACTTCGACCTGGCGGAGTTCGAGCGCTACGTGGCGCGCGACCAGACGCCCAACACGCCCGCGCTCTCGCTGCTCTACGCGGCGGACCGCCAGCTCGCCCGCATCCGGGAGGAGGGGATGGAGCACCGGTGGGCGCGACACCGCGCGATGGCCGAGGCCACGTGGGCGTGGGGGGACACGCTGGGCGCGCGCCTCGGGACGGAGCTCCGCGTGCTGGCGGCGCCGGGGGAGCGCTCGCCGACGGTCACCGCGATCACGCTGCCGGTCGGCCTGCCGAGCGGCCGGCTGACGGCCGCGGTGGCGGCGCGCGGCTACACCATCGGCGGCGGCTACGGCGAGCTGAAGGAGACGACGTTCCGCATCGGCCACATGGGCGACCACACGCCGGAGGGGCTGGCGGCGTGTCTGGCGGCGGTGGAGGCTGCCCTGGCCGACTGAGACGTAGGGCGGGCCCGCCCACGCTTTCTGGCCTCGGGAGGCGGCCATAAACTGATCGCATGGCAGATCCCCCCGCCCGTGATCGTCCGATGACGATCGAGGAGTACCTCGCGTTCGAGGAGGCGAGCCCCGTCCGCCACGAGTACGTGGACGGGGAAGTCCACGCCATGAGCGGCGTGACCCGGCGGCACAGCCAGATCTCGATGAACATCGGAGCGCGCATCCGGGCGGCCGTTCGCGGCGGCCCGTGTCGCGTGCATCTGGCCGGCGTGAAGCTGCGGGCCGGCAACGTCATCTACTATCCGGACGTGATGGTGGCGTGCGGCGCCGGGCCCGCCGACGAGCGCATCGAGGACGCGCCCTGTCTCGTCGTGGAGGTGCTCTCGGAGTCCACCGCGAGCATCGACCGGCGTGAGAAGCTGATGGTCTACCGCGGAATCGCCAGCCTCCGCGCCTACCTCATCGTCGACCAGGAGCGCCGGCTGGTGGAGCGCCACTGGCGCGACGCTGACGGCGGATGGCGGCACGCGACGCTGGCCGAGCAGGGCGAGGTGCCGCTTCCCTGCCCCGAGCTCGTGCTGACGCTCGACGACGTCTACGAGGGCGTCGA
Organism: Gemmatimonadaceae bacterium; assembly: GCA_035761165.1. Taxonomy (GTDB): domain Bacteria; phylum Gemmatimonadota; class Gemmatimonadetes; order Gemmatimonadales; family Gemmatimonadaceae; genus CALCHX01. The sequence continues at coordinate 12,379 of DASTRO010000147.1, read as the reverse complement.
GCTGCCGCCGCCCGAGGAGCTGCGACGGGTGCGGGAAGCGGCCGAGGCGTATGGCTGATGAGCGTCACGGTCGTCGGGTGACCCTGTCATCCCGCAGGAGCCCGCCGCCGGCGGGCGGGTGTCGGGATCTTCTCTCCCGGCCTGGGGCTGGCCACTCGGCAGGGATGCATGATCCCGACACGCGCGGCGGCGGCGCCGCCGCTCCTGCGGGATGACGACTCGTCACACAACCTCCGGGAAGCAAACCGGGCCTGCCTAACCCTCCAGCGCCCGGAGCGCGGCGTCCACGTCGTCCGTCGTGTTGAAGCAGTGCGGCGCGAGGCGCACGGCGCCCTCGCGGTCGGAGAACACGACGCCGGCGGCGGCGAGCCGTGCCAGCGCCGCCGCGCCGTCGGCCGGGACGAGCGACACGATGCCGGCGCGCCGGGCGGCGTCGGCGGGCGTCACCAGGCGCGCGCGATCGGGATTGGCCAGCGCCCAGTCCACGATGCGGTCGGCCAGCATCGTGGCGTGCGCGGCGACGCGCTCGGGCCCGAGCTCGAAGAGCAGCTCGAGGCTGGCCACCATCGCCGCGAAGTCCTGGTACGGGAGCGTCCCCACCTCGTAGCGCCAGGCGCTGTCGCGCCAGGTGAGGTCGTAGTCGGTGAGGTGCGTGAAGTCGTCGGCGCCGCGGACGGCGAGCCAGCCGACGTCGGGCGGCTGCAGCACGTCGAGCAGCTCGCGACGTACGTAGGCGAAGCCGGTGCCCCAGGGCGAGAGGAGCCACTTCTGCCCGCCGCAGGCCAGCACGTCCACGTGGCAGGCGCGCACGTCGAGCGTGGCCGGGCCGAGACCCTGGATGGCGTCCACCACGAACCAGATGCCGCGCTCGCGGCAGGCGCGCCCGAGCCGCGCCAGGTCCGCGCGGTAGCCGGTGCCGAACTGCACCCACGAGACGGCCAGCACGCGCACGCCCGGCTCGTCGAGTGCGGCGAGGAGCCCCTCCTCGTCGGGCAGCTCGTCCACCGTGGGGACGAGGCGCAGCCGCGCGCCGCGCGCGCGCTCCAGGGCCATCCAGGGATAGACGTTGGCCGGGAACTCGCGATCGCTCACCACGATCGTCTCGTCGGGGCGGAGCGGCAGGGCACGGGCGGCGAGATTGACGCCGTACGAGGTGTTGACCTCCAGCGCGATCTCGGCTGTCTCCGCCCCGACGAGGCGCGCGCACAGCTCGCGGGCGCGCGCCAGTGGCCCGAACTGCGCCTCCTGCGGGACGCGGTGCGGCGTGGCGCGCCGCGCATTGAGGTCGTCCAGCACCGCGCGAGCGCGGGCCGGCAGGGGACCGGTGGAGGCGCTGTTGAGGTAGACGGCGCCGTCGCGCTCGAGCGCGGCGAACTCGCGGGCGCGCAGCGCCGCCGCGTCGATCGGCGTGGCGAGCCGGGGCGAGACGTCGGTCACGGCGGGGTCACCTTGGTACCGGCCGCATGGCGTGGGTCGATGGCGTCGCGCAGCGCGTCGCCGAGGAGGTTGAAGCCGAGCACCGCCGCGCCGATGGCGAGGCCGGGGAAGAGCGACGTCCACGGCGCGTGGCGCAGCTGGGCGAGGTCGCGGCCATCGGCGATCATGGCGCCCCAGCTCGGCGTCGGCGGCTGCACCCCCCGGCCGAGGACGCTCAGCGCCGCCTCGGCCATGATGGCGCCGGCCACGCCGAGGGTGGCGGCGATCACGACTGGCGCGATGACGTTGGGGAGCACGTGCCGCAGCACGATGCGCACGTCGCGCGCGCCGAGCGCCCGCACCGCCTGCACGTACTCGAGCTGGCGCACCACCAGCACCTGGCCGCGCACCAGTCGCGCCATCCCCGCCCACCCCACGACGCCGATCGTCACCAGCACCACGCCGAGCGAGGGTTGGAAGGCGGCCACCATGGCGATGAGCAGGAGGAGCGTCGGGAAGGCGAGCGTGATGTCGGCGAGGCGCATCACGACCTCGTCCACCCAGCGGCCGTAGAAGCCGGCCACCAGCCCGAGCACGAGCCCGAGGAAGAGCGCGATCCCCTGCGACACGAGGCCGACGGTGAGGGACACGCGCGCGCCGTAGAGCAGCCGCGCCCAGACGTCGCGCCCCTGCACGTCGGTGCCGAGCCAGTGCTCGGCGGAGGGGGGCAGGAGCTGGTCGGCGAGGTCGATCTGCAGCGGGTCGTGGCGCGCCAGCACGGGTGCGAGAATGGCTCCCAGCGCGAGCAGCACGACCACGCCGACGCCGAGCATGGCGCGCGGGTCGCGCCGCAGCCGGGACGTCGCCGAGCGCCCGCGGGGCGCGGTGGCCGCGGCGGTGCGTCGCGCGGCCTCGCTCGCCTCGCCGGCGTCGCCGGCATCCGGTACGGCGGCGCTGCTGTAGTCGCTCATGCGGTCCTCACACGGTCCTCACACCCTGCTCACCCGTTCCGCCGCGCGGGCGGCGGCTGGTGCTTCCAGCGACGGTGGTGCCAGAAGTACTGCTCGGGCGCCCGCCGCACCCACGCCTCGAGCACGCGCGTGTAGCTGGCGACGATGGCGTCCACGTCGTGCTCGCGCTCGCCCGTGGGCTGTACCGGGACGCGCTCGAAGGCGATGCGGAAGCGCCGGTCGGGGCGGCGCAGCGGCGCGACGAACAGCACCGGCACGCCCAGGCGCAGGGCGAACACGGCCGGCCCGCGCGGCGTCTTGGCCGGCCGGCCGAAGAAGGGGACGAAGGTGGACGCGAGCCCCACCGTCCCCTGGTCCATCAGCATCGCCACCGCGCGCCCCTGCTTGAGCGAGCGCGGCGTGCGCCGCACGGCCTCCGAGTCGTGCACGACGGTCATGCCGAGCCGCGTGCGCGTCTCGGTGATGTAGGCGTCGAAGAGCGGGTTGCCCTGGCCGCGCGCGACGACGTCCATGGGGATGCCGCGCGCCGCCAGGTAGGCGCCGCCGATCTCCCAGTTTCCCAGGTGCCCGGCGACGAAGATGACGCCGCGGCCCATCGCCATCGCCTCCTCGACGAGCTCCCACCCCTGCGCCTCGGGGAAGAGCTCGAGCACCCGTCCCGGCTCCAGCGTGGGGAGGATCGCCGCCTCGACCGTCGTGCGGCCGAGCGACTCGTAGGCACCGCGCGCGATGCGCTGCACCGCCGCGGCGTCCAGCTCCGGGAAGGAGGCGGCGATCTGCCCCTCGACGACGTCGCGCCGGATGCCGAGCGGCCGGTAGCCGAGCAGCCCGAGGCGCGCGCCGACGTCGCTGGCGCGCTCCCACGACAGCCGGGAGAGCGCCCCGACGGTAGTCCGCAGCGCCACGTACTCCGCGCGGTGGGCGAGCGTCGGCGCGCGGGGGGGACGCGCCGCCGGCGCGGCGGCCGGGACGGGCGTGGTCGAGGTCTCGCTCATCGCACCCGCCACTTGGTGCGGTCGCGCGCCGCCTCGGCGGCGGCCCGGAAGCCGTCGGCCATCGCGGCGGCATCGAAGTCGCGCGCCGCGCGCACGCGGGCGGCCGTCCCCATCGTCGCCCGTACCTGGTTCTGCGCCAGCAGCGTGGCGATGGCCGCCGCCGCGCCGGGGGCGTCGGCCGGTGGCAGCAGCACGCCGGTGATGCCGTCGGCCACGTAGCGCGCCGCGATCGGCCCGCGTTCGGCCACCACCGCCGTGCCGAGCGCCATCAGGTCGAGGAACCCGTAGGCGGCGGCGTCGTGCTCGGCCACGACCCAGCCGAGATCCGCCGTGCGCAGCACGGCCAGCTGGTCGTCGCGGTCGCCGAGAAAGCCGACGACGTGCGTGACGCCGAGCGCCGCCGCGTGCATGCGGAGGTCCTCGTGGTCGGAGCCCGGTCCGATGAGCACCAGGCGCAGCTCGGGATGGCGCTCGGCGAGCAGCGCGAAGGCCCGCAGCACGGTGGCCAGCCGGGCGCGGGACTCGACGTCGGCGACGCAGGCCAGCAGCCGGCCGCCGGGCGGCACGCCGAGCGAGGGACGCGGCGCGGCGCGGATGGTGTCGTAGGCCTCGACGTCCACGCCGAGCGGCGCGACCACGGGCGTGAGCGTGCCGGACGGCAGCTTGGCCCCGGCACGCTCGTCGTGGGTGGTGAAGAGATAGCCGGTGGTGGCGAGCAGTGCCGCCGCCCGCTCCGTCTTCCCGATGGCGAGGGCGGCGCCCTCGGGGACGCGTCGAACCACCGCGCCCCGGCCGGCGGCGCGCATGGCGCCGCCCGCCACCAGGTGCTCGCGCGCCGTGTGGACGAACACCACCTCGATGAACTCCTCCCGCAGCACGCGCCGCAGCCGGTTGCTCTCGTCCAGCCAGCTGCCGTCCGGCTCCAGGGTCACCAGCTCCACGTCGGAGAGCGCGCTCACCCGCTGCTCGACCACCGTATCCGGCCGGCAGGTGAAGACGACCGAGTCCTCGCTCGCGCCGAGCATCCGCGCGGCGTCGGCGAACACGCGCACGCAGCCGGTCCACTCGGTGCCGCCATGGTGGAAGAGGACGCGCATCGGTCAGGACGCGAGACGCGCGACACGAGACGCGGGAGGGACGGCAGCGCCACGCAGGACCCTCTCGCGCCCGGCGTCTCGCGTCGCGCGTCCACCGTTTCGCCCCGCCTCACGCATGCACCGCCTCCGTCGCTCCGGTCGCCCCGAACTGCAGCGCGTAGAGCCGCGCGTAGGCTCCGCCGCGCTCCAGCAGCTCGGCGTGCGTGCCGCGCTCCACCACGCGGCCGCGGTCGAGGACGAGGATCTGGTCGGCATGCACGACGGTGGACAGGCGGTGGGCAATGACGAACACCGTGCGGCCGGCGAGCAGGCGGTCGATGGCCTCCTGGACGAGCCGCTCGCTCTCGGTGTCCAGCGCCGAGGTGGCCTCGTCGAGGATGAGGATGGGCGGGTCCACGAGCAGCGCGCGGGCGATGGCGAGGCGCTGGCGCTGCCCGCCGGAGAGGCGCGCGCCGCGCTCGCCGAGGGGCGTGTCGTAGCCCTGCGGCAGCTCGCTGATGAAGCCGTGCGCGTTGGCGGCGCGGGCCGCCGCCTCCACCTGGGCGTCCGTGTACCGCTCGCCGGCCCCGTAGGCGATGTTGTTGCGCACCGTGTCGTTGAAGAGCACGGTGTCCTGGCTGACGATGCCGATCAGTGACCGCAGCGCCGTGAGGCGGAACTCGCGCGTGTCCACGCCGTCCAGCAGGATGCGGCCGGCGGTGGGCTCGTAGAAGCGCGGGATGAGGTCGACGAGCGTCGTCTTGCCGGCGCCGCTGGCGCCGACGAGGGCCACCACCTGCCCCTTGCCGGCGGTGAACGAGACGTCGTGCAGCACGGGCTCGTCGCCGTAGGAGAAGGAGACGTGGTCGAAGGCGATGGTGCGGTCGAAGGCGGCCCGCTCGCGCGTGCCCCGGTCGAGCGCCGTCTCCGTGGGCCGGTCGAGGATGTCGAAGAGCCGCTCGGCGGCGGCCAGCGCGGCCTGCGCGGTGGTGGGCACCTGCGAGAGCTGCTTCATCGGCTGCAGCATCCGCATGACGTACACCAGGAAGAGGATGAGCGCGGCCGGCGCCAGCGCCCCCTCGAGCAGCACCAGCCGCGCGCCGTACCAGAGGATGGCGACGGCGATGCCGGTGGCGATCGTCTCGGTGAGCGGCTGGGCGAGCGTGGCCAGCCGCGCCGCCCGCGCGCTACCGCGGGCGTAGTGCGCGCTGGCGTCGACGAAGCGGCGCTGCTCGTAGCCCTCGGCGCCGAACGACTTCACCAGGCGGATGCCGCTCACCGTCTCCTGCGCCACGCTGGTGATGTCGCCGTACTGCAGGCCGAGGCTGCGGTGGCGCTTGCGGAGCTTGCGCAGCAGCGGCTGCAGCGCCGCGATGAGCGCCGGCGCCGCCACCAGCGCGACCAGCGACAGCCGCCACGACAGGGTGAAGATGGCGACGAGCGTGACGACGATGACGGCCGCGCTCTGCAGCGAGCGCGTCATCAGCTCGACGATGAGCTGCTTGGCCTGCGTGGTGTCGGTGAGCAGCCGGGCGAGGATCTGCCCCGTCTTGGTGCTGGTGAAGTAGCCGAGCGGGAGGCGCGAGAGGTGGCGGTAGACGGCGTCGCGCAGGTCGCGCGTCACGTACTCCTGCAGCTGCGCCCCGAAGTGGCCGGCCAGCCAGACGAAGAGATTCTTGACCGCCACGGCAGCGAGGATGACGAACACCACGCGCTGCAGGGAGCCCATCTCGTCCGCCGGGTCGAGCAGCGTGCCGATGGTGGCGTTGAGCAGGCGCGGCACCAGGCTGTCGCCGGTGATGCTGAACTGCGGCTGCTGGAAGAGCGCCCCGAGGAAGGGGATGAGCAGCGCGAAGGTGAAGACGTCGAAGACGGCGGCGAGCACGTTGCTCGCCACGGCGCCGCCCAGCCGCCAGCCGTGCGGCCGGAGGAAGGGGAGCAGGCGGCGGTACGGCCCGCGCGGGCGGGCGGTGGCGGCCACCGGCGCGTCAGCCCCGCGGCGTCAGCAGCGCCAGCGGGAGGATGACCTCCTCGGGCGTCACGCCGCCATGCAGGAAGGAGCCGCGGTAGCGGCCCTGGTACTCGCGCAGCTTCGTCGGGTAGACGAAGAAGGTGTCGCCGGCGGCGAGGAGGGTGTTCGACTTGGGCCCGTGGTGCGGCAGGCGCAGGGCGTCCGGATCGGGGAAGAGGAGCGCCTGGGCCGGGTTCGCGGCGCGCAGGTCCTCGCCGAACTTGTAGCGCAGGTTGGCCGTGGCGTCCCGCTTGGCGTACACGGTCGCCGGCGTGTTGCAGTGGATGGAGCCGTGGTCGCTCGTCACCACCACGGGCACGCCGCGGCGGGCCGCCTCGCGCAGCGCGCTGTAGAGCGCCGAGCGCTCGAACCACTGCCGCGTCAGGCGGCGCAGCGCGATCTCGTCGCGCGCCACCTCGTACAGGATGGCGCTCTCGCTGCGCCCGTGGGTCAGCAGGTCCACGAAGTTGAAGACGAGGGCGCTCACCCCCTCCGGCCCGACGAGCCCCGAGAGGTGCCGCTCCACCTCGTCCGACTCGCCCGCCGTCGAGACGCGGCGGTAGCGCACCGGCACCGTGCGACGGAGTTCGTGGAGCTGGTGTGCCAGCAGCTCCGCCTCGTGCGCGTTGAGCGACTCGTCCTCCGCGCGGTCGCCCCACCAGTCCGGCAGGCGGGCCGCGATCTCCCCGGGAAAGAGCCCGCTGAAGAGGGCGTTGCGCGCGTACGGCGTGGCGGTCGGCAGGATGGCGAAGTAGTGCGTCGTCTCCACCTCGAAGAGCGGCGCGAGCAGGGGCTGGAGCACCAGCCACTGGTCGAGGCGCATGCAGTCGACGACGACGAAGAGTGCCGACGGGTGCCGGTCCAGCACCGGGAGCACGAACTCGGCGAAGACGTCCACCGAGAGCGGGGGGCGGTCGCCGTTCAGCTCGCGCAGCCACCCGGGATAGGCGCGGGCCATGAACCCGGCGAACTCGCGGTGCATGTCCGAGTAGAGCGTGCGCAGCGAGTCGTAGAGGCCCATCTCGCCGGCCTCGGCCAGCTCCACGTCCCAGCGCATCAGCTCGGAAAAGCGCTCGATCCATCCCCGCCAGGTGGATGGCCAGCCGCCCTCCAGCTGAATGGCGCGGAAGCGCTCGGCGAACTGGCGGGCGATCGCCTGCTGCCGGATGCGCGGCCCCTCGAGCACGCGGGTGATGACGGTGAGCACCTGGCGGGGGTTCACCGGCTTGACCAGGTACTCGCGCACGTCCGCCCCGATGGCCTCCTGGAGCGTGGCGTCCTCCTCGCTCTTGGTGACCATGACCACCGGCAGCGTGGGCGCCAGCTCACGGATCTCCCGGTACGCCTCGAGCCCCCGCTTGCCGGGCATCTGCTCGTCCAGGAGCACGAGATCGTAGGGCCGGCGGCGGAGCATCTCGACGGCATCGTCCGCGTTCAGGGCCCACTCCACCTCATAGCCCTTCTCGCGGAGAAACAACCGGTGTGACTCCAGCCGCTCTGCCTCGTCGTCCACCCACAGGATGGCCTTCACGGGGAGCGCCATGACGGGCGTAATGTACGCGGGTGCGAGCACCGAGAGGAAGCGACGGGCAGCGACCAGCGACCAGCGAGCAGCGAGCAGGGCGAGCCCCTCGGGCCAGCCAGTACCGGCGGGTCAGCGGCTCGTCCCTGACCGCTGGTCGCTGGTCGCTGCTCGCTGGTCGCTCGTACATTCCCCACGTGCCCACCGCGCTTCCCCTTCCGCTTCCTCCCCCCTACGGGCTCGTCGCCACCCCGCGCTTCCCCTTCCCGGCGCTGGCCGCGTGCACGCGGACGGCGGCGCTGGGCGGCCCGCGCGAGACGGCGCTCGCCTGCCTGCAGGGGGCGCGACTGGCGCTGGCGCTGCTACCGCCGTACGCACTGAGCGCGGAGCAGCGGCGTCGGCGGGCCGAGGCGGCGCTGGGCTGGCTGGCGGCGCTCGTCCTGCCCGCCGCGCCGCGCCACGCCCTCCACGCACTCTACGCGGCCACCGCGCAGGGCCCGTCGCCGGCACTACGCGACGCGCTTCTGACGCTGCGGGTCGCCGCGGCCGACGTCCTCCCGGCCGCGGCGACGGCGGAGCTCGCGGCGCTGGCGGCCGCGGTCCACGCTGCGCTGGCGCCGCGCGAGCCCGGTTAGGCGGCTGCGGTCGCGGCGCCGCGTTCTCCCATGCCCCCGTTCGGCATGCCGCGCACGACTGACATCTCTCCGCTCGCCCGGCTGCTCGACCGTGCCGACCAGGCGGCCGAGGGCGCGGCGGCGCCCGCCGGCGTGGCCACCGGCTTCCCGACGCTCGACCGGATGCTCGGCGGCGGGCTGCGCCGGGGCGACCTGGTGGTGCTGGCCGGCGACACGGCCAGCGGGAAGTCGGCGCTCGCCCTGGCGATGGCGTTGCGCGCCAGCGAGGCCGGCCACCCGTCGCACCTGCTCAGCGCCGAGATGACGCCCGAGCGCGTGCTCGAGCGTGCCCTGGCCATCGAGGGGCGCGTCCGCGTGGACGATCTGCGCCGCGGCGCGCTGGAGGCCGCGGAGCGCGGGAGCGTGGGGGCCGCCGCGCTGCGGCTGCGCGACCGGGTGCCGGGCGTCGAGATGCTGGGATGCGGCGGCGTGGAGTCGCTCGCCGACGCGCTGCGCCGTGCGCTCGACGTGGAGCTCGCGGTGGTGGACTCGCTGCCGGCGCTGGCCACCGGGGCGCGGGACCGCGACGAGGAGCTGGCCACTGCCGCCCGCACGCTCAAGGCACTCGCGCTGGAGCTGGACGTCGCGCTCCTCGTCACCACGCCGCTCGCGGCCAGCGTGGCCGGCCGTCCCGACCCGCGGCCGCGGCTGGACGACCTCGGCGCGCTCGGCGCGCTCAAGCACCACGCCGACGTCGTCCTCGGCCTCTTCCGCGAGGAGATGTACCAGCCCGATCCCGGCGACCGCAGCCTCGCCGGCGCCACCGAGCTGCTCGTCCTCAAGAACCGCAACGGCCCCACCGGCTACGTGGACCTGTACTTCTACGAGCGGTGGCTGCGCTTCGAGGACATGGTCGACCCGGACCGCTGACCCCTCACACCCATGCGACTCTCCCGACACGCGGCCGCCGTCCTCATCGCGGCCACCACCGCCTGCGCGGGCCAGACGGCCGCACCGGTGCTCACGCCCGAGGCCCTGGCGCGCCTGGAGGTGGCGAGCCGCGCGGCGTCGCCGTCCGCGGCCGTGCTGCGCGCCCTCGGCGTCGCCTACTACGACCGCGGCCGGGACACCGAGGCGCGGGCGGTGCTGACGCGCGCGCAGCAGCTCGCGCCGACGGACGGCGTGATCGCGCTGCACCTGGGACTCGCGGCCGAGCGGCAGGGGGACCTGGCGGCGGCGCGCGAGGCGTACACCACCTACATCCGCGTCGGGCGCACGAAGCGCGTGCGCCGGCAGCTCGAACAGCGGCTGGCCGCGCTGGCCCGCCAAGAGATGGTGGTGGCGGCCAGGCGCGCGGTGGCGCGCGAGGCGCAGCTGGCGGCGCAGCCCGGGTCGCCCAGCACGGTGGCCGTCCTCCCCTTCGCCTTCCACGGTACGGACAGCACGCTGCGTCCCATCGCCCGCGGCCTCACCGAGCTGCTGGCCGTGGACCTGAGCCGCGTGAGCGCGCTCACGGTGGTGGAGCGACTGCAGGTGCAGGCCCTGCTCGACGAGCTGGCGCTGGCCGGCGCCGGCCGCACCGACTCCGCCACCGCCGTGCGCACCGGTCGCCTGGTGCGCGCCGGGCGCGTGGTGCAGGGCGCGGTCACGCAGCTCGGCGGCAGCGCGCTCCGCGCCGACGCCGCGGTGGTGGACGCCACCACCGCCGAGCAGCTGGGCGCGGCGCGCGGCAGCGAGCCACTGGACGCCGTCTTCGCGCTGGAGAAGCGGCTCGCCCTGGACGTGCTGGACGCCCTCGGCGTGCAGCTCACGGCGGCCGAGCGGCGCGAGCTGGCGCAACGCCCCACGCGCCAGCTGGCCGCCTTCCTGTCGTACAGCAGCGGCCTGCTGGCCGAGGACGCCGGTCGACTGGACGAGGCCGAGCGGCTGTATCGCGAGGCGGTGCGCCTCGACCCCGGCTTCTCGATGGCGCGCTCGCGCGGCGCCAGTGCCGCGGCAGCGCGCCAGGGCGCCCGGGTGACGGCCGCCACCGTGCGCGCGTCGCTCGCCGGCAGCACGGAGGGCCAGGTCGTGGCCGCGGCACGGCGCGGCGCGGCCGCGGTACCGGCCAGCACGACGCTCTCGCAGGCGGTGAACGGCGTGAATCCCTCGCCGGCCGCGGCGGTCGGAGGCGCGGACGCCGCGCCCACGCGTGACGCCGCCAGCTCCACCGCCGGCAGCGACGCGGTCGGAGCGGGCACCGGGCGCATCCACGTCATCATCCGTCCGCCGGAGCGCTGAGATGTCCGTCCTCCCTCCGCCCGCAGCCGCCGCACGGCGACGCCTGCGCGACACCGCGCTCGGCGCCGTCGCCCTGGCCGTGCTCGCCGGTGCCGCCCCGCTCGACGCACAGGACGCACCGCTCGTCTCCACGCGGCTGGCGCCGGGCGTCACCTCGTACACCTTCGGCGGGGCGGCCGGCTCGCGCGTCACCGAGACGGTGCTCCCGCTGGCCGCGGTCGTTCCGATCACCGACCGGCTGATGGCCGACCTGGCGACGGCGTACGTGCGCGCCACCGCGCGCAGCGCCGCCGGCCCGACGAGCCGCATCGACGGCCTCACCGACACGCAGCTCCGCGCCAGCTACACGCTGGGCACCGACGCCGTGGTCCTCACGGCGGGGCTCAACCTGCCCACCGGCCGCTACGCGGTGCGCGAGGACGAGCTCGACGCCGCCGGCCAGATCGGCAACGACTTCCTGGGCTTCCCCGTCTCCAGCATGGGCGACGGACTGGCAGCGACCGCCGGCGTGGCGGCGGCACGGCCGTTCGGCGTCTGGAACGTCGGCGTCGCACTCTCCACGCGGCATTCTGCGGCCTTCGACGCGTTCGCGATGGAGGCCGGCACGGTGCGCTTCCGCCCGGCCGACGAGTACCGGGTGCGCGTGGGTGTGGACCGGCTGGTGGGCGCGGGGCAGATGAGCGCCGGCCTCACCTACGCGGCCTTCGGGCGCGACGCCGCGGGCCCCACCACCTACGGCACGGGCGACCGCGTGCTCCTCCAGGGCTCGTACACGCAGCCGCTGGGCGACGCCGAGCTCCTCGTCGACGGCTGGTCGCTCTACCACGCCGCCGGGGAGACGGCGGCGGGCCGCCTGCCCTGGGAGAACGTGGCCAGCGTCGCCGTGGCCGCACGCTGGCGCGTGGGTGACGGCTCGGTGGAGCCCAACCTGGAGCTGCGCGACTGGATGCGCGACCGCAGCGGCACCGGGCACCTGGCCGTGCTCGGCGTGCGCGGGCGCGTGCCGCTGCCGCTCGGCGCGCAGCTCTTCCCGAGCGTCGGCGTCGCCACCGGTCGCCTGGCCGCGCCGCCCGGCGCGGGCGAAGCAGGAGCGCCGGTGCACGGCTGGCAGCTGTCGATCGCGATCCGCCACTGAGCCGCACCGCCGAGCCCCGATGCGGTGCGCTCGGCTCAGAAGCGCGGCTCGAGCGTCACGCTGAGCACGATGTTCCCCTCGTCACGCGGGTGCGGCGTGGCGGGGCACCAGCCGCCGTTGTCGAAGTAGGTGTTCATCCGCTTACCCGTGACCAGCCGCGCCGAGATGGTGCCGAGCGGGCCGCGGGCGCTGGCGCGGAGGGTGGGCAGGAACGAGACGTCGTGCTCGCAGTTGCCCTGCTGCGGCCGCCACGGCCGGGTGTTGTGCGCGTCGTTGTTCCAGCGGATGCGGGCGAGCGAGAGGCCGGCACGGTGCGCTTCCGCCCGGCCGACGAGTACCGGGTGCGCGTGGGTGTGGAC
>DASTRO010000146.1:0-22061 GCA_035761165.1 Gemmatimonadaceae bacterium | reverse complement strand
GGGGAGGGCACGACCGTGCCCTCCCCGACGGGTGGGACGTCGTTAGGCCTCGTGCGGGGAGAACATGCAGTGCGCGGGGCGGTGGCGCCAGGTTCGAGCGTGCTGGGCGTTGGGCGCGGGGTGCGACGAGGGCGTCGGGCGGGGGGCTGGACGCATCCGCGACGCGGGGGCGTCTGGCGTATAGTGTCTGGTGTACAGGGGCGTCTGGCGTGGAGCGGGGAGCGGGGAGGGGATCGTGGGGGCGCGACGGCATCCGGCGCGGGGGCCCCCCCCGACTGCTACGATGACGTCCGCCGCCGGCGCGCCCACCACCAGAACGTCCCCACCAGACGCTTCTCGCTGCACGCCCCCAGACGCCGGACGCCAGGCGCCCGCCCGGCGCCGCTGAGAGGCCCGCCCACGGCGAGCGGGGCCCAGCCTTGTCGCGACGCCCTCCCTCGACGCTCCCCGCTCGCCGCTCTCCGCCGTACGCCTCGTCGAGCCGCCGAGCAGCCCGCCCACCGCGCCAGGGGCTCCGACCTGCACCGGCGCCCCTCGTCGCTCCCCAGCCTTGACGCCCTACCCCGGCGCCATATGTTTTGCCCCCACCTACGGCCGAGTCCGGCCCGAGGCAGCCCCATCGGGCTGACGTGGCTCACCGTTTCGCGAGCCGGCCCGCGTTGCCAAGGACGGCGGCGCTCTCTCTGGAGGAGGTTCCCATGGGACGCCGCATGAGGCGGTCGTTCGCCATCCCCCTGCTGCTCGGCCTCGCTGCCGCCAGCGCGCAGGCGCAGGACGTGGTCATCATCGGTAACGGGCAGGCCTGCTTCGGCCTCGGCTGCCTGCTCGGTGAGACCGCCAGTACCACCGTCGGCGGCGTGCCGATCGGCTACTCCAGCTCCGCACCCACCGACTTCAGCGGCATCACCGCCGGCGGCGTGCTCGCCGTCAACAGCTTCGGCACCTCCACCACCGGTAACTTCGGCGTCCTCAGCCTCGGCACCGCCGCCAGCGCGACGCCGCTCTCCACCCCCTTCACCCTCGGCGTCAGCCTGGTCAACCCGATCACCTCGAACATCCTCTTCGAGGGGATGGTGACGGGCACCGTGCGCGTCCTCGGCACGGGCGGCGTGCTGGTCGACTTCGACCCCGCCACCGGCCCGGCGAACATCAACGCCACCGGCGACTGGCAGCCCTTCCACGACGCCATCACTGGCCAGTCGGGCCAGCTGCGGCTGACCGTCATGGGCCAGCCGATCCCCTCCGGGGGCCAGGCCGAGCTGACCGGCTTCTTCGAGGTGGTGACGACGACGACGCCCGAGCCGGCCACGCTGGCCCTGGTCGGCACTGCGCTCCTCGGGCTGGGCGGCGTCGGGCTCGCCCGGCGACGGCGCGGCGTGCACGGCTGACGCGAGCAGGGACCTGGGACCAGGAGGGGCACCGCCCGCCTGGTCCCTGTCGCGTTTCCGGCGCGCATGGGCGGAAGGAAGGGCGACGGCAGGACAGGAGGAGCAGGATGCATGGGACGGGAAGCGCGGAAGAATGGGGCGCCGTGGAGCGGGCGCCGCACCGCGGCCTGGCGGGGCCACTCCCCTGGTCTCGCCCATCGCCCTGATCATTCCTGTCCATCCTGTCCATCCTGTCGCCGCCGCTCCCCGGATCTCGGCGCCGAGGCGCTCGTGTCACTCCGCGGCAGCCCCAGCGCCGCGATGATCCGCTCCGCCACCTCCTCCGGCGCGAGGGCCGTCGTCTCCAGGCGCAGGTGCCGGTCGGCGTACGGGAAGTCGCCGCCGCTCGTGTTCAGCTGATACGTCGCGTCGGCGGCGAGCAGGTGGGCGCGCGAGCGCGCCAGGTCGCGCTTCGGCGACTTCTCCGCCAGCCGGAGCGGCGTCTCGTTGCGCCGGAGCCGCTCCTCCTGCGTCGCCGACAGCTCCACGAAGTGCACCGTCGCGCCGCGCGCCTCGAAGATCGCCACCACCTCCGCCACGAACGCGTGGTCGCGCGCGTCGTCCAGGGCCCAGACGTAGGTGAAGATCAGCCCCGGTAGTTCGCTCGCCGCCACCGCCTCGAAGACGCTCCGCCGCAACGCCCCCACCAGCCGGCTGAACTCCGGGGTGCCGAAGTCGAAGAAGCGGAGCGCGAGGTCGATGGCGTGATGGTTGTGGAAGAGCCGCAGCCCGGTGCGTGCCTCGAGCGCCAGGCCGACGGTCATCTTGCCGACGGCGGGAGGGCCGAAGAGGACGACGAGGTGCATGGGCGCTCACCGCACCCACATCCACACGATCGGCACCGCGCTCAGCGTCACCCCCACCACGTAGCCGAGCACCGAGCGTCGCCGGTCGCGCGCCTGACGCGCCGCGGCCGCCGGGTCGGCGGCGCGCTCGGCGGCCTCGCGTGCGCGCGCCAGGCGCGGCAGCCAGCCGAAGTGCGTGACGCCGAAGACGGCGAGCATGAGCAGCCAGGCGGCGGTCACCAGCGCCGGCTCGGGGCGGAGCGTGATCGTCGTGATGAAGACGAGCATGGCCAGCGTGCACGCCACCGCGTGCAGCACCACGCCACGCCGCTCGCGGTCGTCGCCGGCGCGGCGGTAGAGCGGCACCGCGCCGCCGATCACCCCCATCAACCCGCCGATCAACCCCGGCATTGCCCCGGCGATGGCGCCGAGCGTGAGGCCGCTGGCGAGGCCGAGCGCCGTGAGCTTCGCCACCACCTTGCCGCCGGCGGCCGCCTTGCCGAGGGTGAGCGTGGCCGCGGCGGCGGTGGATGGCGTGGCCAGCGAGAGCGCCGTCATCACCGCCGCGCCCAATGTGGCCGTCGGCGCGGTGGCGCGCAGCGTCTCGCCGGCGCGCTCCAGCAGCGCCTCACGCACGCGCGATCGGGCCCGCGCCAGCCGCTGCTTCACCGCCTCCTCGCCGACGCCCAACAGCGTGGCCACCTGGCGGACCGAGCGCCCCTCGCGGTAGTACAGCACCACCACCTCGCGCGACGCGTCGGGCAGGGCGTCCAGTGCCGCGGCCAGCAGCCGCCCTTCCTCCTCGGCGATCATCCGATCCGGCGCGAGCGGCGCGGGATCGGCCGCGGCGGCCAGCAGCGCGTCGGCGTCGGCGGCCGAGCGGCGCCGGCGGCGCACGAGGGTGCGCAGCGCGTGGTGCGCGCGGTTGCGCGTGAGCTGGCGCAGCCAGGGGAGGAAGCTGGCCGGGTTGCGCAGCGCCGGCAGGGCGCGCCAGGCGGCGAGGTAGACGTCCTGCGCCACGTCCTCGCTCTCCGCCGGGTCGCCCAGCACGGCGACGGCGATGGCGCAGACGACGCCGCTGGTCGCGTCCACGAGGCGGGCGAAGGCCGCGCGGTCGCCGGCGCGGGCCGCGATCACCAGCGGCTCCAGCGCCGTCGCGTCGGCGAGGGCCAGGCCGGTCACGGCCGGTCGCCCAGGAAGTGGTCCATCGCCGCGGTGAGCGCCGCCGGGTCGTCCCACATCACGAAGTGGCGCGCGTCCGCGGCGATCACGACGCGCGCGTCGGGCACGCGGCGCAGCTGCCGCTCGTACGACGCACGCACCCGGACGAGCGCGTCGCCCGCGGCGCCGTTCCCCGCGCCGACGAGCAGCACCGGCGCGCGGATGGCGGCCACGCTGTCGCGCAGGTCGGTGGTCATCATCTCCGCCACCGCGCGACCCACGGTGGCCGGATCGGAGGTGCGCGCCCACGCCTCCAGCGTCGTCGCGCGCGCGGGGTCGCGCGTCATCTGCGCGGCGCCCAGGCGCGTCTGCACGGCCACCTGCGCCGGGGTGAACGCGGCGTAGGCGGCACGGATGGCGCCGGCCTGCGGGCGCGCGCGCTCCGGGGTCATCGTGCTGTCGCCGAGTGCCATGAGGTAGGGGACGCCGTCCACCGCGATCACCGGGCCCACGAGGTCGGGGGCGTCGGCCGCGACCCAGAGCGCGAGGAAGCCGCCCAGGCTGTGGCCGACGAGCACCGGACGGTCGAGCCGCCGCTCGCGGATGTAGCGGATGATGGCGTCGCGCTCGGCCGCCAGGAAGCGCGGCGCCTGCACGCTGTCCAGCGGCGGCGCGCCGGCGAAGCCGGCCAGCGTGAGCACGTGCAGCTCGTAGCGATCGCGGTAGCGCGCCACCACGCCGTCCCACACGGCGCCGCCGGACATGAGGCCGGGGACGAGGAGCATCGGGCGGCCGTGCCCGGTGACGGTGACGGTGAAGGGCGCGGCCGTGTCGGCGGGCGCGTCGCGGAGGAGGGAGCGGGGTGTGGAGGCGCGCCCGTCGACGGGCGAGAGGGGCGTCGAGCGTCGAGCGTCGAGGGGCGTCGAGCGGGGAGCGGGGAGCGTGTGCGGCGCGAGGGGCGGGCGCGCCTGGCCGGCGGTGACGCCGGGGGCGGTCAGCGCGGCGGCGAGGGCGAGCGCGGCGAATCGGGCGGAGTACGGCATGGGAGCCATCGATCGGGTGGCGGCGCCCTGCGTCGGGCCGGGCGCCTCACCTTCCGAGTAGCCGGAGCGGCGAGATGGTGACACGCCGCTGAGCGCTGAGCGCTGAGCGCTGCTCGCTCACCGACTCACGTCGTACCCCACCGTCGCCCCGATGCTCGGCAGCGTGAATACGGCCACCGCGGCCAGCGTGCAGCGCAGCCGGCAGGGCGGGTGCGGCTCGTCGGGGTCGTGATCCTGGAGGTGCACGAGGAGCGCGCTCAGCGCGCCACCCACCACCGCGCCGCCCACCGCCGCGGCGTACGAGCCCCGTCCGGGCCCGCGTGCGCCCACCAGCGCCGGGCCGGCGGCGGTGAGCAGCGCGGCGCCGGTGTACGCGCCGGCGTAGGCGAGCGTCGAGGCCCGCTCCTCGTCGGCGCCCAGCCGGCGGGCCAGCCACTCCGTGGCCACGCCGCCGCCCACGAACCCCACGGGCGTGGCGAGCGCCCCCGTGCCCAGCTGCGCGGCCACGCGCAGCCCGGAGAGCGACGGCGCGTCGCCGTCGTCCTGCGCCGCGGCCCGGCCGGGCGCCGCGGCCAGGGCGGCGCCGAGCGCGAGGGCGACGAGCGGCCCGCGCACGCGGGCGCCGGACCTCACCGCGCCTTCTGCACCTCGGCCGCCAGCTCCGTGTACGCCTTCTCGCTCAGCGCGTTGAACTTCAGCTCGCGCCAGAGCACGCGCCCGTCCTTGCCGATGACGAAGACGGTGCGGTTGGTGGTCGCACGCCCCGGCGTGTGCGAGCCGTACTGGTCGGCCACGCTGAGCGCGGTGTCGGAGACGAGCGCGAACGGGAAGCTCATGTCCTTCACCCACGAGCTGTGCGACTCCAGGTCGTCGGCGGAGATCGGGAGCACGACGACGCCCTCGCCGAACATGGTCGCGTAGTCGTCGCGGAAGCGCGTCATCTCGGCCGTGCAGCCGCTGGTGCGGTCCTTGGGATAGAAGGCGACGACGACGACCTTGCCGCGCAGGTCGCTCAGCGTCACCGGCGTGGCGCGCGTGCCGGAGGCGTCGGCCCAGGGGAGGGTGAAGTCGGGCGCCATCTGGCCGACCTCGGGGGCCGGGGACGGCGCGGGCGCGGCGACGGTGGACGCCGGCGCCTGCGCCCCGAGCGTGGCGGCGGTGAGGAGGAGCGCGGTGGTGGGCAGCAGCGAGCGGAACGTGCGACGGGACATGAAATCCTCCGATGAGGAAGAGCGCGCGGCGATGGATGTTGTAAGGATAGTGCGAGGGAGGAGGGAAGGGGGAAGGGGGCTGGGAAGATGTCCGGTCCCCCGCCTGTCTTGCCCTCCAGCCCGCTTCTCCCACATATAGCCGACTCAGCGGCCGCACTCCCCCGGGCATGCGACGACGCATCCCCGCCCGCGCCGGCCCGCTCGCTCCCTCCCACCCATGCGCCGCACCCTCGTCTCCCTCCCTCTACGCGCGGCGCTCGCCGTCGCGTCCCTGGCCGTCGCGTCCCTGGCCGTCGCGCCGCTGGCCGCGCAGGCGCCCGTCATCACCCCCGCCGGCGATCCGTCCGTCCGCAGCGACACCGTCTACGCCCTGGCGGCCGACTCGGCCCGCTTCCCCGAGGAGCGCGTCCTCGTGCTGCTCGACGACGGCGTCGTGCGTCTCGAGCCCGACGGGCGCGGCTCGGAGACCTACCGCCAGGTCATCCAAATCCTGCGCGAGGACGCCGTCGAGGACTACCAGGAGCACTCCATCAGCTGGGTGCCCGGGCGGCAGAAGCTGACCGTCAACTGGTTCCGCGTGCTGAAGCCGGACGGCACCGTCGTCAGCGACGCGCCGACCCAGGTGCAGGACTCCGACGTGCCGGCCGAGATGGTGGACCCGGTCTACTCCGACCAGCGCGTGCGCCGCCTCTCCATCTCGGGCGTGGCCGTGGGCACGATCCTCGACTACAGCTACACCATCGAGGACGTGAAGCCCTTCCCGGAGCGCGACGCCTACGGCTGGTGGAGCGTGAGCATGGGTGCGCCGGTGCGCCGCTCGCGTCTCGTGCTCGACGTCCCCGCCTCGCTCACCCCCACCATCGTCGAGACGAACCTCGACTTCCGGCGGCGCGAGACGGTGCACGGCGGGCGCCGCGTCTACACGTGGGCCAAGGCCGACGTGCCGCGCGTGAAGCCGGAGCCGTTCGCCGCCGACTCCAACGACATCTACATGAACGTCGCCTACGCGCTGCCGCGCACGTGGGCCGACGTCGGCCACTGGTACGCCGGCCTCACCACCGACGCCTACACGCTCGGCCCGGAGGTGCGCGCGAAGCTGGCCGGGATCGCCGCCGGGGCGCGCACGCGCGAGGACTCGCTGCGCGCGCTGCACCGCTGGGTGGCGCAGGACATCCGCTACGTCTCGGTCTCGTTAGGCACCGGCGGCTACCAGCCGCGCACGCCGGACGAGGTGGTGCGCACCGGCTTCGGCGACTGCAAGGACAAGGCGACGCTCTTCGTGGCCGCGCTGCGCGCGTGGGGGATCGCGGCGCATCCGGTGATCCTGCGCGCCGGCAAGACCGACCGCCGGCTGCCGACGGTGAAGCAGTTCGACCACGCCATCGCCGCCATCGAGCGGCCGGGCGGGGGCTACCGCTTCGTGGACCTCACCGCGTCGCACACGCCGTGGGGAGAGCTGCCGTACGGGCCACAGGGGGAGTTCGGCATCGTCGTCCGCGCCGACGGGCGCGTGGACGAGGTCACGATCCCGCTCGACCCGGTGACGAGCAACCGCGCCCTGACGCGCCTGGTCGGCGAGCTGGACGAGGACGGGCTGCTCGCCGGCGTGTACGAGGAGAGCGCCGCCGGGCTGCTGCAGTACGACCTGCGCAACACCTTCGACACGCCGCTCGACTCCACGCAGCGCGCCAACCTCACGCGCGCCGTGGCCGGCAACGTCTACCCGGGCGCGCAGGGCGACTCGCTGGAGACGTTCGACGGACGCGACCTGACGGCCACGCCGATGGTGCGGCTGCGCTTCCACGGCGGCCGCGCCGCCACGCGCTCCGGCGGCACGGTGGTGCTCTCGCTGAACCTGGGGAACATGGAGCAGATGGCCGCCGTCGCCGACCAGGTGGAGGCGCAGGGCCCGCGCCGCTTCCCGATCGACGCCGAGCGCGTCATCGGCCCCTACGAGCGCGACGCCGAGGTGCGCATCACGCTCCCCGACGGGTGGCGCGCGCACCTGCCCGAGGGGGTGCACGCGACCAGCGTCTTCGGCGAGTTCCGCTCCGACCACGCGCAGGAGGGACGCGTCCTCGTCCTCCGCCGCAAGCTCGCCGGCGCCCGCGGCATCTACCCGCCCGAGAGGGTCGCCGAGCTCACCGCCTGGCTGCGCGCGATGGCGAAGGAGGATACGAGGTTCATCATTCTCGAGCCGGGAGGGTGAGGGGGTGAGCGATCAGCGTGAGCGCTCAGCGATCAGCGGAACGGCCCCTGAACAGCGCTCAGCGGTCAGCGTGACACCCTCCGACGGGCCCGTCCTGGCCAGCCCGAGGTCGGTACGCTGAGCGCTGAGCGCTGATCGCTGTTCGCTGATCCCTCATCTCCCCCGCTTCGTCCAGATCACCACGCTCCCGCAGCCGCCGCGCTGGAACTCGGGCGGGGCGTCGGTGCCGCGGTAGACCTCGATCCCGGCCACCTCGCTCGGGCGGGCCAGGATGCTGATGTCGGCGGCGCCTTCCGGGATGAGCATCCCGTCGAGGAAGACCGCCGGGGTGCAGCCGCGGAGGCTGATGCTGGAGCCGTACATGCCCCGGGACATCACCTGCATCCCCGGCACGGTGCGCAGCAGGTCGGCCACGTCCACCGAGGCGCGGCGCTCGATGTCCTCCTCCTTGATGAAGGTGCCGAAGGAGTTGCTCTCGGAGCGCTCGAGGAAGCCGGTGATGCTGCGCGCGCGGCCCTGCACGCGCACGGTGTCGAGCACCGGCGGCAGCGGCTGCAGCTGCACCGTCGCCGAGGCCGTCGTGGCGTTGGCCAGGTTCACCGGCGTGCGGCGGGGCACGAAGCCCACCGCGCGCGCCTCGAGCGTCGTCGAGCCCGGGGGGAGGCCGGCGAGGGTGAAGGTGCCGGTGGCGTCGGTCGTGTCGGCCGCGGTGCTGCCGTAGACCTGCACCCGTGCGCCCGGCAGCGGCGTGCCGTCGGCGCGCTGCACGCGGCCGGTGACGCGCGCCGTGCCGCGGCGCGCCTGGCCCGGCGCCGCCGGCGCGGCCACCAGCAGGTCGCGCAGCACCAGCCCGCGCGCCGGCATCTCGAAGTTCACCTCACCGCTCTTGCGCGTGTCGGCCGAGGCGCGCGCCACCACCGGCGTGCCGGCCGGCACGCCGCAGAGCACGTAGCGCCCCTCCGCATCGGTCATCGTGTTCACGGCGCGCGGCATCTTCCGCGCGCCGGCGCGGTCGATCACCATCTCCGTCCAGCTCACGATCACGCGCGCGCTGTCGGCGGCCTTGGACGAGTCCGCGTCGCGGACGTGCCCGATGAGGAGGCCGGTGGTGGCGTCCGGGGGGAGCCGGCAGGTGGCGGCCGCCAGCGTCTCGCCGCTGGGGATGGCCAGCTCCACGATCTGCGTCGGCCGGCCGCCCACCGCCAGCGGGCGCACCGGCGCCTCGAGGAGGAGGGAGTCGAGCCGCGGATGCTGGAAGCCGATGACGTACTGGCCCGCGCCCACGCTGTCGATGCGGAAGTGGCCGGTGGAGTCGGTGGTGGCGCCGCGGGCGTTGGCCGGCGCGTCGCGCTGCACGAGCTGCACGAAGGCGTTCGGCAGCGGCCGGCCGGCGACGCTGTCGTAGACGGTGCCGGTGAGCGTCGTCAGCGCCGGCGGCTGCGCCGGCGCCGCCGGCTGTGCCGGTGGCACCGTCGGTGTCGGCTGCGGCGTCGCGGGCGTCGGCTGCGGGGTCTGCGGCGTCTGCGCTGCGACGGTTCGCGGCGCGAGCGGGGCGGCGATGAGCGTGGCGGCGGCGAGCGCGGCCAGCGCGGCAGCGAGCGCCCCGGTGGCACCGCGGCGTCCCCGGGCGCGCCGGCGCGCGCGACGTGTCCGGCGTGTCGGAGTGGGCTCGGTAGGCATGGGCAGGTTGGCGGACGCGCGCGCCCGGGCCCGCCCGCTGCGGCGAGGCGCGGTCGCGCGCACCCTTACAGCGTAGCGGCATGACACCGGGTTCAGCTACCGCCCCGTGACAGCGGGCGGCGTCCGGCAGTACGATTCGGCTGGCGCGGGCCCCGCCCCCCGGTAGATTCGCGCCATCTCTCGTTCGTCCGTTCGTCGGACGCGCTCCTCCGCGTCCCGGTCCCGCCTCCAGCCGCCGAGAGCCGATGTCCCCGCATTCTCGCCCCCGCTCGCCCGTCGCGCGCTCCCGCGCCACGGCCGCCCTCCTCACCGCGCTCGCCGTCGCCCTGCCCGCCGTCGCCCTCCCCGCCACGGCGCGTCCCGCCGCCGCCCAGAATCCCGCCGCCGGCCAGGCGCAGCGGCAACCGCCACAGCGTCGCGAGCGCCGCGAGGTGCCGATGGACTCGGCCCGCGCGCGGCGGCTCTACGTCAGCAACCGCCCCGAGGACCACCCGCAGGCCAACTTCGAGCGGCAGATCGCCGCCAAGGCGCGCACCGACAGCATCTTCGCCGCGCGCAGCCAGGGGGTGATGGAGTTCCGCAAGGTCACCTACAAGAGCCGCGTGGACGGGCTGGAGATCCCGGCCTACCTCTTCGCCCCGCTCCAGAAGCGCGGCCCGCGCGGGCACGCGGCCATGGTCTGGGTGCACGGCGGCGTGCACGGCAACATGGACGAGATGTACCTGCCCTTCATCCAGGAGGCGGTGCAGCGCGGCTACGTCATCGTCACCCCGGACTACCGCGGCAGCACCGGCTACGGCCCCGAGCTCTACAACGAGATCGACTACGGCGGCAAGGAGCTGGACGACGTGCTCACCGCCTACGACTTCCTGAAGACGCTTCCCTACGTGGACCCGGAGCGCGTCGGGATCATGGGGTGGAGCCACGGCGGCTTCATCACCGCGCACCTGGTGATGCGCGACTCCACCCCCTTCAAGGCCGGCGCGGCGATCGTGCCGGTGACGAACCTCATCTTCCGCCTCTCCCTCAAGGGCCCCGGCTACCAGCGCAGCTACGCCACGCAGAAGGGGATCGGCGGGCTGCCGTTCGAGAAGCCGGAGGAGTACATCGAGCGCTCCCCGCTCTACCACGTGGACGACCTGCACGTGCCGATCCTGGTGCACGTGGCGACGAACGACACGGACGTGAACTTCGTGGAAGACCAGCAGCTGGTGGACGCGCTCCGCTCGCGCAAGCCGGACCTGGCCGAGACGAAGATCTACGTCGACCCGCCCCCGGGCTCGCACGGCGGCGGCCACTCCTTCAGCCGCCGCGTGGACGAGAACACGCTGGAGCGCCTGGACAGCCCCGAGCAGCGCGACTCGTGGAACCGCACGTGGACCTTCTTCGAGTGGTGGCTGCGGCCGTACCAGGACGGGTCGAAGCCGACGCCCTGAGCCACCGAGGGACTGCCGAACGGCCGCCACGGATCTCGTGGCGGCCGTTCCGCAGTCACGGCCGCTCCGCCATGACCGAGTCGCGCTTCGCCTTGAACTCGGTGCCCGGCTTCCACTCCGGCATCGTCGGCGTCTGCGCCACCACGTAGCCCACGCGGAAGAGCGCGCGCAGGTCGGCCACCGCGCCGCTCAGGTCCCAGTCGGGCTTCACCTCGTCCGACGGCTTGTGGTAGTCGGTCTCGGTGTAGTGGTCGCGCTTCTCCATGCCGTAGCCCGGCGGCTTGCCGACGTAGTCGATCCCCGACTCCACGTACAGCGCCGGCACGCCCTGCTTGGCGAACTCGAAGTGGTCGGAGCGGTAGTAGAAGCCCTTCTCCGGCTCGGCGTCCGGCCGCACGGTGCGCTGCTCGGCGGCCAGCACGCGCGTCAGCACGTCGTCGAGCGTGGAGTTGCCGAGGCCGATGACGGTGAGGTCGCTCGTGCGCCCCCACTGGTTGAGGATGTCCATGTTGACGTCGGCGGCCGTCCGCGCCAGCGGGTAGAGCGGGTGCTCGGCGTAGTACTTGGCCCCCACCAGCCCCTTCTCCTCCGCCGTCACGGCGAGGAAGAGCACCGAGCGCGCCGGCGGCTCGGGGAGCTGCGTGAACGCCTGTGCCACCTCGAGCAGGCCGGCCGTGCCGGTCGCGTTGTCGGCCGCGCCGTTGTAGATCTGGTCCCCCTGGAGCGTGCTGTCGCGGCCGAGGTGATCCCAGTGCGCGGTGTAGATCACGTACTCGTCCTTGCGTGCGCCCCCCTCCAGCTTCGCCACCACGTTCTTCGACTGCACGCGGCGGGCGTCGATCTCGACGTCGAAGCTGGCGGTGGCGTCGAGCGCCACGGGGCGGAAGTCCTTGCGCCGCGCGGCCGCCTTGAGCGCGTCGAAGTCCTGGCCGGCGGCGGCGAGCAGCGCCTTGGCCTTGTCCAGGCTGATCCAGCCTTCCACGCCCACGCGCTGCTCGGCGTCCGGCGACGGGACGTCGAACTGCTCGGCGCTGAAGCTGCCGCGCACCACCTCGTACGGGTAGCCGGCCGGCTCCGTCTCGTGGATGATGAGCACCGCGGCGGCGCCCTTCTCGCTGGCGATCTCGTACTTGTAGGTCCAGCGTCCGTAGTAGGTCATCGCCTTCCCCTTGAACATCGTCGAGTCCAGCTGCGACGAGTCGCCGGCGGCCGGCACGGCGGGGTCGTTGATGAGCATGAGGATCGTCTTGCCGCGCACGTCCACGTCCTTGTAGTCGTCCCACCCGTACTCGGGGGCGACGACGCCGTAGCCGACGAAGACGACCTGCGAGCTGTCGATCGTCGTCCGCGCGCGCTCGTGGCGCGACGAGGCGACGAAGTCGTCGGGGGAGCGCATCGGGATGGTGCGGCCGCCGGCGGTGAGCGTCAGCGTGGGGCGCGAGGTGTAGCCGATGAGGTCCACGTTCTGCACCCACGTGCCGTCGGGGTTCCCCGGCTGCAGGCCGAGCGCCTGGAACTGGCGCGTCAGGTAGGCGACGGTCCTCGCCTCGCCCGGCGTGCCGGGCGCCCGCCCTTCCATGGAGTCGGCGGCGAGATCGCGGACGTGCGCGAGCAGCTCGGTGGTGTCGATGCTCTGCGCCGCGGTGGCGACGGGCGCCGCGGTGGCCGCCGAGTCGGGAAAGGCGGCTGCCGAGTCACGGCCGGTCCCGTCGGCGGTGGTGCAGGCGGCGACCGCGGCCGCGGCGCCGAGCGCGATCAGGAAGCGTGTGGTGTGGGGCACAGGGCGTGGTGGGTTGAGTGGGCAGCGGCGGACGCCGCGGGTGAGTGAGTCGTTACATCGACTGCCGGAACGGCCTACCGCGGATTTGCACGGCGCGCTCGGGGCGCGACAGGGATCGGCTCCCGGGCACGTCCGGGCTCCTCGCGCCCACGGCAAACGGAGCCCCGGCGTACCACGAAGCCGATCCGCGTGCGCCAGCGGCGCGCGGCGCAGATCCGCGGCAGGCCGTTCCCCCGCACCGGAGCCGCGTCTCACCCCGCCGCCGGCAGCTCGCGGATGGCCACCGCGTCCACGCCGCGGCCGTCGCCGGTGACGAGGCGGCGGTGGTAGTCGAGCTGGCCCAGGTGGTAGGCGAGGTGCACGGCCAGGTGCACGAGCATGTCGTCGGTGGTGAGCGTGCGGCCGCCCACCGCCTCCGGGTAGCGCACCGGGAGCGTCGCGCCGGTGCCGGCGCTGTCGGCGAGGGCGGCGTCGATCGCCGCGGCGGCGGCGTCCAGCTCGGCCAGGACCTCGGCGCGCGGCACGTCGCGGCGCGCGAACTCGGCGTCGCGGTCGCGCACGTAGCCCGTGCCGCCGAGCCGGTGGCCGACGTAGTGCTGCAGGTTGCCGGCGAGGTGGAGCGCGATCGTGCCGCCGGCGTTGGGCAGCCCCGGCCGCTGCGCCCACAGGCTGGCGTCGTCGGGGTAGGCCTCCACCTCGCGGCGGACGGCGCGCAGCTCGCGGAGCAGCACGGCGCGGAGGATGGCGCGGGACATGGCGACGGGGCTCAGGTGGCGGCGGCGAGCAGCGCGCCCATCTCGAGCGCGTTGGTCGTGCCGTAGTTGGCGTAGCAGTTGTTGAAGACCACGTGCGTCTCCCGGCTCTGGCCGGCCGCCTCCACGATCTTCGGCGCCCACTCCGCCAGCTCCTCGCGATCATACAGGTAGCGGTACTTCTCGGCCACCGTCGCCCCGCGCCGCTCCCACTGGTCGCCGCGGCGGCCGTGCATCCGGACGACGGACAGCCGCGGCGAGGTCACCGCCACCACCGGGGGCACGCTGCTGCGCAGCCCCTGCGGCTCGTCCACCATCACGAAGGGAAGGTCGTGGTCGGCCAGGAAGCGCAGCGTGTGCTCGGCGGTCGTGGGCGCGAACCAGCTGCGGGCGCGGAACTCCACGCTCAGCGGCAGCCCTTCCAGCCGCTCGCGTGCGCGCAGCAGCTCGTCGCGTGCCGGCGCACCGGGCACGAACCAGCGCGGGTACTGCAACAGCACGGCGCCGAGCTTGCCGGCCGCCGCCAGCGGCTGCAAGGCGTCCACGAAGCCGCCCCACACCGCGTCCATGACGTCGGCCGGCACGTCCTTGGGGTAGATGCGCCCCTTCGCCGCGACGTCCTTCGGCAGCGCGTCGCGGAGCACCGTCGGCAGCCGCTTCACCTCCGTGGGGTGTCCGGTCATCAGTGCGTGCGCCTTCACGTCGAAGACGAAGTCGTCCGGCGTGCGCCGCGCCCAGAGCTCCGCCATGCGCGCGGTGGGGAGGGCGTAGAAGGGCGCGTCCACCTCCACCATCGGGAAGACGTCGGCGTAGTGGCGCAGCCGCGCCTCCGGCGAGCTGGTGCCGTCCGGATAGAAGACGCCGGGCGCGGTGAGCGTCGGGTCGGTCCAGCCCGCGGTGCCGATGCGGATGCGGCCGCCGCCGGGCGCAGTGAGCACGGGCGTGCCGGCGAGGCCCGTGGCCTCGGCCCGGGCGCGGGCGGCGTCCACGCCCGGGTCGTGGGCGGTGTCGACGGCGGGCGGGGTGGGCGCGTCGGGGCTCATGCGTCGGAATCTGCGCCGGGGACCGCCCCGCTGTCGACCGCCGGGCCGGTGGCGAGGTGTACCGGTTGTCGCTCGGGTCGACGATGGGGTAGGGAGGGCAGGCGAAAGGCGAAAGGCGAAAGGGAACGACCTCGGGACGCTCCGTGGCGCGCCCTCACGCCCTGCTCCTTGCGCCTTGCTCCTTGCTCCTGATCTCCCATTTCACAGATCTCCGACACTCGCCCCGTTGCTCGCCCGCGCGACCGCACGGCATCTTCGCCGGGTACGGTGCGCCGCCGGCCCTCTCATCCCCTCGCCCGTGCGCTGGTCCCCCGATGCCACCTCGCTTCGGCTGCGCTGGCCGATGCTCGTCCTGCTGGCGAGCATCGGCCTCACCGCGCTGGCCGTCGTGGACGCGCAGCGCGCCGCGCGCTCCAATCAGGCGGTGGCCCGGCGCGCGCTGCGCGAGTACGCCACCTTCGCCGCGTGGAGCTACCGCCAGCACCTGGAGGAGCGCTTCGCCGCGCTCGCCCGCGAGGCGCTCGGCGCCGTCAACCACGGCGACAACCTGCATACCAACCCGGAGGTCCCGCCGGCGCGCGAGCTCGCGCACTATCTGCCGTGGGACTCCGGCTGCGCCTGCCACCGCACGCGCGAGGGGCCGCAGCCCGCGCTCTTCCTCGCCCTGCGCCTCGGCAGCGACTCGCTCGACGTCGGCGTCAACACGCACCCGCACCCGCTGGAGGGGTGGGAGGTGGACCAGCCCCTCCTCGTCCCCGCGCCGGCCGGCGCCGTGCTCGATCTCCCCGACGCGGACCGCCGCTGGGTGATCGACACGCTCACCCGGCGCGTTCGCGCCGCCCGCAGGCCCGATCACGGCTTCACCCTCCTCGTCGACGAGGGGGGCAGGGGGAACGAGGGGACCGGCGGCGCGCGGCGTACCCGTGCGCGGCGCGTGCTCGCCTACACGCTCATGCCCACGTCGTGGGGCGACACGCTGGTCTACGGCGCGTGGTACGCGCCGGCGGCCCTGGACTCCGTGCTCGGCGCCGTGCTCGACGGCAGCGGGCTGCTGCCGTCGACGTTCACCGCGGGGCGCCGCAACCGCGACGTGCTCACCGTGCGCGTGCGCGACCGTGCCGGCCGGCTGCTCTTCGACTCCGCACCCGGGCTGGAGTCGCCGCTCGCGGCACACCTGGAGCTCGAGCCGCGCCATGGCGCGCTGCGCGTGGACGCGCTCATCCGCCCCGAGGTGGCGGGCTCGCTCCTCGTCGGCGGGCTGCCGCGCTCGCGGCTGCCCTTCCTGCTCGCCCTGCTCGGGCTGGCCGCCGCGCTCTCGCTCGTCGCCGTCGCGCAGCTCCGCCGCGAGGGGGAGCTGGCGCGCGCGCGGGCGGACTTCGTCTCCAGCGTGAGCCACGAGCTGCGCACGCCGCTCGCCCAGATCCGCCTCTACCTCGAGACGCTGCGCCTCGGCCGTGCCACCACGCCGGCGCAGCGCGAGTGGTCGCTGGCCCACATCGACCGCGAGACCACACGGCTGGGCCACCTGGTGGAGAACGTGCTGCGCTTCTCGCGCCTCGGCGGCGACGACGCGAGCGCGGCCGCGCCGGTGGACGTGGGTGGCGAGGCGCGGCGCGTGCTCGAGGAGTTCGCGCCGCTGGCCGCCTCGCGCCGCGCGACGCTCGACGCCGACCTGGCCGACGGGCTCACGGCGGCGCTGCGCCCGGACGCGCTGCGCCACGTGCTGCTCAACCTGCTCGACAACGCGGTGAAGTACGGGCCGCCGGGGCAGACGGTGCGCGTGCGGGTGGCGCGCGCCGGCGACGCGGTGCACCTGGCCGTGGCCGACGAGGGCCCCGGCGTGGCGCCGACCGAGCGCGAGCGCATCTGGCGCCCCTTCGCGCGCGGCGCGGCGGCGCGCGCCACCGGCGGGAGCGGCATCGGGCTGACGATCGTGCGCAGCATCGCCGAGCGGCACGAGGGGCGCGTGTGGGTGG
Source organism: Gemmatimonadaceae bacterium (assembly GCA_035761165.1). GTDB lineage: Bacteria > Gemmatimonadota > Gemmatimonadetes > Gemmatimonadales > Gemmatimonadaceae > CALCHX01. The sequence goes on along the minus strand of DASTRO010000146.1, from coordinate 5,558 downwards.
AGGAGGCGCCGGGGGGCGGCGCGCGCTTCGTGGCGGCGTTCCCCCTCGTCGCCGCCACCGCCACCGCCGCCGCTGCGCGCGCCGCGACGGACCTCCCCGCCGCCGCGGCCATCGCTGGCGCGCGCGTCGCGACGGGCGAGGAGGTGCCGGGCAACGGCAGGCCGGGCAGCGACGTGCCCGGCGATGGCGCGACGACAGCACGGTGACGGAGCCGCCGGTGCCGCGCATCCTCGTCGTGGAGGACAACGCCGATCTGGCCGCGGGGATCGACTACAACCTGCGGCTGGAGGGCTACGACGTGTGCGTCGCGGAGGACGGCCAGGCCGCGCTCGACCGCGCCGCCGCCTGGCCGCCGGACCTCGTGCTGCTCGACCTCGGGCTGCCGGGGCTCGACGGCTACCAGGTGCTGCAGACGCTGCGGCAGCGGCAGCGCCGCGTGCCGGTCATCATCCTCACCGCGCGCGGCGAGGAGGCCGACAAGGTGCGCGGCTTCCGCCTGGACGCCGACCAGTACGTGACGAAGCCGTTCGGCATCCTGGAGCTGCTGGAGCGCATCGCCGCGCTGCTCCGCCGCAGCGCCGCGGGCGCGTCGGTGGCCGACGACCCGGTCATCCGCTTCGGCGACGTCGCGGTGGACACCGCCTCGCACGGCGTCACGAAGGGGGGCGTGCCGTGCGCGCTGACGCCAAAGGCGTACGAGCTGCTGCTGGCGCTGGTGCAGCGTCAGGGGCGCGTGGCGGCGCGCACGGAGCTGTTGCGCGAGGTGTGGGGCTACGGCGCCTTCGTCATCTCGCGCACGGTGGACTCGCACGTGGCCGAGCTGCGGCGCAAGCTGGAGGACGATCCGGCGAACCCGCGGCACATCCGGACGGTGTGGAAGGTGGGGTACCGGTTTGAAGCCTAGCGACGAGCGACGAGCGACGAGCGGCGAGCGGCGAGCGGCGAGCGGCGAGCGGCGAGGGTACGCGGGGCGATGAATCGGTGGCGGTCGGGCCGCGGGGTGGGGCGATCGTAGTAGCCGGGGGGGGCCCCCGCGCCTCGCCCCGAACAGTTCCTCCACACTTCGGGCACCGATCGGCCACCCTCTCGCGCGGCAGGGCCGGTAGCATGGGGCCGCGTCCCGCGGTTGGCGGGCGCGCGTCCCTTCACCGCGAGGTGCCCCCGTGTCGCACCACCACTCCGCGCGCGGCGCCGGCGTCGCCGCCGCGCTGCTCCTCACCGCCGCCGCGGCCGCCGCCCCGGCCACCGCGCAGCCGGCTGCCACCGACCCGCGCGCCGCGCTGGTCGTGGACGCCGCGTGGCTCGCGCAGCACCTGCACGATCCCGACCTCGTCCTGCTGCACGTCGGTGAGAAGTCGCGCTACGACGCGGCGCACATCCCCGGCGCGCGCCACGTGCCGCTCTCCGCCATCGACGGCTCGGGGCACAGCGGCGGTGCGATGGGCGACGGCCCGATGCTGGAGCTCCCGGCGACGGACGTGCTGCGCGAGCGCCTGGCCGTGCTGGGCATCTCCGACGACTCGCGCATCGTCGTCTACTACGGCGAGGACTGGGTGACGCCGGCCACGCGCGTCGTCTTCACGCTCGACCATGCCGGCCTGGGCGCGCGCACCTCGCTGCTGGACGGCGGGATGGCGGCGTGGCAGCGCGCCGGCGGCACCGTCACGCGCGACGTGCCGGCGGTGAAGCCCGGCCGCCTCTCCCCGCTGCGCACGCGCGCGCTGGTGGTGGACGCGCCGTGGGTGCGCGCGCACGTGGGACGCCCCGGCTACGCCGTGCTCGACGCGCGCGCCCGCGCCTTCTACGACGGCGTGCAGACCGGCGGCGGGCCCGACGCGCCGCACCGCGCCGGCCACGTCCCCGGTGCGCGCAGCCTGCCCTATAGCGAGATCGCCACCGACGACCTGACGCTCCGCGCGCCGGCCGCGCTGGCGGCGCTCTTCCGGGAGGCGGGCGTCGCACCGGGCGACACCGTCGTCGCCTACTGCCACATCGGGCAGCAGGCCACCGCCGTCCTCTTCGCCGCGCGCACGTTGGGCCATCCGGTGCTGCTCTACGACGGCAGCTTCGAGGACTGGTCCGCCCGGCGCGACTATCCCGTGGAGACGGGCGCCCCGTCGTCGCCCGGCCGGCGGCCATGAGCGCGACCGCCGCCGTCGTCGCGCGCGAGCCGGCCGGCGGGTCGTCCGCCCGCGACGCCACGCGCGTGCGTCGCACGGTGCGTCGCGCGCCGGCGGCGTACGCGAGCCCCTACGCCGCGGGGGTGGCGCTCGGGCTCGTGCTGCTCGCCGCGTACGTGGTGATGGGGCGCGGGCTGGGCGCGTCGGGGGCGTTCGCCAGCACGGCGGCCGCGGCCGTCGCCGCGGTGGACCCGGCGCGGGCGCAGGGCAGCGCGCTCCTCGCCCGCTACCTGGCCGAGGGGACGCCCGCTTGGCTGGACTGGCTGGTGGTGGAGCTGTTCGGCGTGACGCTGGGCGGCTTTCTCTCCGCCGCGCTGGCCGGCCGGCTGCGGCTGGTGGTGGAGCGTGGCCCACGCCTCTCCCCGCCGGGCCGGCTGCTGCTCGCCGCCGCCGGTGGCGCGGGGATGGGCGTGGGCGCCGTGCTGGCGCGCGGCTGCACGAGCGGGCAGGCGCTCACGGGAGGCGCGCTGCTCAGCGTCGGGAGCTGGCTCTTCATGGGAGCGGCGTTCGCGGCGGCCTTCGCCGCGGCCCCGCTGCTCCGGAGGGTGTGGACGTGAGCGCGCCGTTCTACGAGTACGGGCTGCTGGACGGCCGCGCCGCGCTCTGGGTGGCGCTCGCCGTCGGGCTGGCGTTCGGCGCCGCGCTGGAGCGCGCGGGGTTGGGCCACGCCCCCACGCTGGCCGCGCAGTTCCGGCTGGCGGACGGCACGGTGCTGAAGGTGATGCTGAGCGCGATCGTCACGGCGATGCTCGGCGCGTTCTGGCTCGGCCGGCTCGGACTGCTGGACCTGGCCCGCGTCTACGTGCCGGAGACGTACCTGCTGCCGCAGCTGCTGGGCGGGCTGGTGTTCGGGGCGGGCTTCGCGGTGGCCGGGCTCTGCCCGGGGACGTCGTGCGTGGCCGCCGCCACGGGACGGCTGGACGGGGTGGCGGCAATGGCCGGAATGTGGGCGGGGGTGCTGGGCACGGGGCTCTGCTTCGGCGCACTGCGCACGTTCTACGAGAGCACCGCGCGCGGCACGCTGACGCTGCCGGAGCTGCTGGGCGTGCCGTACGGCGTGGTGGTGCTGGCGGTGGTGGTGGTCGCGCTGGCGGCGTTCCGGGCGGCGGAGTGGGCGGAGCGGCGCGGCGGGACGATGCGGCGCGCGAGGGAAGGGTGACGGGCGCGGCGCAGGACGGGGCGAACGTGGAAATCGGGGGGGGCCCCCCGCGCCCGGAGCCGTCCGCCGCCTCCCTCACGCCGCGCGCCGGGCGCCAGGCTCCTGCAGCCCCTGGTCCCCGGTCCCTGCGTCCCTGGTCCCTCCCCCTCGTCGCTCTCCTCCTCGCCCTCGCCGCCGCCCTCGCCGGCAGCCCCTACGCCGCGCACCACGCCACCCTCGACGTGGCCGACGCCGTGCGCGCCGTGGCCCGCGAGGAGGACCACGTCACCGCGCTCGAGCTGGCCGCGTGGATCCGCGACCGTCGCCCCGGGCTCCGCATCCTCGACCTGCGCTCGCCGGCCGAGTTCGACGCCTACCACGTGCCCGGTGCCGAGCGCGCGGACATCCAGGCCGTGCCGTCGCTCCCCTTCCGCGCCGGCGAGACCATCGTCCTCTACTCCGAGGGGGGCACGCACGCCGCCCAGGCCTGGCTGCTGCTGCGCGCGCTGGGCTACCGGCGCGTCTACTTCCTGCGCGGCGGGCTGTACGAGTGGCTGGAGCAGGTCATCGACCCCGTGCTCCCGGCGGGCGACGACGCGGCCACGCGCGCCGAGCGCGCGCGCATCGCCTCGCTGAGCCGCTACTTCGGGGGCATGCCGAGCGTGCTGCCGCGCGCCCCGCGCGAGGACGCGCTCCCCATCCCGGGCGCCCGCGCGTCGGGCACCGGCGGCGGCGCGACCGGGAGCAGCGCCGCGTCGCTCCAGCGCATCCGGCGGCGCGGATGCTGACCGCCGCCGCACCCGCCGTCGCGGCGCGCCCACCGCGGCACGACGCCTTCTTCGCCGCGCTGCGCCTGCGCGAGTACGGCTGGCTCGACGCGCACGACCACGCCTACCTGGACTACACCGGCGCGTCGCTCCACGCCGCCTGCCAGCTGCGCGAGCACCAGGCGCTGCTGCGCCGCACGCTCTTCGGCAACCCGCACTCCGACAGCGCGCCGTCGCGCGCCAGCACGGCGGTCGTCGCGCGGGCCCGGCGCGCCGTCCTCCGCTTCCTCGACGCCGACGCGGCCGAGTACGTCGTCTGCTTCACCGCCAACGCCAGCGCCGCCATCAAGCTCGTCGGCGAGAGCTGGCCGTTCGCACCCGGTACGTCGCTGGTGCTCTCGCAGGACAACCACAACAGCGTGAACGGGCTGCGCGAGTTCGCCCGCCGCGCCGGCGCGCGTACCATCTACCTGCCGCTCGACGCCGAGCTGCGCCTCGCCGACCCGCTACCGCGGCTCGAGCGTCACCGCGGCGCCGGCCCCGCGCTGTTCGCCTTCCCGGCGCAGTCCAACTTCTCCGGCGTGCAGCATCCGCTCGAACTCGTCGCCGGGGCGCAGCGGCTCGGCTATCACGTGCTGCTCGACGCCGCCGCCTTCGCGCCCACGCACCCGCTGAGCCTGCGCGCCGTGCGGCCGGACTTCGTCGCGCTCTCCTGCTACAAGCTGTTCGGCTATCCCACCGGCGTCGGTGCGCTGGTCGCGCGGCGCGCGGCGCTGGCCCTGCTGCGCCGCCCCTGGTTCGCCGGCGGCACGGTGGACTACGTCTCCGTGCGGCACGACGTGCACCGCCTGCGCCCGCTGGCGGAGGGCTTCGAGGACGGCACGCCCAACTACCTGAGCCTCGCCGCGCTGCCCCCGGGCTTCCGGCTGCTGCGTCGCGTGGGGATGCCGCGGCTCGAGGCGCACGTGGCCACGTTGACGGCCGCGCTGCTCCGCGGCCTGCTCGCGCTGCGCCACGCGAACGGGCGCCCCGCCGTGCGCGTCTACGGCCCCACCACCACGGAGGCGCGCGGCGGCACCGTCGCCTTCAACCTGCTCGACGCCGCCGGCCGTCCGGTGCCCTACGCGCGCGTGGAGGCGCGCGCGCGGGCGATGGGGGTGTCGCTGCGCGGCGGCTGCTTCTGCAATCCCGGCGCGGCGGAGGCGGCCTTCGGCTTCCCGCCGGAACGCACCGCGTGCTGCCTGGGCGCCGTCGACGCGCGCGGCTTCACCATCCCGCGCCTCGCCGCCTGCCTCGGCCCGCAGATCGCCGTCGGCGCCGTGCGCGCGTCGTTGGGCATCGCCAGCGACGCCCGCGACGTCGCGCGGGCCGTGGCGGTGGCGGGGGCGTTCCGTGAGTGAAGACTGGATGAGCGGCCGGACAGGACCTGGGGATCGACAGCCGGACAGGACGAACAGGATGGACAGGATGGGA
>DASTRO010000145.1:0-50721 GCA_035761165.1 Gemmatimonadaceae bacterium | reverse complement strand
GATCACCGCCGCCAACGTCGCGAACCTGAAGCCGGCGTGGACCTTCTCCACCGCCGTGCTGCGCGGGCACGAGGAAGCACCGATCGTGGTGAACAACACCATGTACGTGCTCACCCCCTTCCCCAACGTGCTCTACGCGCTGGACCTGACGCAGCCGGGCGCGCCGATGAAGTGGAAGTACGAGCCGAAGCCCGAGCTCGCGGCGCAGGGAGTGGCCTGCTGCGACGTGGTGAACCGCGGCCCCGTCTACGCCGACGGCAAGATCTTCTTCAACACGCTCGACGACCACGTCATCGCGGTGGACGCGGCCACCGGCGCCGAGGTGTGGCGGACCAAGGTGGGCGACATCAACATCGGCGAGACGATGACCATGGCGCCGCTGGTGGTGAAGGACAAGGTCCTCGTCGGCAACTCGGGCGGCGAGATGGGGGTGCGCGGCTGGCTCAAGGCGCTCGACGTCGCCACCGGCGCGGTGGAGTGGACGGCGTACAGCACCGGGCCGGACAGCGCGGTGCTCATCGGGCCGCGCTTCAAGCCGTTCTACGCCAAGGATCGCGGCAGGGACCTGGGCGTCACCACCTGGCCCGGCACGGCGTGGCAGATCGGTGGCGGGAACGTGTGGGGGTGGATCTCCTACGACCCCGAGCTGGACCTCATCTACCACGGCACGGGGAACCCCGGCCCGTGGAATCCCGAGCAGCGCCCGGGCGACAACAAGTGGACGGCCACCCTCTTCGCGCGCGACCCCGACACGGGCGAGGCGGTGTGGGCCTACCAGATCACCCCGCACGACCTGCACGACTACGACGGCATCAACGAGAGCGTGCTCGTGGACGTGCCGTGGCAGGGGCGGGTGCGCAAGGCGCTCCTGCGCCCCGGGCGCAACGGCTACGTCTACCTGATCGACCGCACGAACGGGGAAGTACTCGCGGCCGAGCCGTTCGTGCACATCACGACCACCACCGGGGTGGACCTGAAGACCGGCCAGCTCCAGTACAACCCGGCCAAGGAGCCCAAGGTCGGCGAGGTGGTGCGCGACATCTGCCCGGCGTCGCCGGGCGGGAAGGACTGGCAGCCGTCGGCCTTCTCGCCGCGCACGGGGCTGCTCTACATCCCGCACCAGAACCTGTGCGAGGACGTGGAGAGCGTGGAGGCCAACTACATCGCCGGCACGCCCTTCGTGGGGATGAACGTGCGCATGCAGCCCGGCCCCGGCGGGCACCGCGGCGAGCTGACGGCGTGGGACCCGGTGGCGATGCGCCCGGCGTGGAACATCCGCGAGAGCTTCCCGGTGTGGAGCGGCGCGCTCGCCACCGCCGGCGACGTCGTCTTCTACGGCACGATGGACGGCTGGTTCAAGGCGGTGGACGCGCGCACCGGCGCCCCGCTCTGGCAGTACAAGACGGGCTCGGGGATCATCGGCCAGCCGGTCACCTACCGCGGGCCCGACGGCAAGCAGTACGTGGCCATCGCCTCCGGCGTCGGTGGGTGGTCCGGGGCGATCGTCTCCGGCGGGCTGGACCCGCGCGACTCCACCGCCGCCCTCGGCTTCGTGGGGGCGATGGCCGACCTGCCGCAGCACACCACCAAGGGCGGCACGATCTACGTCTTCGCGCTACCCTGAGCGACCACCCGAGCGACGACCATGACGGCGCTCCCGGAGCCACGCATGCGGTGCCACCTGCCGACGACGCTCTGCGCCGTGCTGCTCGCGCTCGCCCTCACCGCCTGTGACCGCGAGGCGCGGCGCTTCCGCGAATCCCCACCCAGCGCGACGCCGGAGGGGCTGGTGCAGCTGAGCCCCCTCGAGCCGGGGGTGCCGACGACGCCGGTGAGCGCGCGCAACGTCTATCTGGAGAACGCCTACGCGGTCTCCGAGGGGGAGCGGCGCTTCAACTCGTACAACTGCGTCGGCTGCCACGCGCACGGCGGCGGCGGGATGGGACCGCCGCTCATGGACGACCAGTGGATCTACGGCAGCGCGCCGGAGAACATCTACGAGACGATCGTGGAGGGGCGGCCCAACGGGATGCCGTCGTTCGGCGGTCGCATCCCGAGCTACCAGATCTGGCAGCTGGTGGCCTACGTGCGCTCGCTCAGCGCGCTCACACCGTCCGGCACGCGCTCGGCGCGCACCGACCACATGATGATGTTTCCCGGCTCGCGGACGCTGCAGGAGCCGGAGCAGCCGAAGCAGTCGGGCCGTCCCCCAGCGTCGGAGATGCCGCCGTCATGAGCCGGCGGCGCGCACGCGGCCGCCGTCGCGCCCCGGCGGCGATGCTCGCGGCGGCGACGCTGCTCGCCCTCGTGGCGTGCGGCCACGCCGTCGAGCAGTCGGCGCTGCACCCGGCCGGCCCGCAGGCGCGCAAGGTCAGCGACCTGTGGTGGTTCGCGCTGATCGTCTCCACGGTGGTGTACGTCGTCACCATCGGGGCGCTGCTCTGGGCGGCGTGGCGGGCGCGGCGCCGCGAGCACGCCGGCGCGCCGCTCCCTCCGGACAGCGAGCGGCGCATGACGCGCGCGGTGGCCGCCGGCGTCGGCGCCACGGTGGCCCTCCTCCTCGTCTTCTTCGTCTACGACCTGTCGGTGGGGCGTACGCTGAGCCCCCCGCCCGGCGGCGACCCGCTCACCATCAACGTCATCGGGCACCAGTGGTGGTGGGAGGTGCAGTACCCGGACACCACGCCGCACGGCCGTTTCACCACGGCCAACGAGATCCACGTGCCGGTGGGGCGGCCGGTGGTGCTGCTGCTCACCTCCACCGACGTCATCCACAGCATCTGGGTGCCGAACCTGGCCGGGAAGAAGGACCTCATCCCCGGCTACACGCAGAGCGTCTGGTTCCAGGCCGACACGGCCGGCGTCTACCGTGGCCAGTGTGCGGAGTTCTGCGGGCACCAGCACGCCAAGATGGCGCTGGTGGTGGTGGCCGAGCCGCCGGCGGAGTTCCAGCGCTGGCTGGCGCAGTCGCGGCAGCCGGCATTGCCGCCCACCGACTCGGTGACGCGGCGCGGGCAGGAGGTGTTCCTCACCGGCCCGTGCGTGATGTGCCACGCCATCGACGGCACGCCGGCCGGCTCCAACGTGGGCCCGAATCTGACGCACCTGGCCAGCCGCCGCACGCTGGGCGCGGGCACGCTGCCCAACACGCGCGGCCACCTGGCGGGGTGGATCGTGGACCCGCAGCGGGTGAAGCCGGGCGTCTGGATGCCGCCCAACCAGCTCGCGCCGCGCGACCTGGAGGCACTGCTCACCTATCTCCAGAGCCTCAAATGACGCGGGAGGACGCGTGACGCACGCGCGCGAGGTGGTGGCACTCCCCGCCACCGACCACGAGGACGACGAGCTGGCGGCGCTGCGGCGCAGCTGGCGGCCGCGGCACCGGGGGCTGTGGGGGTGGCTCACCGCCGTCGACCACAAGTCGATCGCCACGCGCTACGTGGCCACCGCCTTCCTCTGGTTCCTCCTCGGCGGCCTGAACGCGGCGCTCATGCGGCTGCAGCTCGCCCGGCCGGAGAACGGCCTCGTCGGGCCCGACCGCTACAACCAGCTCTTCACCGTGCACGGCACGGCGATGATGTTCCTCTTCGCCGTGCCGGTGATGACGGCCGTGGGGCTCTACCTCGTGCCGCTCATGATCGGCACGCGCGACGTCGCCTTCCCGCGGCTGAACGCCTTCGGCTACTGGGTGTTCCTCATCGGCGGCGTCTTCCTCTTCGTCTCCTTCTACCTGAACACGGGGCCGGACACGGGGTGGTTCGCCTACGTGCCGCTCTCGGGGCCGGAGTACGCGCCGGGCAAGCGGGTGGACGTGTGGGCGCAGCTGGTGACGTTCACCGAGATCGCCGGGCTGGTGGCCGCGGTGGAGATCATCGTCACCGTCTTCAAGCAGCGCGCGCCGGGGATGAGCCTCAACCGCATCCCGCTCTACGTCTGGGCCATCCTCGTCGTCTCCTTCATGATCGTCTTCGCCATGCCGGCGGTGGCGATGGCGAGCACGATGATGCTGGCGATGGACCGCCTGGTGGCCACCCACTTCTTCAACCAGGCGGAGGGCGGCGACCCGCTGCTCTGGCAGCACCTCTTCTGGTTCTTCGGCCATCCCGAGGTCTACATCATGTTCATCCCGGGGCTCGGCTTCGTCTCGTCCATCGTCGAGACGTTCACCGGGCGCCGGGTGTTCGGCTACCCGGTGATGGTGCTGTCGCTGTTCATCACCGGCTTCGTCGGCTTCGGGCTGTGGGTGCACCACATGTTCGCCACCCCCATCCCGCAGCTGGGGCGGAGCTTCTTCACCGCGGCGAGCGTCCTCATCGCCATCCCCACGGGGACGCAGATCTTCTGCTGGATCGCCACCATCTGGGCCGGGCGGCCGCGCTTCACCACGGCCATGCTCTTCGCCATCGGCTTCATCGTCGTCTTCGTCATCGGCGGCGTGACGGGCGTGATGATCGCCTCGGTGCCCTTCGACCTGCAGGTGCACGACACCTTCTTCATCGTCGCGCACTTCCACTACGTGATCCTGGGCGGCGTGGTCTTCCCGCTCTTCGGCGCGTTCTACCTCTGGTTCCCCAAGGTCACCGGGCGGATGCTCGACGAGACGCTGGGGAAGTGGCACTTCTGGCTCTTCTTCGTCGGCGTGAACGTGACCTTCTTCCCGATGCACATCCTCGGGCTGAACGGGATGCCGCGCCGCGTCTACACCTACCTGCCGGAGATGGGGTGGGGGGACCTGAACCTGCTGGCCACGGTGGGGGCGGGCGTCATCGCGGCGAGCGTCGCCGTCTTCCTGGTGAACGTCGTGCGCAGCGCGTGGCGCGGCGCGCTCGCCGGCCCCGACCCGTGGGGCGGCCCGACGCTCGAGTGGGCCACCGCGTCCCCGCCGCCGCCGTGGAACTTCCGCCACATTCCCGTCGTCGAGAGCGGCTCGCCGCTCTGGAGCGCCGAGGCGGAGCTGCCGGTGGCCACGGGGCTGCGCACCGACCGGCGCGAGTTCCTGGTCACCACCGTGCTCGACGCGGTGCCGGACAACCGCCACGAGCACCCGACGGAGACGATCTGGCCTTTCGTCATGGCGCTGGCCATCGGGGTGACGTTCATCGGCGCGGTGTTCACGCCGTGGGCGTACGTGGTGGGCTTCGCCTTCGCCACGGTCGCCTTCGCCGGCTGGGCCTGGCCACGCGGCACGAAGCCGGAAGAGCGCGTGCACCCCGGGCTGGCGCGGGAGGCGCGGTGATGCGGCGCACGCGCACGGTGCTCGACGTGTCGATGCTCCCCGATCACGTCTACGGGCCGCGCGACGTCATGTGGTGGGGCACCCTCGGCTTCATGGTCATCGAGGGCTTCACCCTGGTGCTGTGCGCGGTCGTCTACGTCTACATCGGGCAGAACTTCCGCGACTGGCCGCCGCAGGGCACGCCCCTCCCGGCGCTGGGCGTGCCGACGGTGCAGGTGGCGCTGATGCTGGTGAGCGTCCCCGCGCTGGTCTGGACGAGCCGGGCGGCGCACGCCGAGGACGCGGGGCGCGTGCGCATCGGGCTCACGCTGGCGACGCTGTTCGGGGCCGTCTTCGTCGCCCTGCGCGCGGTGGAGCTGCTCGTCTCCCTCGGCGTGACCTGGCACCGCAACGCCTACGGCTCGGTGCAGTGGCTGGTGATCGGCGCGCACGCCACGCTGCTGCTCATCGAGTTCGTGGAGGTGGCGGGGATGGCGGCCATCTTCTGGCTCGGCCGCGCCGAGCGGAAGCACTTCTCCGACGCGGCCGACCTGGCCTTCTACTGGTACTTCATGGTGGGCGCCTGGATCCCGCTGTACGCGCTCTGCTTCCTCGGGCCGCGCTGGCTGTGACGGAGGGGGAGGGAGAGAGGCCGATGGCCGACGCGAGGGCCGACGTCGCACCCGAGCTCACGGGACGGATGACGGCGCACGACCGCGAGCTGAGCGAGGGACGCGGGCTCGCCGAGCAGTGGCTCGGGCTGCTGCTCGCGCCGGCGGTGTTCTTCGCGCACCTGCAGCTCGCCTACATGATGGTGCCGTGGGCGTGCGAGCGGCGCGAGGAGCTCTGGATCCACGTGACCGGCGCCGTCGCGGTGCTGCTGGCGGCGGCGGGCACGGCGGTGGCGTGGCGGGCGTGGAGCCGCGCCGGGCGCGAGCCGCCGGGCGACGCCGGCGGCCCGGTGCCCCGGGCGCGCTTCCTGGCGGTGACCGGGCTCCTCACGAGCGCGCTCTTCGTCCTCCTGCTCCTCTCGCAGTGGGTGGCCGGGTTCTTCATCGCCCCCTGCCAGTGAGCGCGGAGCGTGGAATGAGAACACCAGGCACCAGGCACCAGGCACCGGGGGCGAGGGCACGGACGGCGCGGACGGCGCGGACGGCGCTGGCGGTGCTGCTGGCGGTGGGGGCGCTCGCAGCGTGCCGCGTCGGGCTGGCGGAGAGCGACCGCGCCCGACAGGCGGCGGCGCTCACGGGTGGCGACCCGGTGCGCGGGCAGAGGCTGATCCGCGCCTACGGCTGCCAGACCTGCCACACGATCGCCGGGGTGGACGGCGCCGACGGGCTGGTGGGCCCGCCGCTCACCGGGATCGCCAGCCGGAGCTACATCGGCGGCGTGCTCCCGAACGCGCCGGCCAACATGGTGCGCTGGATCCAGGACCCGAAGCGCGTCGACTCGCTCACCGCGATGCCGGACATGGGCGTCACGCCGCACGACGCGCGCGACATCGCGGCCTACCTCTACACCCTGCACTGAGCGCGCATGCCGAAGCCGTCGTCGTCGCCGGGTCGCCGTGGGGCCACGCGCCGCGCCGCCGTGTCACGCGCGCTCGCCGCACTGGCGGGACTGCTGGCGCTGGTGCCGATCGCCGACTGCGCCGATCGCGAGCGGCGCGACGACGCGGCCGGCGTCGTGGGCGTGCTGGCCCCGCCGGCCGACGGGATGGCGACCGGCGTGTCGTCGTCGGAGGCGCGCTTCGTCCGGAACGTCATCGGCTTCAACGGGCCGGAGTCGGTGCGCTACGACGCCGAGCAGGACGTGTTCTTCGTCTCGAACATGATGGGCTACGGCTCGTTCAAGGACGGGAACGGCTACATCGTGCGCTTCAGCGCGGCGCACCCGGACAGCGCCGTCATCTTCGTGCAGGGCGGGCGGAACGGCGCCACGCTCGACGCGCCGAAGGGGATGACGATCCACGGCGACACGCTCTGGGTGGCGGACATCGACAAGCTGCGCGGCTTCGACCGGCGCACCGGCGCGCCGCTGGCCACCCTCGACTTCGCGCCGCAGGGCGCGGTGCTGCTCAACGACGTGGACGTGGGCGCCGACGGCACGCTGCGCGTCACCGACACCGGGATCCTGATGAACAAGGCCGGCGTGGTGCACACGGGCCCCGACCGCATCTTCGCCGTGGGGCCGGGCGCGACGATCTCCGTCGTCTCCGCGGGGACGCAGCTCCGCCAGCCGAACGGCATCCACTGGGACTCGGCGGGCGGGCGCTGGATCGTCGTCTCCTTCGACCCGTTCGCCGGCGAGGTGGCGGCGATGCCGGCCACGGGCGCGGGGCGCACGGTGCTGCGCACCGGCACGGGGCGGCTGGACGGCGTGGAGCTGCTGCCGGACGGCGCGATCCTCTTCGCCAGCTGGGCCGACTCGAGCGTGCACCTGCTGGCCGGCGGTGACGAGCGCCAGCTCGTGCGCCAGGTGCCCGCCCCCGCCGACATCGGCCTCGACACGCGGCGCAACCGCCTCGCCATCCCGCTCTCCACGTTGGGGCGCGTGCAGCTCTGGAGCCTGGGGGCCATCGGCCGCGGCGCGCGCGCCGACAGCGCCGCGCGACGCTGAAGCGCCGACCGTGGCGCGGTGAGGCCGCCGGAGGCGCCCCGGACGAAGACGGCCCACCGTCGCCATCGACGCGGTCGAACGAGCGCTCGTCGTCGCGCCCAGCCACGCCGGCGAGCGTTCGGCGAAGCCTCGTCATCCCGCAGGCGCGAGCGCCGGGTACCCCACCACGGTCATCGACGCTGTTGCAGGCCCGCCGGGGATGGTGGCTCGGCACCCTGACGGCGCATTCGACAGGGCCACCGTCATCCCGCAGGAGCGGCGGCGTGGGCAGAGCGCTCGGACAACCGTCGTCGGCTCTGGTGCATGGTCCCTCGTGCCGTCGGGCCGGAGCCCCAGCGGGCGTTCAGCAGAGCCATTGTCATCCCGCAGGAGCCCGCCGCAGGCGGGCGAGTGTCGGGATCTGCCGTCGCTGCCGCGTGGCTGGCCACCAGCACGTGAGAGGAGATCCCGACACTCGCTCGCTGCCGCTCGCTCCTGCGGGATGACAGGATCGGTCGGTGGCTCACCCACCCGCCTTCCGCGGCGCTCCTGCGGGATGACAGGGGCGCTGTGGCAAGCCCGCCGGGACCTGGAGGAGGCTTCTGTCGAATGCCCGCCGGGGCGCGGAGGAGGCTCCCGCGAGGGCGCATTCGACAGCGCCGACGACACCGGTTCTGTTGAACGCTCCCTCAGCGCCGAGCCACTGCCGTCGTCACCGCGTAGCCGGCGGAGGCGCGCGGGATGTGGTAGGCGTCCAGCAGGCTGTCGATCTCCGCGCGGTGGCGCACGAGCACCGCGTCCAGCTGGTCGCGGAAGGCGGTCTCGCCGTGGCGCACGCCGAGCCCGACGTCGTAGACGAAGGGGAGGAAGGGAAGGTCGATCTCCGGCGACACGGGGGTGAGGGTGAGCGGCACCGGCGAGCGCGCGGCGAAGTAGCCGGCGAGCGGCCCCCACACGACGGCGACGTCCACCTCGCCGTCCGCCACCGCATCGATGATCCGCGCCGGCGGGTTCGGCGTGCGATAGTCACCGTACAGGCTGTAGCCCACCACCCGGTCACCGACGATGCCGCGCCTGGCGAGGGCGTGCGCGGGCGGCGTGTTCACGCCGTCGTCGCCGACGAGCTGCACGCCGATGCGCAGGCGCCGCAGCACGGGGTCGTCGAACGACCGCACGCGCGGCCCGTCGGCGCGCGTGACGAAGACGTAGGTGGAGCGGTAGTACGGCCGCGTGGTGAGCGCCAGCTCGAAGCTGGTCGGCACGCCCATGATGACGTCGCAGCGCCCGGCGCGCAGCGTGTTGCGCACGAAGCCGCGCCGCTGCGCCCACCAGACGTACTCCACGCGCAGCCCCAGGTCGCGCGCCACCAGCTCGGCCAGGCGGTTCTCGAAGCCCTGCCGCCGGTCGTTGGAGAAGGGGAGGTTGTTGGGATCCGCGCAGACGCGCAGCTCCGGCGCGAAGGGACGTGCGGAGGCCGGGCGCACGGGCCCCGGATCGCCCGGCTCGGGGACCACCGGGGCAGGTGCCACGGCCGTGGTGTCCGCGCCGGCGTCGCGCGCAGGCGCCGGCGTGCAGGCGACGAGCGCGGTCGCCGCCGCGAGCGCGAATGGCAGCACCGTCGTGGCGGGCCCACGCGCGAAGCGGCGTGGTGCGGCGGGGCGGCGATCGCGGGCGCGTGGAGACGCGCCGCCGACGTCGCACGCGACAGCGGCGGTGCGCCACCGGGCCCATCCCTTGCACCGCTCCAGGCCAGCCCTCATGCCCGCTCCCCCCATGACCGATTGCACCCGTCGCCGGGCCGTGACGCTGCTCGTGCGCGCGGCCGGCGCCGTCGCCCTCACCGGGCCGGCACGCGCGCTCGCCGCCGCCACGCCCCCGGCGGGGCGCGTGGCGCGCGCGCGATCCTCCGTCGCGTTCCGCGTTGCGATTCTCACGCCAACGGACGCGGCCGCCGCGGCGGGTGCGACGTTCGGCCTGGCCGAGGTCGCGCGCACGGCGGCGGCACTCGGCGCCCTGATCGAGGGGGTATCGGTCGCGACACCGACGGCCGCCCGCGCCGCGCTGCGGGAGCGACGCGCGAACGCGCTGGTCGTGGACGGTGCCGCGGCGGCGTGCGCGGAGCTGGCCGCGGCCGCGCAGGCGGCGGGGGCGCTCGTCGTGGAGGCGTGGCCGGGTGCCACGCCGTGCGGCGCGCCGGCCGCGGTGGTGACGCGCGTCGCGCCGGACGACGTCACGCGCGCCGGCCTGCTCGCGCGGGCCGCGCCCGGCGAGCTCGCGGCGCGGCGGTGGGTGGTCGTGGCGGCGGAGGGCGCGGCTGCCTCGGCGATCGCGGCGGCGGCCGAGCGCGGGCTGCGCGCGGCCGGGGTGGATGCGGTGGCGCACGTGACCGGTAGGACCGAGGCGGCGCTGCCGGCGCACGACGCGCGGCTGGTGTGCGAGCCGGGGGCGGTGCGCGCCGAGCTGGTCGGCGCGGACGGTGCGGCGGCGGAGACGCTGCGCGTGGTGGCCTGGCACCCGTCGCTCGAGAAGTACGGCGCCGCGCAGCTCGACGCGCGCTTCCGGGCCGCCGCCGGCCGGCCGATGGACGAGCGGGCCTGGTGCGGCTGGGCGGCCACCAAGCTGCTCGGCGAGACCTACCTCCGCGTGCGGTCGCCGGGGGAGACGGGCGCGCCGGAGACGGGCACGCCGGAGACGGGCGCGACGGCGGCCGCCGCACTGACGGCCGCGATGCGCGAGGCGATCCTGGCGCCCACGCTGCGCTTCGACGGGCAGAAGGGGCGGCCGCTCACCGTGCGGGCGTCGGACCATGCGCTGAGGCAGCCGCTGTACGTCGTGCGCGCGCCGGCGTCGGCGCACGACGGGCCGGAGGTCGGGCGCGTGGTGGCCGAGGTGGCGGTGGAGGCGGGCGCATGACGGCGCCGGCCCGCCGCGAGTGGCGCCGTCACGCCTGGCGCCGGCGCGTCTGGCGCCGGCTCGCCGCCGCCGTCGCCGCCGTCGCGCTGCTCGCCGTGCCCGGCGCGCCGGGCATGCCGGCGGCGATGGGTGCGGCGCCGCCCGCGCCGCCCGACGACCCGCTGGCCTTCGTGACCAACGAGGGCTCGCACGACCTGAGCGTGGTGAACCTGCGCACCGGCGCGGTGGTGGCCACCGCGAAGCTGGGCGACCGCCCGCGCGGCGTGCAGCTCTCGCCCGACGGCCGGCACGTCTTCGTCGCCGTGAGCGACCTGGCGCCCAACGCGCAGAGCGGCCGCGACGCGATCGTCATGCTCGACGCGACGACGTTCCGCGAGCTGCGCCGCTTCCCGGTGGGCACCGACCCGGAGCAGTTCGCCGTCACGCCGGACGGGCGCTGGCTCGTCGCCTCCAACGAGGACGCCGGCTCCGCGTCCGCCATCGACCTGCGCCGCGGGACGGTGGCCGCCACGCTCGTCGTCGGGATCGAGCCGGAGGGGGTGGCGGTGAGCCCCGACGGGCGGCTGGCCCTCGTCACCGCCGAGACGAGCAACACGGTGAGCCTGATCGACGTGCGCGCGCTGAAGGTGGTGGGCGCGCTGCTGGTGGACGCGCGCCCGCGGGCGGCGGCCTTCTCGCCGGACGGCACGCGGGCGTACGTGACGGCGGAGATCGCCGGGACGCTCTCGATGATCGACGTCGCGAGCCGGCGCGTGACGGCCAGCGTGCCGCTGGAAGGGGGGACGGGAAAGCCCGTCGGCGTCGCCGTCTCGCCGGATGGTCGGCGTGTCTACGTCGCCAACGGCGCCGCCAACGCGGTGTCGGTGCTGGACGCGCGCACGCTGCGCGTGATCGGCCGCGTGCCGGTGGGGCGCCGGCCGTGGGGGATCGCCGTCAATGCGGACGGGACGCGCGTCTACGCCGTCAACGGGCTGTCGAACGACGTCTCGGAGATCGACACGGCGACGCTGCGCGTGGTGCGCACGATCCGCGTGGGGCAGCGTCCGTGGGGGATCGCGCTCGGGCGGTAGGCGGCTGGGGCCGGGAGAGGGGGGAGGACGACGACCGATCGACGGCGAGCGGCGAGCGGCGAGCGGCGAGCGGCGAGCGGCGAGCGGTCAGCTGGACAGCGGCCAGCTGGACAGCTGGACAGCGGCCAGCTGCGAGCGACGACGCGCCGACCGTCGCGACCGCGTGGCTGGCCTCGGGGCGAGAGACGGCGGTGCTGTTGTATCGACGCCGTCGTGCCTGCCGGCGTCGTCATCCCGCAGGAGCCCCGCGAGAGCGGGGCGAGTGTCGGGATCTCCTCTCCCGGGCTGGTGGCCGGCCACGAGGTACTTCCAGCAGATCCCGACACTCGCTCCCCTTCGCTGCGCTCAGGCTCGCTCCTGCGGGATGACGACGCCGGTGTGCGGAGCGAGTCGACTCAACAGAGCCAGGGACGGTCCGAGCGTCGTTCGCTCGCCGCTCGGAGCTCGTCGGCTGGCAGCTCGCCACTCGCCGTTCATCGGTTCACCATCCCGTCACGCGCCGCGAGCTACCGCATCCCGTCCCGCACCGTGTCCGGCACCCCCGCCGTGATGCGGTACACCGCCGCGCTCGACGGCTCGGGCCCGCGCCGCACCACCCAGTCGGTCACGGCGCGCAGCCAGTGCCCGCCGTCGACGCTGGCGGAGGAGTCGTCGCCGGCGGTGAGCACCGGGTGCAGGTAGAGCCCGCTGACGTCGAGCGTGTCGCGCGCCTCCACCTCCGCCAGGTCCCCCACCTCCGCCACGCGAGCGCCCGTGCGCCAGAGCGGGTCGTCGTAGGCGAAGGCGATGTCGAGCCGCGCCGGCGGCATCCCGGGCGCCACCACCGTGCCGCCGGTGACGACCAGGTCGGTGACGGCGGGGCCGTTGGGCGGGAGCCCGGCGTAGGCGGCGAGCGGCGCGTCGGCGTACTCGCCGCTGGCCAGCCCGTCGAGCGCGCGCACCAGCGCCACGAAGTTCACGCGCCGCAGGTACTGCTTCTCCGGGTCGTGCCGCCAGCCGCCGGACTCGATGAGGATGGTGCTCGTCCCCCACTGCTGCATCAGGTCGCCGAAGGCGCGCGGGTTGAACGTCTCGTCGTAGCGCGTGACGTGGCCGCCGACGAGCGGCGCGATCCCCTGGCTCACGTGCGCCGCCAGCCGGCGGGCGCGCATCGCCACCGCCGGATCGGTGCCCTCGGCGTCCGCCGCCGGAGCGAGGAGGGCGATCGCCGCCAGTCGGCTCGACCGGCCGACGCGCGTGCGCGGGTTCTGGTCGTGCAGGTTGAAGCCGAACTGCGGGCGCACGCGGTCGCGGGCGCGCTTGAGCGCCTGCGCCTCCGGCGTGGCCAGCCGCCGCGCGTCGCGGTTCACGTCCACCCCGTAGGCGTCGTAGCGCTGGAAGCGCTCCGCCCCGTCCGGGTTGAGCATCGGGACCATGTGGATCGTGAGCCGCTCCGCCCACTGCCGGGCGCGCGCGTCGTCCGGGTGCTCGTCCAGGAAGCGCACCAGATCGGCCAGCGCCATCGTGGCGGTGGGCTCGTTGCCGTGCATCTGCGACCAGAGGAGCACCGACGTCGGCCCGTGGCCGTAGGTGAGCAGATAGATCGGCCGCCCCTCGCCCGAACGGCCGATCTCCTCGCGCCGCACGCCGCGCCCCAGGTGCGGCGCCAGCGCCTGCCAGAGCTGGCGGTGCGTGAAGCGCCGCTCGCTGACGAGCGCCACGCGGTTCCGCGCCTGCAGCGCCAGCAGCTCGCGCGCGGCCGCGTCGGCCGGCGGCGGGGCGACGGCGAAGGTGGGCGACGTGAGCGCCTCCCACACCAGCCGCGAGACGTCGGCCCCCACGCGCGCCGCGGCGGTGGTGTCGGTGATGCCGCGCGTCAGCACGACGAGGACATACGGCGGTCGCCCCGGGGGATATATGATGGCCGCGTCGTGCTGGATGCCGGTGATCCAGCCCGTCTTGTGCGCCACGCGCGTGCCCGCCGGCAGCCCGGCCGGGATCATCTCGTTGAACTCCTGCGCCGAGAGGATCCCGGTCATGGCCTCGCAGCTGGCGGCGCTGGTCAGCGTGCAGCGGGCGATGACCTCCATGACGCGCGCCAGCGCGCCGGCCGTGGTGGTGTTGTTCAGCCCGCGGTTGAAGGCCGGGATGTCCTCCACGCCGCGGCGCACGAGCATGTCGGGCGCGCCGATCTCCTCCATCGTGCGCATCACCTGCGTGGCCGGCACGAGGTCGACGAGGGTGTTGAGCGCCAGGTTGGAGGAGCGCACGATCATCAGCCGCAGCAGCTCGCGGAGCGGCACCGTGGTGCCGACGCGGTCGTAGAGCGTCAGCTCGCTGTCGTCCTCCGGCGAGAGCCGGTAGGCGCTGTCGCCGACGATGCTGCGGAAGCGGTTGGTGACGGGGATGGGCTGGTCGAGCGAGAGGCGCCCGCGCTCCACCTCGCGGAAGACCTCGAGCAGCACGGGCACCTTCATCGTGCTCGCGGCGTGCATGACGACGGTGTCGTGTACGCCCAGGCGCAGCCCGGTCGCGAGGTCCACGACGGCCACGGCCACCTCCCCGGGCGCCTCGCGGGCGACGCGCTCGCGGATGCGCCGCTCCAGCGGCGCCATGGGGCTCTCGGCCGGCGGCGAGACGACCGGCCCGTCGGCCGGCTGCGGGGTGGAGTGCGGCGCGCGGCCGCAGGCGGCGGCGAGGGTCACGAGCAGGGAGAGGGGGACGGCGGTTCGGCGCATGGGCGTGGCTCCGGTGCGGCGGGCGTGCAGCGCGCGGCCGCCCGCCCCTGGGCGGCGGTCGTCGCGCCGCTGCGCGAAGCTACGCGCGCGTGGTGGGGACGCAACCGAGGCGTGGCCGGAGCCGCCCGCCCCGACCCCGAGCCGAGCCGGCGGCGTCATCCACACGTCATGCAGCCGTCATGGCCCCGTAATCCGACGCTCAGCTTCGCGTCATGTGCGACGCCCATCTTGCGGTCGACACCCTCCGGCGAGGCGAACGATGCGACGCACACTGCTCTTCGGCTGCGGCCTGGCCACGTTGCTCTCCTGCGACGCCGCCACCGTGACGTCCCCACCGTCGTTCGACGACGAGCCACGAGCGGCGCTGACGGCGAGCCGCTCGGCCGTGTTCAGCTTCGCGGCGCTGGCCCCCGGCGACATCGTGGACGTCTACTGGCACGCCACCGGGTGCTTCCACGACGAGGAGTATCGCCTGCTCTTCGAGCGGACGGAGACGGGAGCACGCATCAGTGGTGGCCCGATCGGTGCGACGGACGCATCCCCTCAGTTGGCATTCCAGAGGCCGGTGCGTCCACATTCCGTGACGACGGCCGATCTCGAGCGGCTGGACCGGCTCCTGGCACTATTCCGGGCGTCACCGGGCGGCGGCTGCACCGAGCAGCGAGAGATTCGCCTGACGGCCTACCGGACCGGATCGCCGGTCGTCCGCGACGCGTACGAGAGCAGCGATTGCAGCTGGCTCGAGGTCTCCGACGGCAGGGTCGAGTGGCGGCAGGACGTGGCCACGATCTTCGAGCTCGTGTGGCCGGAGCTGTTCAGCGGGGTACGAGACCAGTGACGAAACACCATCCACACAGGATCCCATGCGCCATCTGACGGTCGCCTGCAGTCTCGCGCTCATCGTGGCCGCCTGCGACCGCCCATCGTCCGATGCCGCGGACACCACCGTCGTCGACTCCACCGTCGCCTCCGCGCCGGCAGACACCGGCCCGAGCGTGCCGGCGCCGGATGCCGACGCCTGGACCGCCCGCCCCGACGGCATCGGCCCCATCCGCGTCGGCATGACGTCGGCCGAGGCGCGCGCGGCGGCGGGGCTGGCGCCGGGCTCGCCGGTACCCGGCGACTGTGCCTACCTGAACGCCGGCGCCGAGGCCGACGCCCTGCCGCACGGCGTGCGCGTGATGCTGGCGCGCGACACGGTGGTGCGCCTCGAGACGCGGGACTCCACCGTCGCCACGGCGGAGGGCGTGCGCGTGGGCGACCCGGAGGCGCGCGTCACGCAGCGCTACGAGGGGCGCGTGGAGGTGCAGCTGCGGAAGTACGAGCCGCCCCCCGCGCACCTGCTCGTCGTCACCCCGCCCGACGACTCGCTGCACCGCGTCATGCTCCTCACCGACGGGACGCGCGTGACGGAGCTGCGCGTGGGGCGGATGCCGGAGGTGGCGCTGGTGGAGGGGTGCGGGTGAGGAGGGCACCGGCGACACCCCACCGGGCCGGCCCGCGTACGATCGATCGCATCGGAACCGAGGCTTCTTCATGCGCAGTGACCGGCTCGGCACCATCCTGCTCGTCGGCGGCGTCGCGGTGGGTGTCGTCGCCTCGCTCGCCCTCGCCGTCGGCTTCGCGCCGTCGCGGCTGCCGGCCGCGCTGCTGGACATCGCGGCGTACAAGCTGACCTTCCTCGCCGCCGGCGGGCTCATGGTCGTCGGTGCCATGGTGCGCCGCCACGCGGCACGGGACGCCGCCGTGCGGCGAGACGACCCGGCACCTGGCACGCACGATCCGCGGCCGCTCGCGCCGCCTCCGGCGCGCGAGGTCCCGATCGACACGACCCGCCACTCGCGGACCGGGAGGGAGCATGTCGAGCGTCCGGGTGGACGCGTGGGCGAGCGGTGACGCGTACGAGCCGTACGTCGGCCGCTGGAGCCGGCTGGCGGCGCGCGAGCTCCTGACCTGGCTCGCGGTCCCGTCGGGCGCCGAGTGGCTCGACGTGGGCTGCGGCACCGGCGCGCTCGCCGGCACGATCCTCGACGTCGCCGCACCCGGACGCGTGCAGGCGGTGGATTCGTCCACCGCGTACGTGCGCCACGCGCGCCGCCACATCACCGACCCGCGCGCCGCCGTCTTCGCGGCCGACGCGCGCGCCTTGCCGCAGCGGTCGCGGAGCGTGGACGCCGTCGTCTCCGGGCTCGTCCTCAACTTCGTCCCGCAACCCGGGGCCGCCGCGGCCGAGATGGCGCGCGTCGCCCGGGCGGACGGCGTGGTGGCGGTGTACGTCTGGGACTACGCCGATGGGATGCAGCTCATGCGCTACTTCTGGGACGCGGCGGCCGCGCTCGACGCGCGCGCCCGGGAGCTGGACGAGGGGCACCGCTTCCCGCTCTGCCACCCCGACGCGCTGGAGGCGCTCTTCCGCGGCGCCGGGCTCCAGGGCGTGGAGAGCCGCGCGCTCGACGTGCCCACGCGCTTCGCCGACTTCGACGACTACTGGACGCCGTTCCTGGGCGGACAGGGACCGGCGCCCGGCTACGTGGCGGGCCTCGACGGGGCGCAGCGCGCCGCGCTCCGCGAGCGGCTGCGCGCGGCGCTGCCCGTCGCGCGCGACGGCTCCATCGAGCTGGTGGCCCGCGCCTGGGCCGTGCGCGGGCACCCCGCGCCGTCGGAGGCGCGACGTCACCATGCCTGAGGCGTCGGGGCCCGTGATCCGCGCCTTCCGAGCGGCCGACGCGCCCGGCGTGTCCACGCTCATCGCCGCGACGATGCGCATCTCGAACGCGCGCGACTACCCGCGCGAGCTTCTGGAGCGGGCCATCGCCTACTACACGCCCGCGAAGCTCCGCGCGCTCGCGCGGGAGCGGCACTGCCTGGTGGCGCTCGTCGAGGGCCGCGTCGTCGGCACCGCCGCGCGGGAGGGGGACGCGCTGGCTACCTTCTTCGTGCACCCGGACCACCAGGGGCGCGGCATCGGGACGCGCCTCCTGGCGAGCCTGGAGCGGGAGGCACGCCGCGCCGGCCTCGCGGAGCTCCGCGTCCCCGCGAGCGTCACCGGGGCATCATTCTACGAGCGATGCGGCTATCGCCGCGTCGGCACCATCGAGGCGGGGCCCGCCGCCCCACAGGTCGTGCTCGTCAAGGAGCTTCACCCGGGCGATGGTGTACGCGAGGAACCCGCTCGCGCACCGACCCGTACCGCCCCGCGGTGACGGGCCACCGCTCGATCGCGACGGAGACCACATGGCATTCACACTCGGCCGCTGGCGCCCACGGCACCTCCTCCTGGCCTGGGGCGGGTACTGGCTGACGCTCGCCCTGGTGGTGCTCGGGCGGCCCGCCCTCCTGGGCTGGCGTCTCACCCACGGCTCCGACACGCACGGCACCATCTCGGCCGGTTTCGAGAACGCCGTCGTACGGCTGACGATCGTCGAGGACGGGCTGACCCGCTGGAGCGGGTCCACGCACCTGCTCACGATGGCGCTCTGGCTCACCGTCCCGCCACTCCTGCTCTGGCTCGTCTGGCTGCTGCTGCAGCGGCGTCCGCACGGCGCTCGCCCGGAGGGGACGTCCGCCGCGATGGCGGCACCCGGGCTGCCGGCGAGCGAGCCCGCGGCACTCCGCGCGCCGGCCGTGCCGCTCGCCACCGCTCGGCGCGCGGAGCAGCCGGTCAGCGCGCAGCCGGTGGGTCGTGAGCGCGACCGCGGCGTCTGACGACGCACCGGACCCGGCGCCGGCGGCGTCGCTCGGCCTGGAGCGCGGCACGGTACGACTCGCGCCGCACGATCCCGCCTGGGCGACGCTGTTCGCCGCCGAGGCGGCGCGCATCGGGAGCGCGCTCGGGACGGAGCTGCCGCTCGACCTCGAGCACGTCGGGAGCACGGCCGTGCCGGGGCTCGTCGCCAAGCCGATCCTCGACCTGCTGGGCGGTTACCCGCCGGGCGCGCCGGTGGCGCCGTACGTCGCCGCGCTGGTGCGCGCCGGCTACGTGCACCGCGGCGAGCAGGGGATCCCCGGACGCGAGTACTTCCGCCGCGGCGAGCCGCGGGCGTACCATCTCCACCTGGTGGTGCGGGACGGCCCGTTGTGGCGCGAGCACCTGGCCTTTCGCGACGCCCTGCGCGCGGACGCCGCGCTGCGCGATGCGTACGCGGCGCTCAAGCTGGAGCTGGCGCGGCGCCATGCGCGCGACCGGGAGGCGTACACCGAGGGCAAGGGCGCGTTCGTGCGAGAGGTCGTGGCCGGGGCGCTGGCGCGGGGGAGCGGTCCGTGAGCGCGGCGGGCGCCGTGCGGCCGCACCGCGCGGGCCCCGCTGGGCAGCGATCCGATCCGACCCGGTGCCCTGACCACGGTGCGATTGTGCGCCGGGTATTGTCTGACTAATGTCAGAGGATGACCGCGCTGCAGATCGCCAGCGTCCGGCGCTTCAACCGGCTCGTCACGCAGCGGATCGGGGCGCTCGAGGACCACTTCCTCGGCCGCGACCGGCCGCTGGGGCAGTCGCGCGTGCTGTACGAGATCGGTGCGGCGGGCGCCGACCTCCGGGACCTGCGGGCGACGCTCGGCCTCGACTCCGGCTATCTGACGCGCCTCGTCCAGGCCCTCGCGACCGAGGGGCTGGTGGAGGTGGAGCCCGTCCCGGAGGACGAGCGCGTGCGGCGCGTCCGGGCCACGCCGGCGGGGCTCGCGGAGATCGCCGAGATGGACCGCCGCTCCGATGCGAGCGCCGCGGCGATCCTCGACGCGCTCACCGACGGGCAGCGGGAGCGGCTCGTGCGCGCGATGGACGAGGTGCACCGGCTGCTCCTGGCGTCGGGCGTGCGCATCGAGCGGGTGCACCCGGAGAGCCGCGAGGTCCGCTGGTGCCTGGCGCAGTACTACGCCGAGCTGGATCGTCGCTTCGAGGGCGGCTTCGACCCGGGCGCCAGCCTCCCCGCGCCCGCATCGGAGCTCGTCCCTCCCCACGGCGCGTTCCTCGCCGCCACGGTGGACGGGCGGGCCGTGGGGTGCGGGGCCGTTCGGGCCATCGGGCCGGGGGTGGGGTCCATCAAGCGGATGTGGATCGCCGACGAGGTGCGGGGACTCGGCCTGGGCCGGCGGATCCTCGCCGCGCTCGAGGAGGAGGCCGCGGGGCTCGGCCTCCACACCGTCCGTCTCGAGACCAACCGCTCGCTGCGCGAGGCGATCGCGCTCTACACGTCGGCCGGGTACCGGGAGGTCGCGCCATTCAACGACGACCCGTACGCCGACCACTGGTTCGAGAAGCGCCTCGATGCCGCGTGAGGCGACGCGGGTGCTCCTGGTCACCGGCGGGAGTCGCGGCATCGGTGCGGCCACCGCCCGGCTGGCCGCGCGACGGGGCTACGCCGTCTGCGTGAACTACCGGCGCCGGGCGAACGACGCGGCCGTCGTGGTCGCGGACATCGAGGCGGAGGGTGGCCGGGCGATCGCGGTGCAGGCCGACGTCGCCGTGGAGGCGGACGTGCGCCGGATGTTCGAGTGCTGCGATCGCGAGCTCGGGACGCTCTCGGCCCTCGTCAACAACGCCGCGATCCTCGAGACCCAGATGCGCGTGGAGCAGATGGACGGCGCCCGGCTCCAGCGCGTCTTCGCCACCAACGTGCTCGGCACGTTCGCCTGCACGCGTGAGGCGATCCGCCGGATGTCCACGCGCCACGGCGGCACCGGGGGCGCGATCGTCAACGTGTCGTCGGTCGCCGCTCGTCTCGGCTCCGCCAACGAGTACGTGGACTACGCCGCCTCCAAGGGTGCGATCGACACCCTCACCGTCGGCCTCGCGCGCGAGGTGGCCGGGGAGGGCATTCGCGTGAACGCGGTGCGCCCGGGCTTCATCTATACCGAGATGCACGCGAGCGGTGGCGAGCCTGGCCGCGTGGACCGCGTGAAGGCGTCGATCCCCCTGCAGCGCGGCGGCACGGCCGACGAGGTGGCGCAGGCGATCCTCTGGTTGCTGTCGGACGAGGCCTCCTTCACCACCGGGACGCTGCTCGACGTGGCCGGCGGGAAGTAGCTTCATCGGCGCCGGTGCCGCGGCGCGCGGGTCGCCGCGGCACCGGCGGATCACGACCGACCCGACCTGCAGGAGCGCTATCCGATGACCAGCGTGGGGCTCGTCGGCGGGCTCGGCCCGGAGTCCACCATCGACTACTACCGCCGCCTGCTGGACGCGTGGGCGCGGGAGGACGCGGCCTCCGCGCCGTCCATCGTCATCGACAGCCTCGACGTGCAGCTAGCGCTGCGCCTCGTCGGCAGCGACCGGCCGGCGCTCGTCGACTATCTGCTCGCCTCGCTGCGCCGGCTCGCCGGCGCCGGCGTGGACTTCGCCGCGCTGACGGCCAACACGCCGCACATCGTGTTCGACGAGCTCGCCGCGCGCTCGCCCGTCCCCCTGCTCAGCATCGTCGAGGTGTGCGCGCAGGAGGCGCGGCGGCGGGGGCTCACCCGGCTGGCGCTGCTCGGCACGCGCTTCACCATGGAGGCGCCCTTCTACCCCACCGTGTGCGGCCGCCACGGCATCACCATCGTCGTGCCGGACGAGGCCGGGCGCACGTGGCTGCACGAGCGTTACGTGGGGGAGCTGCTGCGGGGCGAGTTCCGCGACGGCACGCGCCGGCAGGTGGTGTCGCTCGTCGCCCGCCTGCGCGACGAGCAGCGGATCGACGGCGTGATCCTCGGCGGCACCGAGCTGCCGCTGCTGCTGCGCGCACCGACCGTGGCGGAGCTGCCGACGCTCGACACCACGGCGCTGCACGTGGACGCCATCGTCGCGCGGCTGCGCGGGGCCGGTACGCTGCCCGGAGCCCTGCCGGGCTGACGCCCTCGACGTCACGCACCGCGCGCCGCGCTCGGTGCGCGACGGATCACACGATCACACCATCTCCCGTGCGATGAGCGGCTGGCGCGATCCCGAACGCTGGACCCGGTGGGTGCGCGGCGTCGACTGCCCCATCTGTCGCAGCCTGGCGACCGATGTGGCGGTGGCCGAGCTGGAGATGTGCCGGCTCATGATTCCCGGGGACGGGCCGATGCGCGGGTACGCCTGGCTCCCCGTGCGCCGGCACGTCGTGGAGCTGCACGAGCTCACCGACCAGGAGGGGGCGGCCTTCATGCGCGACCTCCGCCGCGTGTCGCGCGCCATCGCCGCGGCCACGGGCGCCGTGAAGCTCAATCACGAGATCCACGGCAACACGGTGCCGCACCTGCACCTGCACGTCTTCCCGCGCTATCCGGGGGACCGGTTCGAGGGCGGGCCGATCGACCCGCGGGCGGTGCGGGAGCCGGTGTACGCCCCGGGCGAGCACGACGCGCTGGTCGCGCGCGTGCGCGCCGAGCTGGCGCGCGCCGGGGACTGACGCGGGGAGGTTGCGGAGTCGGGCCACGCGGCGACGGGGCCACGGGGCGACGGGCCACGGGGCTACCGATCGCGGTGCAGCAGGAGCGAGGCGTCGCGTCCGGTGCCGTTCGGCTGGTCGACGACGGTGAGCGTGGCGAACCAGAGCTGGCCCTCCGCATCCAGCCGGCGCCAGAGCTGCGTGCCCACCGCGGGCCTGGCCGCCTCGGCCACCTTCGCCCACCCCTGCTCGGCCATCTGGGCGCCGTAGTGCGCCAGGAGCTGCGCGACGTCGAGCGCCGTCGTGATGTCGGCCTGCATCTGGCGATGGTCGCCGCCGCCGCCGGAGCTCATCCCCTGCACCCTGCTGCCCGACGGAGGCTCCAGGATGGGCGAGATGGAATCCGCCTCCGTGAACGCCCGCGCCATGGCCGACGGGGGGCTGCAGGGCGAGTACTCCCGGATGCGCGTGAGGTGCAGGCGCAGCAGCGTGCGGCCGCCGGACCACCGCTCCACCCGGGGTACCAGGTGGTTCTTCTCGTGACAGAAGCCCGGCGCCTGGCCGCCGACGGGTGTGGAGACGAAGCCGCGCCGCTGGTCGCCGAACGGGCCATCGCGCCGCTCGGGCGGCCGCGTCCAGCCGGCGGTGGTGAGCCGCTGCTCCACCGCGGCCAGCACCTCGTCGGGACGCCGCACGAGGACCACCACGGTCTCGCTGCGGCCCGGGTAGGACGCGCTGCCGAGCAGTAGCCCGTCGTGGGGCAGCGCGGTCGCCGGGAGGCCCGGCGCGGCCTCGCCGACGCGGAGCTGCACCGCGCCGGAGCCGCCACTGGACGGGCCGCCGCCGAGGAGGGCGACGGCGAGCTCGCGCGGCACGACGTCGCCGCTGGCCTGTGCGGCAGCGGGCGTGGTGGCGACGGCGAGGAGCAGGGCGGCGACGGTCAGGTGGCTGGCGAGCTGACGAGCGTGGGCGACCGGCATGGGCATCTCGCTGGTTCGGGGCGGGGCGACGGACGCACGGACGCGCCCGCCAGGGACACGCCCCAATGTGAGCCGGTCGGCGCGCGGGGAGATTAGCGCGCTCCAATGTTCGGGGCGCGCGCCACGCCGTCGCCCGGACGGCCCTTCCTATTGACATTCTATACGGCCGCCCCAACTCTTCCGCCGTATCGACTGTCTGTAGGAGACCGCCGTCGTCGCCCGACCGCCCGGCGCCGCCGGCGCATCCGCCATCCGCTGGTGCCCACCAGGGCGCTCCCCCCGAGACCAGACGGGCCACCATGCCCCTCCTCCCCCGCCTCCGCCACCTCGCGCGCAACCTGCTCTTCCGTGCGCGCGCCGAGCACGACCTGGACGACGAGCTGCGCGCGTACGTCGAGCTGCTCACCGAGGAGAAGCGGCGCGCCGGCCTGCCGCCCGCCGCGGCGCGGCGGGCGGCGCTGCTCGAGGTGGGCGGCATGGAGCAGGTCAAGGAGGAGGTGCGCGACGCGCGCGCCGGCGCCTGGCTGCACGGCGTCGCGCAGGACCTGCGCTACGGCGCGCGCGCCCTCGCCCGCGAGCGCGGCTTCACCATCGCCGTCGTGCTCACCCTGGCGCTGGGGATCGGCGCCACCACCGCCATCCTCGGCGTGGTGGACGCGGTGCTCCTGCGCCCCCTGCCCTACGCCGACGCCGGCCGCCTGGTGGCGCTCCTCCACGAGGGGCACTCCCCGGTGGCGCCGGCCAACTACCTGGACTGGCGCGAGCGCACGCGCACCTTCGCCGCGATGGGTGCGGCGGAGGCGTGGGGCCCCGCCCTGGCCGGCGACGGGCCGCCCGAGCAGGTGACGGCCATGCACCTCACCGGCACCATGTTCCCCATGCTCGGCGTGCGGCCCATGCTGGGGCGCACCTTCGGGCCGGGCGAGGACGAGCCGGGTCGCGACCACGTCGTCGTCCTCGGCCACGGGCTCTGGCAGCGGCGCTTCGGCGGCCGCGCGTCGGTGGTGGGAGAGACGATCCGGCTGGACGGCGAGCCGTACACCGTGATCGGCGTGATGCCGCCGACGTTCGGCTTCGCGCCCTTCTGGATCACCGACGCCGAGCTCTGGGCGCCGCTCTCGCTGGCGCCGCGCGCCGCCGACCGCGGGGCGCAGAGCCTGCGCGTCTTCGCGCGGCTGGCCGACGGCGCGACGCTGGCGCAGGCGCGCGGCGACGTGGCCGGCGTGACCGCGGCGCTGGAGCGCGAGCTGCCGGGGACGAACCGCGACGTGCGCGTGCGTCCGCTGCTCGAGCTGGCCGTGGGCGACGTGCGGCCGGCGCTGCTCGTGCTGCTGGCCGCCGTCTCGCTGGTGCTGCTCATCGCCTGCGCGAACGTGGCGCACCTGCTGCTGGCGCGCGGCGTGGCCCGGCGCCGCGAGCTGGCGGTGCGCAGCGTGCTCGGCGCGACGCGCCGCCGCACCGTGCGCCAGCTGCTCACCGAGAGCCTGCTGCTGGCGGCCGTCGGCGGCGCCGGCGGGGTGCTGCTCGCGGCCGGCGCGGTGCGGGCGCTGGCGGTGCTCGGGCCGGCGTTCGTGCCGCGCATCGGCACGGCGCGGGTGGACGCTCGCGTGCTGGCCGCCGCGGCCGCGGTGACGCTGCTCACGGGGCTCGTCTTCGGCGTGCTGCCGGCGCTCCGCGCCGCGCGCCCCGACCTGGCCGACGCCTTCCGCGAGGGGGGGCGCGGTGCGAGCGGCGGCGTGCAGCGCCGGCGGCTGCGCGCCGCGCTCGTCGTCTCCGAGTTCGCGCTCGCCATCGTGCTGCTGGTGGGCGCGGGGCTGCTGGCCCGCAGCTTCGTGGCGCTGCGCGCGGTGGATCCGGGCTTCGACGCGCGCGGCGTGGTGCTGGCGACGGTCTCGACGGCGGGGAGCGCGCACGCCGAGCCGGCGCAGCGCGCGGCGTTCTTCGAGGAGCTGGCGCGGCGCGCGGCGACGCTGCCCGGCGTGGCCGCGGCCAGCGTCGTCAACCACGTGCCGCTGGCCGGCGACGTGTGGGGCACGCGCTATCACCCTGAAGGGGAGGCCGCAGTACCCCATGAAGACTGGCCGCGCGCCACCTGGCGCGTCGCCATGCCGGACTACTTCCGCACGATGGGGATCGCGCTGCGCCGCGGCCGCGGCTTCGGCCCGCAGGACCGCGCCGACGCGCCCGCGGTGGCGGTGGTGAACGAGGCGCTGGCCGCCGCCGCGTGGCCCGGCGAGGACCCGGTCGGCCGGCGCCTGACGCTCGACGACTCCAGCTGGATCACGGTGGTGGGCGTGGTGGCCGACGTGGCGCAGGACGCGTGGGGCGCCGCGCCGCAGCCGGAGCTCTACCGGCCCTACGCGCAGGACGCCACCTACCGCGAGGAGCCCGGCAACGTCTTCGGCACGCTGACGCTGGTGCTCCGCGCCGACTGCGCGCCCGGTGCGGCGTGCGACGCGACGGCGCTGGCGCCGGCGGTGCGCCGGCTGGTGAGCGCGATGGATGCCGGCGTCGCCGTCTCGCGCCTGCAGGCGATGGAGCGCGTGGTGGCCGACGCCACCGGCCGGCCGCGCTTCTACCTGCTGCTGCTGGGCGCCTTCGCGGCGATCGCGCTGGCGCTGGCCGCGGTCGGCATCTACGGCATCACCAGCTACGGCGTCTCGCACCGCCGCCGCGAGATCGGCATCCGCATCGCCCTCGGCGCCGCGCCCTGGCGGGTGGTGGGGCTGCTGGTGGCGCAGGCGATGGCGCTCGCCCTCGTGGGCGCCGCGGTGGGTGCGGCGGGCGCGCTGCTGCTGACGCGGCTGATGGCCGGCCTGCTCTACGGCGTGGGCGCCACCGACCCGGCGACGTTCGTGGGCGTGGCGCTGCTGCTCGGCGGCGTGGCGCTGGTCGCCACCGTGATCCCGGCGGCGCGCGCCGCGCGCACCGATCCGCTGGAGGCGCTGCGGGCGGAGTGACGGAGTTCGGCATCGCGCCACGGCGCGCCCCGCCTCACCCCGTGTTCCGCAACCCCTGCGCGACGCCGCTCAGCGTCGTCGCCAGCACCTCCTGCACGCGCGCGCGCTCGGCCTCCGGCGCGTCGTCGCCCAGGGCGCGCTTGCGGCGCAGGAGGGCGATCTGCAGCAGCGAGAGGACGTCCACGTACGGGTTGCGCAGCGCGATCGACGCCTGCAGCACCGGCGCGTCCGTCAGCAGGTGCGCGTCGTCGCGGATGCGGAGGATGGCCTGCGCCGTGCGCGCCAGCTCGGCCTCGAGGCGCGCGAGGAGCGCCGGGTCGCCGCCCAGCTGCTCGACGTAGGCGCGCGCGATCGGGAGGTCGGCGGTGGCGCAGGCCATCTCCACCTTGGCCAGCAGGTCGTCGAAGAAGGGCCACGCGGCGGCCATCCGGCGCAGCCGCGCCAGGCCGTCCGGCGTCTCCAGCGCCTCCGTCAGCGCCGTGCCGACGCCTAACCACCCCGGGAGCATGAGGCGGATCTGCGTCCAGCCGAAGGCCCACGGGATGGCGCGGATCCCCTCGATCCCCGCCTTCGCGCCGGGGCGATAGGCCGGGCGCGAGCCGAAGCGCGCGTCGGCCAGCTCGGCGATCGGCGTCACCTGGCGGAAGAGGGTGAAGAGCGCGTCGCCCTCGTGCACCAGCTCGCGGTAGACGCCCAACGAGCGCGCCGAGAGGGCGCTCATCGTATCGCGGAACGCCGCCAGCTCGGCGTCGGGGACGTGCGCGGGCCAGTCGGCGAACTCGTTGCGCAGCGTGCCCGCCAGCATCACCTCCAGCGTGCGCTCGGCGATGGGCGCGATGCCGAACTGCTGCGAGATGATCTCCCCCTGCTCGGTGATCTTGACGCGGCCAGTGGCCGCGTCCGGCGGCAGCGCCGCGAGGGCGCGGTAGACCGGGCTGCCGCCGCCGCGCCCGACGCTGCCCCCTCGTCCATGGAAGAGGCACAGCTCCACCCCCGCCTCGCGCGCCAGCGCGGCCAGCGCCTCCTGCGCGCGGTAGAGCGCCCAGCTGGAGGCCAGGATGCCGGCGTCCTTGCTGGAGTCGGAGTAGCCCACCATCACCTCCTGCCGCCGTCCGCGGGCGGCGAGCTGGCGGGCGTAGGCCGCGTCGTCGAACAGGGCGCGCATGACGACCGGCGCGCGCTCCAGGTCGTCCAGCGTCTCGAAGAGCGGCACGACGTCCAGCCGCGAGCGCGGCGGGTCGCCGGCGAGGTCCACCAGCCCGGTCTCGCGCGCCAGCAGCAGGACGCGCAGCAGGTCCTCGGGCGCGGTGGCCATGGAGACGATGTAGGTGGAGGCGGCGGCCGCCCCGGCCTCGTCCTGCACCGTGCGCATGGCGCGCATCGTGTCCAGCACGCGGCGCGTGGCGTCGGCGAGGGGCAGGTCGGGGGCGACGAGCGGGCGTCGGCCGAGCAGCTCGCGGCGCAGCGCCGGCCCGTCGAGCGGCGGGATGCCGAGTCGCTCGGCGACGTCGGCCAGCGCGGCGGCGTGCACGTCGGCGTGGTCGCGCACGTCCAGGCGGTAGCCGTGGAAGCCGTGCGCGCGGACGAGGGCGAGCAGCGGATCCAGCACGGCGCGGCAGGCGTCGGTGGCGCCGGCGGCCAGCAGCGCGCCGCGCACGAGCAGGAGGTCGGCCTCCAGCTCGGCGGCGGCGGCGTAGGCGGCCGGCTCGTGCGCCGCGCGGCCGGCGTCGCGCGCCTCCACCAGGCGCCGCGCGGCGGCCACGCGGGCCGCCATGAAGGTGAGCTTGAGGCGCACCGGCTCGTCGGCGTTGCGACGGCGGTTGGCCTCCCAGACATCGGGGAGCGCGGCGCGGTCGGCGTCGAGCGAGGCGCGCAGCTCGGCGCCGGGCGGCGTCAGGTGCGCCGAGAGCGAGAGGCGCTGGACGAGCGCGTCGAGCTCCTGCCGGTAGCGGCCGAGGATGACGTGGCTGGCGCGGCGCGCGGCGGCGACGGTGATCTCCGGCGTGACGAAGGGGTTCCCGTCGCGGTCGCCCCCCACCCAGTTGCCGAGCTGCAGCGGCGCGGCGAGCCGGAGCGCCTCGTCGGGCCCGGCGGGGCGCTCGACCGTCGTACCGCCGCCGGCCATGCCGTCGCTCGCCGCGTCGTCGCTCGCCGCGTCGTCGCTCGTCGTGTCGTCGCTCGCCGTCTCGTCGCTCGTCGCGTCGTCGCTCGCCGCCTCGCCGCTCGTCGCGCCGAACTCCGCCTCGAAGGCGCGGACGAGGGCGTCGTGGGCGCGGGCGCTGGCGTCGAGCAGCCGCGTCTCCAGGTACCAGATCACCGTGCTGACCTCGTCGCGCACCGATGGGCGGTCCTGGCGCACCTCGGCGGTGAGCCAGAGCAGCTCCACCTCGGCGGCGAGCGCCTCCTCGGCGGCGCGGCGCGCCGGCGGGTCGTCGGCGCGCGAGCGCGCGAGGAGCAGGTCGGCGACGCGCGCCTGGAGGGCGAGCAGCGTGCGGCGGGTGCTCTCGGTGGGGTGCGCGGTGAGGACGGGGCGCACGTCGAGCCCGGCCATCGCCGCTGCCACCGCCTCGCGCGGCACGCCGCGCGCGCGGAGCCGCTGCATCGTCCAGCGCGCCGAGGCGGGCTGCGGCTCGCTGCCGCCGCGGCGGCGGTAGTCGTCGCGGCGGCGCACGCGGTGCACCTGCTCGGCGGTGTTGATGAGGAGGAAGAAGAGGGTGAAGGCGCGGGCCGCGACGGCGCACTGGTCGAGCGGCAGGGCGGCCACGCGGGCCAGGAGCTGGTCGAGCGTGGGGGCGGCGGGGTCGCCGCGGCGGCGGGCGCGGCAGGCGCGGCGCAGCTCGTCCACGGTGAGGAAGGCCTCGTCGCCCTCCAGCCGGCGGATGACGCGGCCGAGGGCGCCGGCCAGCCAGCGCACGTCGTCGTGCAGGGGGAGGTCCTCGGGCCGGGTGGCGGGGACCGGGGGGAGGGCGAGTGGCGTGGGCTGGGTCACGGGGTCGCGGGTCGGCAGGAGGCGCGCCAGAGCTGACAGCGGGCGCCACACGCGGTAACGTGCGGGGTGGCTGAAACGGGCGCCGGCGTCGACGCGTATGCTCCCGCACCACCATCCCGCCCGCACGCCCGCCCCCGGCGTGCGCCCGCCGCACGACCGAAGGAGCCCCACATGCAGCAGAGCCCAGCCACGTCCGCCACGCCCGCGCCCTCGGCCGCGCCCGCCGTCTCGGTCACCCCCAGCATCGCGCAGTCGGTGCCGGGCGACGGGGAGGCGCTGACGGCGAGCGGCCCGGCCGCGATCCTCGAGGCCCTGAAGGCGCAGCGCGAGGAGCTGCGCGACCAGCTCTCGAACGTCTCGGAGACGCGGAGCTCGATCGCCGCGCAGCTCCGGCGCGAGACGCTGACCGACGTGGAGCGGACGGGGCTGGAGCAGCGGCTGACCTCCATGGACCAGCGCATCGCGGAGCTGGACAAGCAGCTGGCCGAGTCCAATGCGGCGGTGGCGCGCGCGTCGGCGATCCCCGGCGCGGTGGTGCCGGAGCCGCCCCCACCGCCGCGCAGCGGGCCGGACGAGGACATGATCGCGCTGGGGATGTTCCTCACCTTCGCCGCCGCGCTGCCGCTGGTCATCGCCTACGCACGCCGCATCTGGCGCCGCAGCGCGAAGCTGATCCAGACGATCCCACCGGAGCTCTACGACCGGCTGTCGCGCATCGAGCAGGGGATGGACGCGGTGGCGGTGGAGGTGGAGCGGATCGGCGAGGGGCAGCGCTTCATGACGCGCCTCTTCAACGAGATGCCGGACCCGCGAGCGATCGGCGCCGGCGCGGCGCAGCCGATCGACCTCGAGGCGAGGGAGGGGGAGCGGGTGGGGAGGGGGTGAGGGAGCGACGAGCGACGAGCGATGAGTGACCCGCGCGCCCCTCGGGACACCAGTACTGGCCGGCCCGAGGCCCCCGCTCGTCACTCATCGCTCATCGCTCGTCGCTCGCCTCACAGCTCCTTCCCCACGACCCCCGCGAACCGCGCCACCTCCTCCCGCTCCGGATAGAGCTCCGGCACCGGGTACGGCGCGTAGCCGCGGGCGCGGAAGAGCGCCTCGTCGTTCGTCACCGCGAAGAGCGTCGGGTACTGGCGCTGGCGCGCCAGCTGCTCCACCGCGTCGAGCAGCCGCGCATCCACGCCGCGGCCGGCGTAGGCCAGGTCCACCGCCAGGGAGCGCACCTCGGCCAGGCTGGGCGAGTACTCGCTGAGGTGCACGCAGCCCACCACGCGCTCCCCCTCGGCCGCCACCAGGAAGTCGTTGGCGCGCTCCGCCACGAACTCGGGGGAGCGCGGGAGCAGCGCACCCGACGGGACGTGCTGCTGGATGAGGAAGGCCACGTGCGCCGCGTCGGCCGGGGTGGCGGGGCGGATGTGCAGGGCTGTGGTCATGGGGGTCAACTGGAGTAGTACGCGGCGTTCTCGTCGATGTAGCCCTTCGTCAGGTCGCAGCCGAAGGCGGTCGCCGTGCCCTCGCCCACGCCGAGCATCACCTCGAGGTCCACCGTCTCGGCGCCTAACGCCACGCGCACCGCGTCGTCGTCGAAATCCAGCCGCCGGCCGCCGCGCACCACCTCGTAGCCGTTGATCCAGGCGTCCGTGCGCGCCGGGTCGATGGTGCAGTCGAAGCACTTGCCCACCGCCATCAGCAGCCGGCCGACGTTCGGGTCGGCGCCGTGCACCATCGTCTTCACCAGCGGACTGTTGACGATCGACTTGGCGACGCGGCGCGCCTCGGCGTC
The DNA here is from genome assembly GCA_035761165.1 of Gemmatimonadaceae bacterium. Taxonomy (GTDB): domain Bacteria; phylum Gemmatimonadota; class Gemmatimonadetes; order Gemmatimonadales; family Gemmatimonadaceae; genus CALCHX01. Next base: position 20,150 of record DASTRO010000145.1, on the reverse strand, counting down.
GCTGGCCGCGCCGCGCACCTGCGCGCGGACGAGGTGCGTGGCGCCCTCGCCGTCACGGGCCAGCGTCTCCGCCATGCGCACGCACGCGACCGCCAGCGCGGCGCGGAAGGCCTCGTGGTCCACCGGGCCGGCCAGGCCGTTGGCGAGGATGGCGCAGGTGTCCGACGTGCTCGTGTCGCTGTCCACCGACAGCATGTTGAAGGAGAGCGCGGCCGCCTCGCGCAGCATGGCGTCCAGCGTCGGCGCGTCGAGCGCGGCGTCGGTGAAGAGGTAGGCGAGCATCGTCGCCATGTTGGGCTCGATCATCCCCGAGCCCTTGGCGACGACGGTGAGCGTCGCGTCGCCGACGCTCAGGCTGAGCGCCTTGGGGTGCGTGTCGGTCGTCATGATCCCCTCGGCCCCGACGAGCGGGTCGTCCGACAGCTCGGCGCACATTCCCCGCAGCCCGCGCTCGATCTTCTCGATCGGCAGCGGCACGCCGATGACGCCGGTGGAGCTGACCAGCACGCGGTCCGGCGTGGTGCCCACCTCCGCGGCGGCGGCGGCGGCCATGCGGCGCGCCGCGGCCAGCCCGGCCTCGCCGGTGGCGACGTTGCTCACCGTGCTGTTGACGACGACGGCGCGCAGCACGCCGCCCTGGATCGTCTCGCGGCCGAGGACGACGGGGGCGCCGGGGAAGTGGTTGCGCGTGAACAGCGCCGCGGCCGCGGCGTCCACGTCGCTGACGAAGAGGGTGAGATCCCTGGCGCTCGGCTTGAGGCCGCAGTTGCGGCTGGCGGTGTGGAAGCCGCGGGGGAGGACGGGCGGGTCGTGGAACTGCATGGATCGGGAGCGGGGGAACGGGGCGGACGGCGGGCAAGATACCCGGGACGAGGGCGGCAGCGCCATCGAGCCGGGCGGCCGTCGCCGATGCTTGACGGAATCGTGGGCGGCCCCAATAGTACCCAGAGTCTGTACTCACTCTCTGGAGGCTTCGTGGGCGACGTGCTGCCGCTGGTGAAGGGGACGCTCGACGTGCTGGTGCTCAAGGCGCTCGCCTGGACGCCGCTGCACGGCTTCGAGATCACGACCTGGCTCGAGGCCCGCTCCGGCGGCGCGATCGGGGTGCAGGACAGCGCCATGTACCAGGCGCTGCACCGGCTGGAGGCGCGTGGATACGTCGTGGGCGAGTGGGGGGTGACGGCCAACAACCAGCGCGCGCGCTACTACCGGCTGACCAAGGCCGGGCAGGCGCACCTCGCGGCCGAGACGGCGCAGTGGGTGCGCTACGCCGAGACCGTCACCGGCATCCTCACCTCGGCGCCAGGCCCGGCCTGACGCCACGATCATGCGCTCACCCGACATCCGCCCCGGCGTCCGTCGCCTCTTCCGGCTCGCGCTGCAGCGACCGGAGCGCGCCGGCGCGGAGATGGACGACGAGATCCGGCTTCACCTGGCCCTCCGGACGGAGCAGCTGATCCGCCAGGGCCTCTCCCCCGCGGCCGCGCGGGCCGAGGCGGAGCGGCGCTTCGGCTCGCTGGACGAGGCACGTCATCGACTCCACGACTCGGCCTCGCGCCGGGAGCATCGCATGCGCACACTCGAGCGGCTCGACGGGCTCCGACACGACCTGCGGATCGCCCTCCGGCGCATCCGGCGCGCCCCCGGCTTCACCGCCTTCGCCGTGCTCATCACCGGGCTCGGGGTCGCGGCGACGACGGCCGTCTTCAGCGTCATGAGCCCCCTGATGCTGCGCCCGCTGCCCTTCCCCGAGCCCGAGCGGCTCGTCTGGATCGCGTCGTCGTCCGGGGGTGGACTGTCCGCCGTCACGTCGCGGACGTCGAACCTGCGGGACTACCGGGAGCGGGCCCGCTCGTTCCAGGCGCTGACCGGCTACTACGCTTTCTTCGAGTACGAGAGCTACAACCTCGTCGGCGCCGGCGCGCCGGAGCGGCTCGTCGGCGTCGGCGTCGCCCAGGACTTCCTCGACGTGCTGGGCGTGCGGCCGTTGCTCGGCCGCAACTTCGTCCGCGAGGAGGGGGTGTGGGGCGGACGCCCCGCGGTCATCCTCACCCACGGCTTCTGGGTGCGACGCTTCGGCGGCGATCCGGCGATCGTCGGGCGGTCGATCACGCTCAACAACGTGCCGACGGAGGTCGTGGGCGTGCTGCCGCCGTCGTTCGACTTCGCGTCGACCTTCGTGCCCGCGTCGCGCGTGGACTTCCTGCGCCCCTTCCCGATCAGCGACGAGACGGACCGCTGGGGCAACACGCTCGCCATCGTCGGCCGGCTGAAGCCCGGCGCGACGGTCGAGAGCGCGCAGGCCGAGCTCGACGCGATCAACGCCCAGCTGCAGGCGGCCGATCCGGCCCGCTGGGGGCTGAGCGCGGTGGTGACCGGCCTGCAGGACCACATCGCGGGCCGCTTCCGCCCGGCCATGCTCGTGCTGGCCGCCGCGGCGGTGCTCGTCCTCGCGGTGGCCTGCGCCAACCTGTCGAACCTGCTGCTGGCCCGCGGGCAGCAGCGGGCGCAGGAGATGGCCGTGCGCAGCGCGCTCGGCGCCAGCCGGCGCCGGCTCCTCGGCCAGCTCCTGGTGGAGAGCCTCCTCCTCGCCGCGGGCGGCGGCGTGGTCGGTGTGCTCCTCGCCGTCGGGATCACGCGCTGGGTGGCGAGCACGAACGCCGTCAGCATCCCGCTGTTGCGGTCGGTCTCGGTGGATGGCGGGGCGCTGGCGTTCACCCTGGCCGTCACGCTGCTGACCGGCCTGGTGGTGGGGCTCGTGCCGGCGCTCCAGGTGTCGCGGGGAGACGAGGCGGCCACGCTCCGGGACGTCGGCCGCAGCACGAGCGAGGGACGGCGGCGCACGAGCGTGCGCGAGGTCCTGGTGGTGTGGGAGGTGGCGCTCGCCTGCGTGCTGCTCGTCGGCGGCGGCCTCCTCCTGCGGAGCTTCGTCCGCGTGCTCGACGTCGACCTGGGCTTTCAGCCCGCGGGCGCGGTGGCGTGGCAGCTCAACCCGGGCCGGGACTTCGCCGACGACACCGCGCAGATCGCGTTCTACGACGCCCTGACCGCGAGGGTGGCCGCGCTGCCCGGCGTCGACGCCGTCGGGTTGACGGATACGCCGCCGCTCGGCCGGAACCGCGCCTGGTCGATTCAGGCCAAGGGGGCCGTCTACGAGCGGAACGAGACCCCCGTGGCATTTCCCCGCCTCGTCGACAGCCGGTATCTCCAGACGATGCGGATCCCGCTCCTCGAGGGGCGCTACTTCACCCCGGACGATGACGCCGGCTCGCGGCGGGTGATGATCCTCAACCAGACCGCGGCGGAGCGGCTCTTCCCCGGCGAGGAGCCCATCGACCGGACGGTGCTCATCGGCGACGGGGAGTGGCAGGTCGTCGGCGTCGTGGGGGACGTGCGCCATCAGTCGCTGGAGGAGGGCGCGGGGCTGGAGATGTATCTCCCGTACTCGCAGCAGCCCGACTTCAATGCGCTGGTGATGGTCGTCCGATCGCGGCTGCCCGTCGAGACGCTGGCGGCCAGCGTCGGCGCCGCGCTGCGGGCGGCCGACCCGTCGATGCCCGCCGCCGACTACCAGACGCTGGACGCCGTGGTGGATCGCGCGATCTCACCGCGCCGCTTCATCCTGATCATCCTCGGCGCGTTCGCGGGGACGGCGCTGTTGCTCGCCGCCCTCGGCATCTACGCCGTCCTCTCGTACTCGGTGAGCCAGCGCCGCCGGGAGATCGGGATCCGCATGGCGCTCGGTGAATCGGCGGCGAGCGTCCAGCGGCGGGTGGTCCGGCGCACGGTGCTCCTCGCGGTAGTCGGGGTCGCGCTCGGCGCGGTGCTGTCGTTCGCGGCGTCGCGTCTGCTGCAGTCGCTGCTCTACGGGGTGGGATCGACGGACGCCCCGACGTTCGTCGGCACGGCCGCGGTGCTCCTGCTGGTGTCGACGCTGGCGGGCTATCTGCCAGCGCGTCGCGCGTCGCGGGTGGCGCCCGTACACGCGCTGCGCGCCGAGTAGGCACGGGCGTGCTCCTGGTGCATCCTGCCTCCCTCGCGACCGGGGGCACGGCCGGTCCGAGGTGGGGGGGTGGGAAAGATTAGCGGGCGTTAATACGGCGCGAGCCCGGGGATCGTATGATGGCGCATCATGCGAGCTCGGCAGTACGGTGGCGGCCCCGCCTCGGGACAACGCCAGGTGGGCCGAGCTCCGCATGCCGGCGTTCGCCGCGGTGCTCTCCCACTCTCTCCTCGGTCATGATGCGCTCCTGGGCTCTTCTCCCCCTCCTGCTCGCCGCGGCCGCCTGTGCGCCCGGAGCTCGCGGCACCCATCCCGTCACCCCGTCGCCCCGGAGGCTGCCGGAGGCCGACTCGCTCCGGCGGCTGATCGCGCAGGCGAAGTTCGCCCTGGATTCCGCCGCCCGGGCGGGCGATGCCGCCTTCGCGGCCAGGCTGCTCACCGCCGACGCCGACGTCACCCAGCACGGTGAGCGGCTGGCGGGCGTCGGCGGCGTGGCCGCGTGGCTCACCGGCCACAGTGCCGGCGCGCGCATCTCGACCGTCCAGCTGCTGCCCGAGCGCATCCTGACCTGCACCACCGGCGCGGTGGAGCGCGAGGGGCACTATCTCGTGGCGCTCGAGCGCGCCGGCGTGGCCGACACGCTGCGGGGCCGGTACACGATGGAGTGGACGCTGCAGCCGGACGGCTCGCTCCGGGTCGCCCAGGCCGCGTTCGCCGCCGACGGGAGCCATGCCCCACCGAGCCGGTCGTGTCCGTCGCTCACGCTCGCGCGCGCGCGGGCGCGGCGAGTCGGACTCTGGCTGCTGCCGCCCCGCCTCGGCGCCGTGCAGCTGCAGACCGCCGATCGCGTCGAGAAGGCGCTGCGTGCCGACGGCTATGGCGGCGGGCGGCTGTTCACCGGCGCCAACGTGATGGCGGGGCACGAGGGCTCGGAGTACGACGGGTCGACGGGGATCGGCATCGCCGCCGTCCGGGTGCGCGTCGCCGGCCCGGTCTCGGTGGAGGCGATGACGTCGCTGCGATCCAATCGTGCACGCGTGCAGGCCTACGACCCGCAGCGCTCGTCCTACGTCACCTTCGAGCACGAGGAAGGGCTCGTCGGGGCCATCGTGTCGGTCGAGCGGTGGGGGGTCCGACTCGGCGCCGGCCCGATGATGCTGCGCGGCGACTCCCACTTCCGCGAGGAGGATCTCGTCCTCCATGAGGGCACCGACTTCGGGGGACCGTCCGCCTCGTACGAGACCCGTGGCGTCGTCGCCGACGAGCGATGGACGTCCAACTCGGTGGTGCTGGCCGCCGACGTCCGCTACGAGCGGCCGCTGACGGCACTGCTCTCCGTGGCGCTGATGGCGCAGTACCACGGCGGCGGATCGCTGGAGCTGCCCGACAGCGACCACCTGGGCCCGATCAGCGTCTCGCGCGGCGGCCTCTCGTACGGCCTCGCCATCGGCGTCACGCCCTTCTGACTCCTGCCCTGACGGGTCAGCCCGCACCGGGGCCGCGGCGGTCGCCCCGCCCGGCCCCGCCCTTGCCGTCATCCCCCGCATGGACCCGCGAATCTGCCAGGCGATCGCCGAGCGGCGGCTGCTGATGTTCGGCTACGGCGGGGTGGTGCGCGTGGTCGAGCCGCACCTGTACGGCGTCACCACGGCCGGCCACGAGGCGCTGAGCGCCTGGATGCGCCCCGGGTGGAGCCGCGTGGACCCGGAGGGCGGCTGGCGGATGTACCGCACGGATGGCATCGTGGAGCTGCAGGCACTCCCCGAGCGGTTCGACGCGGCGCGCCCCGACTTCAACCCGCGCGACCCGCACTTCACGGAGATCTACTGCCGGCTCACCCCCGAGCTGCCGGAGCTGCGGATCGCGGACGGGCGCGACGGGGCGGCCGGCGCGGAGGGCGGCGGATGATCGGCCGACTCATCGATGGGCTGCGCGACCGGCTGCGGCGCGCGGTGGCGGAGGCGCAGGGCATGGAGACGCACGAGATCCGCGGCTTCCGCGTGGTGGTGGAGAACACGCGCCCCGACATCGAGACGGCGCGCGTGCTGACCCGGCTGGACGAGGCGCTGGCGCTCATCGAGCGCCACCAGCCGTGGCGCCTGGCGCACCTGCGGCGCGACCTGCTGCGCATCCGCGTGGCGCGGTTCCCCTGCCGCGGCGCCTACTTCCCGCTCGAGCGCACCTGCCTCACGGAGCTCACCTTCCTGGCCCGCACGGACATCACGGCCGCGCCGGTGGCGTCGTCGATCGTGCACGAGGGGATGCACGCGCGGGTGAGCGAGATGGGGGTGCGCCCCGAGCAGCGCGACGCGGCGCGCGAGGAGCGCCTCTGCCGCCGCGCGGAGCTGGAGTTCGGCCTGTCGCTGCCGCCGGCGCTGGGCGCGCCGGTGGTGGAGCGGGCCGCGGCCAGCCTGGCGCTGGAGGACGCCGAGGTGGCGCCGGCGATCGACTGGACGGAGGCGCTGGCGCGGCAGGCGGCGGTGGACCGCGGCGCGCTGGGCGGCTGAGGTGGCGCCTGCCTGCCGCCCTGTCGAGGCCGGTCCCAGGCGCGTGGCGGGCCAGAGGCTCCGCAGATGAACCTGGGCGCTGTCCCGCATTCACCTTGCACTGTTCCGCCAATGCCTGCTCGTCGTGACCGCGATCTGGAACGCACGTACTCCCGCGCGCAGTTCGTCGCGAAGCTGCGGCGGCTGGCCGACGCACTGGAGGCGGGCATGCCGTTCACCATCCAGGTCGCCGGCGAGCGGCTCCGGGTGCCGGCGGACACCGCCTTCAACATCGAGCACGAGCGAGCGGAGGGCACGGAGGAGCTGGAGTTCCAGCTCCGCTGGCCGGCCGAACGCCCATGACAGCGCGCATGGGGGCTGACGTGGCGTTGCAGATGGCGAAGGTCATCAGGCGGCCAGGTCCCAGGCTGGAAGGGCCGGCGCGCCGGTGCGGTCGAGCGCGCCTGGCTGGCGCCCGCTCCGCAGCGGAGCTCGTGTGTTAGGCAGAGCACCCTCGGCCGCATGACCGACCCTGACGCTCCGTCCGCCATGGCATATATCCGTCGGCTCTCGGCCGACGGCTGGGATCTCTACATTCGCCTCGACCGCGACGATGTCGCACGGCTGGATCTCCGCGAGGGTCAGGAGATCGCCCTCGACGTGGGAGGCAAGGTGCGCATCCGTGGTGTCGTTCGAGCGACCGGTGAGGCGTCCTGGCTGGCGCCCTGCCGTGGCGAGTCGAACCTGGATATCTCACGGCAGCTGAAGGCAGTCGGGTTCATGCCCGGCGACGACATGCCCTCGCGGGTGGTCGAGGTGGGACCGACCTAGCGTTCCGTGGCAGCCGACGGGGCGACCGGCATCGGCTCCTGCGGCTGGTGAGTCGGTACCGGGCGCTGGTACCCGCCGGCTGGTGAGCCGGGTCCCCGCGACTGGACTCGAACGTGAGACCGCACGAACCTGCGTACTCCCCCGTTCAGGTCATGCCCGGCGTCCCCTCCTCCGCCACCGACGATGGCTGGGCAGCGCAGACCGAGCTCCGGCGTCCGGCCACCACGATTCTCCCCTCTCGAACGATGCCCACACGTCGGACGATCACCCCGGTGGCGATCACCCTGGCCCTCCTGCTGGCGGGCTGCGGCGTCACTCCCGCTCCCGACAGCGGTGGGCCCGTCGCGCCCGATTCCACGGTGGTGGTCGTCACCGGCCCCACGTTCGTCGGATACTTCCCGCCGGTGAGCGAGGCAGCGCTCGAGACCGACGTGGACCTCAACACCGTCCTCGACGACTTCGGCTGGCATCTCAGCACGGCCACCGACTCGCTCCAGGCCCAGGGCTACACCGTCGAGGTCCGGTTCGCGGACACCCTCTACTTCCGGAGCGAGGCACGGCGCTGGCACTTCATCCCGCCGGATTCGGCCCGGGTCGGCTACTATCTCGTCGCGCCGGGTCGCGCACCGTACGTGGTGCCGGGCGTCCAGACCGACGACGAGCTGGTCGAGTTGGGCGCGGCGTACCTGCGCGGCGCACCGGAACGGGACCGGTAGCGAGCGGGTCGCGGGCGGCAGCACGTGGCGTCGCGGACGATGTGTTGCAGCAGGCGGCCGGACCACGGAGCGCCGTGCTGCGCGGCGCCTCGTTGCATCCGCCCGCCGCGGAACGCGGGCGCGGGGTCGCAACTGATCAGGGATCCCGTCGTAGGAGAGAGGGACAGGCGCCGGCGTGGCTCCCCGGTCCGGCGCAGCTCCTCCTTCTCCTCTCGCGAGGGATCCTGATGATGGGAAGCGACGCAACCGTGCTCTCGGTGTTGGGCCTTTCCGCGGCCATCGGCGCCGTCATCGGCGGCGGCTCGGTATGGGTGACGATGGCGCTGCGACGGGCCCGGCAGGTCGTCAGCCAGCAGGCGGCGCCGCCATCCGCCGAGGTGCTGACCCGCCTGGGCCGACTGGAGCTGGCGCTCGACAGCGTGGCGGTCGAGGTCGAGCGGATCGGTGAGGCCGAGCGGTTCGCGACCAGGCTCCTGGCGGCCACGTCCGGCGCGCCCGGGCTGACCACCGCACACGATGCGCACGAGGTCCGCACGGTCACGCCACACTGACCGGTGACGGGCTCCGGCGCCGTGCGTCGAGACCGAAATTCCCAGGCGGCCCTCCTGCGGCGACGGGAGGCGGGAACGCTGACGTGGCATGGCCCGGCGCTGATGCTCTTCGCGCGATCCGCCTTCGCCGTGGGCGCGCAGGGCGTCGTCGCGGCCGTGTTCGCCCTGCGAGGGTCGCCGACGCCCTGGCACGACGCCGAGCCCTGGCTGCCGGTGTACGGCACCCTGATCGATGCCGGCTGCCTGGCGCTGCTCTGGGCGCTCACGCGCCGCGAGGGCATCGCGCTCGTCGACCTGGTCGGCATCGCGCGCACCCGCCTCGGCCGCGACACGCTGCTCGGACTCGCGCTCATCCCCGTGAGCCTCGTCATCATCTTCGGCGGCGTCGCGGCGGCCGGCTGGCTCGTGTACGGCACACCCGCACCGCCGTACCTGCTGGGCGGACTGCCCCTGCCGGCGGCGCTCTATGGCCTGCTGGTGTGGCCATTCCTCTGGGGGCTGACCGAGCAGATGACCTACAACGGCTATCTGCTCCCCCGCTACCAGGTCCTCAGTCGGCGGACGAGCGTGGCGATCGCCGTGGTGGCGTTCGCCTGGGCCCTGCAGCATGCCTTCATGCCGTTGACGTTCGACGCGCGGTTCATGGTGTTCCGGCTCCTGGGATCCGTGCCCTTCTCCGTCTTCCAGGGGCTGCTGTATCTGCGACTGCGCCGGGTGGTGCCGTTCGCGGTCGCGCACGCCCTGATGGATGGCGCGACCGTGCTGATCCCGCTGGTGCGGGCCTGAGGCGGCCGCAGGCAGGGCGTGTGCGGCGACGCGCGGCCGACGTGCTCCCGGACGTCCGCGACGATGAGGACCGACACTGCGTCCGCGGCCATCTCGCGCTTCGCCTCGACGCTGGACGGGCTCCGGGGCGGCCACCTCGAGGACCCGACGTTCGCAGCCATCGCTGCCGACGACCGGCGGGACGGTCGGCACCGCAACCGCACGGGCGATCCGGCGTACTTCACGACCGCCTGCTTCCATCGGCCGGAGGAGCTCGCGTCCGAGTGCGCTGCGGCGGGCCTGGCGCACGAGGCGACGCTGGCGGTGGAGGGACCCGGCTGGCTGCTGGCGGAGCTGGACTCGCGGCTCGGCGACGACGCGCACCGGTCCGTGCTGCTCGCCGCGCTCGCCGCACTGGAGGCCGAGCCGACGCTCCTCGGCGTGAGCGCGCACCTGCTCGCCGTGGCGCGGCGGGCCTGAGGACTCACCGGCGTCACACCGCAGGATCGACCGGCCGCTCCATCTGCAGCTCCACGCGCCCGTCGGCCCCCCGCACCGTCTCCCGGCCGGTGAGCCGGAAGCCGTGCCGCTCGTAGAGACGGCGCGCCCGCTCGTTCGCCGCCATCACGCCGAGTCGCACCAGCCTCGCCCCCGCGTCGCGCGCCCACGCCAGGTGCTCGGCGACGAGCGCATCGGCCGCACCGGTGCCGCGCAGGGCGGGGTGCACCCACATCGTCATGAGGTGCACGACGCCGGGCTCCTGCGCGTCGTGCACGCCCGCCACCAGCCCGCGCGCCGCGCCGTCCGCCTCCAGGAGGAGCGTGACGCCGGGCGCGAGCCAGCGCTGCCAGTCCGCCGTCGTGCGCGCCAGCTCGCGCTGGTAGGTGGAGCCGAAGGCGCCGGGCGCCTCGGTGAGCGCCTCCAGGCGGAGCGCGCGCAGCACCGGCTCGTCGCCGAGCGCAGCGCGTCGTACGAGGATCGGTGGGCGTGTCGTCATGCTGAGGTTCACGAAGCGTGCGCGGCATCGTGCCGGCGGATGGCTGGACAACGTTCGCACATGCGGGCAGGTTGCCGCGAGGTGGCCGGCGCGGCGCCGCCGAAGCCGGCCCATCATCGCCCTCCCGGTCGCTCACCACCACATGCCCGTTCCGCTGGAGCTCCGCACCGCGCGTCTGCTGCTGCGCCCGTGGCGGGACGAGGACGCGCCGGCGCTGCTGCCGGTCCTCGAGGCGAACCAGGCGCACCTCGGTCCGTGGATCCCCGCGCGGGTGGCCACCCCCGTGCTGCTGCCGGCGCTCGCCGAGCGGCTGGCCGCCTTCGCGGCGGACTTCGCCGCGGACCGGGAGTGGCGCTACGGGCTGTTCACGCCGGACGGGGCGACGGTCGTGGGCGAGGTGGACCTCCTGCCGCGCGCCGCCAGCGGTCGGGTGGCCTTCGCCGAGGCGGACCACGTCGAGATCGGCTACTGGCTGCGCCGCGATCGGGTCGGCCAGGGGCTCGCCACCGAGGCGGCGGCGGCGATGCTCGGCGTCGCGCGGACCCTCCCGGGGCTCACGCACGTGGAGATCCGCTGCGACGCGCGCAACGCGGCGAGTGCCGCCGTGCCGCGGCGGCTCGGCTTCCGGCTCGACCGCACGGTGGACGCGCCGGGGGTGGCCGGCGACGCGGCGGCGCCGGTGGCACTGCAGGTGTGGGTGCGGGCGCTGGGACAGCGGGACGAGACGCGAGACTGACGTGGCGCGGCGTCCGACGCGAGCTCACACAGCATGGCACACTCGGGTCGCGTCTTGGATCCGGTGCCACCGCGGCTACAGCCTGCGCGCGTCCGGGCGTTGATGCAGATCCGGCCGGCCGGTCCCGGCGACGGGGAGCTCCTCGCCTCGCTGCTGTCGGCGTACCTTGCGGAGGAGTTCCCGGCGCACACCGGCTCCAGCGCGGCCGTCCTGGAGCGCGACGTGCTCGGCGGCGCGAGCGGCCTGCGCGTGCTTCTCATCGAGGTGCACGGCCAGGCGGCCGGCTTCATCGCCTGGCACCGCGTCTACGACCTGCACTGGGCCAAGCGCGGGGCGCAGATCGACGATTTGTACGTGGTGCCGGCGCGCCGGGGGCTCGGCCTGGCGCTTGCCCTCGTGGCGGCCGTGTGCGCGGCGACGGCGCGCGAAGGCGGCAGCTACCTGCAGGGCGTCGCCTTCGACCGGGCCTCGCCGGTCGGCCGCTTCTACGAGCGCATCGCGGTGGCATTCGATTCGGCGGAGTGCCACTGCGCGGGGCGGGCCTTTCGTCGGCTGGCGGCGCTGCACGGCCAGCCGCCGCGGGCCATCGCCCGCGGGCTGCCGCCGAAGTCGTGGAACTACGAGCCGTGACGGCCGGGCCGTCGACAGCGCCGCGTCGACCGCACCGCCCGGCGGCGCCTTACACCGCGACGCGGGTGCCTGGCGAGTAGCGACCGTGCAGCGTATTCTCGGCGCATCCGGTGCGCGGAATCACACCGACGCGCCCGCGCGCCGGACCGCCGCGAGCCCCATCGCCCGCGAGCCGCCAGGGCACATCGGTGCCGGCTGCGAGGATGCCCTCCATGCACGACCCCACGGCGAGACTCCTCTGGGCCTTCCTGCCGCTGATCCTCCTCTGGCTGGGCATCAGCGGGCTGATGGCGGCCGTCGCCCTGCGCCTGGCCCCCGGCTCGCCCGACGACGGTACCGAGGTCGTGCCCGAGGTGTGGGTCATCATCGCCGGATCGGGGGCGGCCGTCGGCGGCTTCCTCGGCCTGGGCTCCACCGCCCCGACGAGCCTCCAGGCCATCGCGCAGCTCACCGTCGGTCGCTCGCTGGTCGCCGCCGCGGTCGGGATGCTCCTCGGGGCGGCGGGCGCCGTGTGGCTCGGGCTCGCCGCCTTCGCGCTCTGGCACGACCGGCGGTGAGCGGGACGGACGCCACGCGCCGCGTGCGCGACTCGCCTCGCTCTCGCGTCCGCCCGGCGCGCCGATGACCCTCGAGATCCGCGAGGAGCCGCCCGCCGCGCTCGCCGACTACGCGCGGGTGCCGATCGCGTTCCAGGTGCGCGAGCGCCTCGCCGTCGCGGCGCCGGCGGCGGGACTCGGCGGGCTGCCGCTCGTCGTCGAGCCGGTGCCGCTGCCTTACACCAAGGACTACGACGCCCTGCCGGGGCAGCACCCGACCGCCTGGCCAGGCCGCTTCGACCTCGCGCACTGGAGGATCCTGTCGGCGTGGGTGGACGGGGCGCGCGCGGGCGGCGCGGTGGTGGCGTGGGACACGCCGGGCGTGGACCTGCTGCACGGACGCACCGATCTCGCCCTGCTCTGGGACCTGCGCGTCGCCCCGACGCATCGACGGCGGGGCGTGGGCGCGGCGCTGTTCGCGGCCGCGGAGACGTGGGCCCGCGCGCGCGGCGCGCGGTGGCTCGCGGTCGAGACGCAGAACGTCAACGTCCCCGCCTGCCGCTTCTACGCCCGCCAGGGGTGCACGCTCGGCGCCGTGCACCGCTTCGCCTATCCGACGCTCCCCGACGAGGTGCAGCTGCTGTGGTACAAGCCGCTGGGGCACGATCGCGAGCAGGCCGCGCCGATGCCGCAGGCGGGCGGCTGAACCGTCGGCGAGGTGGGGCACGGCCCGGCCCCCCGGCGGATGCCGCCGCGGACCGCTACTCCAGGCGAAGCGCCTCGGTCGGACTCGTCGACGCCGCCCGCCATGCGGGGACGAGCGCCGCCACGAGCGCGGCGAGCGCCAGCGCGCCGCTCGCGGCCGCGATGGTGGGCGCAGCCACCGCGCGAATGCCGTAGAGCTGCGCCTCGACGAGGCGGCCGAGCGCCCACGCAGCGGGGAGCGCGATGGCCGTCCCGGCGCCGATCATGAGCACGGCATCCCGCACGACCAGCCACACCGCGGCCGGACGCGTGGCGCCGAGCGCGAGCCGGACGCCGAGCTCCCGCCGGCGCTGCGTGACGACGAACGACATCACGCCGTAGAGCCCCACGATCGAGAGCAGCAGCGCGGTGACGCCGAAGGCGGTCACCAGACGCGCCAGCGCGCGCTCCGTCCACGTCGCGCGGTCCACCTGGTCCGCGTACGTCCGCAGCGACGAGACGGGGAGCGCCGGATCCACCTGCGCGACCGCCGCACGGATCGCGGCGAACGCCGATTCCGGCGCGCCGCGCACCCGCACGTAGAACGCGCCGTCGCCCGAGTCGTGGTCCCAGTAGGGGAAGAAGACCTGCGGCACGTCCTCGTCGCGGAGGCTGCGGCGGCTGAAGTCGCGCACCACGCCGACGATCTCGATGTCGGTCGCGGTACCCGGCTGGGCGCCCACGCCGAGCCGGTGGCCGACGGGGCTCCGGCCGCCGAGGTAGCGGCGCACGAAGCTCTCGTTGACGATCGCCGAGCGCCACGGCCGCGGCGCCTCGCCCGGCGCGCGGACGTCGCGCGCATCGAAGTCGCGACCGGCCACCACGGGCGCGCCGAGCGTGCGGAAGAAGTCCGCGCCGACGCGCATGTACGGAACGGGACGGTCGGGCACGATCCGCTCGTCGGCCTGAATCGTCAGCCGTCGCGTGGACCATCCGCCGGTGAGCATCGTCGTGTTGGCCACGGCGGCGCCCGTCACGCCGGGGATCTCGCGCACCCGGCGCAGCACCTCGCGCATGGCACGCTCGGCCCGGGCCTGGTCGTGGCCGATGGACGCCGGGTCGAGGGAGAACAGCGCGAGGCCACGGCCGTCGAAGCCGACGTTCGCATGCAGGCGCGCGAGCGACTGGACGAACAGGCCGGCGCCCGTGAGCAGGAGCAGGGTCAGCGCCAGCTGGCCGACGACGAGCGCCTTGCGGAGCGCGACGCCGCCGCGCGTCGCGCTCCGCGACTGCTCCCGGAGCGACGCGATCAGCGACACGCGGCCGGTGTGCAGCACCGGCGCCAGGCCGCACAGGGCCGCCGCCAGCGCGCTCGCCAGCAGGGCGAGGAGGAGCGTGCGAAGGTCGACGTGGGGACGCAGATCGTCGCTCCAGGTGAGGAGCGAGAGCAGCACGCGTGACAGGACCGGCGCGGCCAGGAGGCCCAGCACCCCGCCGCCCAGCGCGAGGAGCGAGCTCTCGACGAGCAGCTGCCCCGCGACCCGGCGCCGCGAGGCGCCCATGGCCATCCGCGTGGCCAGCTCCCCGCGGCGGGCCGCCCCGCGCGCCAGCAGCAGGCCGCCGACGTTGAGCGACGAGAGCAGCAGCAGGAGCAGCGTGCCGCCCGCCACCACCAGCAGCGGCCGCTCGAGCGCGCCGCGCAGGCTCGACATGCCACGGGCGGCGGGCAGCACGTCGAGGGTGGACGCGAGGAAGGCGCGCCGCTCGTCCGGCGCCACGGCGGGAAAGCCCGGGCGCCGCGTGTCGGCGTCGAGCGTCGCACGGAACCACGGCCGGAGGGCGCGCCGCGCCTCCTCCATGCTCACATCCGGCGCGAGGCGCGCGATGACGTGCAGCCACGCCGCGCGCCGGTCAAGCACGCGGTCCCACCCGCGCTCCAGCGGCGCCACCTGCGGCGTCGCCATGGCCGGGAGCCAGAGCGCGGTCGGCGCCAGCGGGTCGAGGCCGACGAAGCGCGCCGGCGCGATCCCCACCACCGTCACGGGACGGTCGTCGACCAGCACCCGGCTCCCGACGACGTCCGGCGCGCCGCCGAGCCGGCTCTGCCAGTAGGCGTGCGAGAGCACGGCGACCGGCTGGCCGCCGGGCTCGCGATCGTCGGACCGGTCGAGCAGCCGGCCGAGCTCCGGCGCCACGCCGAGCACCTCGAAGTACGAGCCCGACACGAGCTCGGCCCGGACGGGCTGGCGCTCGCTGCCGGTGGAGAGGCTCACCGTGGTGGGCGCGCGGCAGAGGACGCCGTCGAAGAGCTCCGCGCGCGTCTCCAGTTCCCGGCAGAGTGGGTAGGAGAGCAGGTGACCGCCGCCCCAGGTGGCCGAGAGGGAGTTGCCGACCCAGGCGAGCTGGACGAGGCGCCCGGGCTCGTGCACCGGCAGGCGGCGTAGCAGCAGCTGGTCGACCTGCGAGAGGATGGCGGTGCTCGCGCCGATGCCGAGGGCGAGCGAGAGCAGGGCGGTGGCGGTGAAACCGGGCCTCCGCGCGAGCCCGCGGATGGCGTAGCGGACGTCGCGGCCCAGGTCGTCGAGCCAGCGGTGGATCCACACGTCGCGCACCGCCTCCTGCACCTGCGCCACACCACCGAACTCGTGCGCGGCCCGACGTCGCGCGTCGGCCTCGCTGACGCCGGCGGCGCGCAACTCGTCGACACGGCGGTCCAGGTGGTAGCGGAGCTCACGCTCCAGCTCCCGTTCCTTTCGACGACGGATCCAGGGCAGCAGGTTGAGGAGCTTGCTCATGGGGCTATCCCCCTTCGGCGAAGATCAGCCGGACGGCGGTGGCGAGCCGGTTCCAGCTCTCCTTCTCGACCTCGAGCTGCTTCCGGCCGGCGGGCGTGAGCGAGTAGAACTTGGCCTCGCGCCCGGTCTCCGACTCGCGCCACTCGGCGCGCAGCCAGCCCTTCTCCTCGAGCCGGTGCAGGGCGGGGTAGAGCGAGCCCTGGTTGACCTGGATGGCGTCGCGCGAGACCTGCTGCAGCCGCTGCGCGATGCCGTAGCCGTGCCCCGGCCCGAGCGACAGGATCCGGAGGATCAGCATGTCGAGCGTGCCCTGCGGGATGGGGAAGCGCGAGGATGGCATGTTACATCAGCCTTCTACAGGTCAACCTTCGACATATAGTGGGATGTGGGACGGTGGGGGGCAAGGGGGGAGCGACGAGCGACGAGCGATGAGGGGCAGTGAGCGAAAAGGGTACGGGGGGCGAGGATCCGGTGATGCTCGTGCGGTGAGCGGGCGCGATCGTGGTAGTCGGGGGGGGCCCCGCGCCGCGATGCGTACGCCGCCCTCTCTTCCCTCTTCCCTCTTCCCGCCTACCGCCGGAACTGATACGCCAGCTTCACGAACAGCCCGTCCCCCTCCGCCCGCAGCTGGCGCAGCGCCAGCGGATCGGGCTCCGTGAGGTCCACCGCGTAGCCGAGGAAGGCCACCGTGCCCGGCGTCGGCTCGTAGGACGCCAGCCACTCCAGCCGCAGCCCGTTGTGCTCGAAGGCCGGCAGCGCCACGCCGTCGGCATGGAGCGGCGCGCCGCTCGCCGGATCGCGCGGCGCCGTGCGGCGGTCGGCCTGGTACTCGCCGACGAGCCGGAAGAAGAGCGCCCGCGTCGGCTGGTACTCCACGCGCAGGCGCGGGATCACCGTGCGCGCGAACTCGCTGCCGTCGCGCTCGCGCGTGAGCCGCTGCCACACCGCGCTCAGCTCGCCGCGCAGCTGCGTGGTGGGACGCACGCTGAGGCCGAGCTCCGCGCGGCGACGGCGCCCCTCCCCCGCCTCGGCGAAGAGCGGCGCCTCGCCCGCCTCCAGGGAGGCGTCGGCCGTGAAGCGCTGGAAGACCGGCGTCGTCAGCTCCAGGCTCGTGGAGAGGAGCCCGCGCAGCCCGCCGCTCGGTCTGAACGGAACGAAGACGCCGGGCGCGGGCGAGGTGGCGAGGCCGGCGTACGCCTCCGGCAGGAAGTCGACGAAGTCGCGTGCCACGCGCGCCCCCAGCTCCCAGCCGCCGCGCAGGCGCAGCGTCGTGTTGACGAACTCGTTCCCCTCGATCGGACCGTCGCCGAGCGCGCCGTCGCGCCAGAGGTACTCGGGGCCGAAGAACGTGGTGACGCTCTCCACCCGCCCACCGGGCTGGCCGTACCAGGTGAAGCGGTTGAAGACGTGCGCGGTGAGCACGCCGACACGCGGGATGAAGCCCGCCTCGGTGTCGAAGG
The DNA here is from genome assembly GCA_035761165.1 of Gemmatimonadaceae bacterium. Taxonomy (GTDB): domain Bacteria; phylum Gemmatimonadota; class Gemmatimonadetes; order Gemmatimonadales; family Gemmatimonadaceae; genus CALCHX01. Next base: position 2,960 of record DASTRO010000145.1, on the reverse strand, counting down.
CGTCGTCGAACGACTCGACGGAGTAGTTGAAGCCGAAGTTGCGCCCGGTGCGGTCCACCTCGGCGCTCCAGAAGCGGCCGGTGCGCGCGGCTCCGCCCGCCGGCGGGTCGGTGCGCGAGCCGCCGCCCTGCGCCTCGAAGTAGTACTTGCCGCCGAAGACGATGCGCGCGTCGGCGGCCGCCACCGTGTTGGCCCGGTCGCCGCCGACGCGCCGGTCGGTGAGCGTCGCGCCCACGACGGAGCCGGCGCCGACGTCGCGCCGCACGCGCAGCACGTTGAAGAGCGGGTCGTGGCCGGTATCGCGGTCCTCGTCCACGGCACTGAGGTAGGCCACGCCCCACGGTCCCCACTTGCCGGTGAGCTTGGCGCCGGCCACGGGCTCCACGATGCGCCGGGTGTAGACGAGCTGGTTGGGCGAGGCGAAGAGCTCGATCCCCTCCAGGAAGAAGGGACGCTTCTCGTCCACGAACAGCTCGAAGCGCTCGTTGGCGGTCACCAGCCCGGCGTCGGACTCCACCTGGCTGAAGTCGGGGTTGATGGTGGCGTCGATGGCGGCATTGGCGAAGCCGAAGCGCGCGTTGACGCCGGCGCTGGTCTCGGGGTCGCCGCGCTCCAGCCGCCCCGTCTCCCCGTCGCGCGCCGCCCGCGACGAGGCGGTGACGAAGGGCTGCGCCTCGAGCACGACGCCGTGCCGCAGGTCGTGCAGCCCGACCATCGTGCCGCTCTGGCCGAGGAAGCTGGCGGAGCCGCGGCGGGCGTCGGTCCACGTGTCCTGGTGGCCGGTGCGCTGCACGTCGCGCAGCAGCTGGATCCCCCACCGCTGCTCGTCGCCGCTGGCGTAGCGCAGGCTCTTGAAGGGGATGCGCACCTCCGCCTGCCACCCCCACGGCGTGCGCCGGCCGGCGGACTGCCAGGTGTAGTCGGGGCTCAGGTCGGTGCTCCCGCCGAACGGATTGCCGGCGGTGGCCGACCCCTCGCTGCGGACGCCGTCCTGCTGCACGCCGAGCGGGTTGACGGCGAAGAGGAAGGCGCGGCGCGCGTCGTCGAAGGTGTCGAGGAGGATGGTGACGCGGTCCTCCTCGTCGATGTTGTCACGGTCGGCCAGCGTCGCGCGCACCGACGCCGGCCGCGTGTCGTGGGCGCGGATGCCGAAGTGGATGGCGGTGGGCGAGTACCAGACGAGCACCTCGGTGCGCTCCTCGGCCGGCCGCTGGTCCGACGGCTCGTAGCCGTGGAAGCCGGTGAGCCGCGCCGCACGCGCCCAGGCGGGTTCGTCGAGCTCACCGTCGACGCGCAGCTCGGCCTCGAGCCGCGGGACGGTGAAGGTCGGCGCGCCGGCGCCCAGGACGGAATCCCGGGCGGCGGAATCGGAGGCGGCGGACTGGAGGAGGGCGAGGGCGAGAGCGAGCATCGGGCGGGGAGGGAGGGTGTGGCGTGGGAAGGCGAAGGTAAGGGGATGCGGTGGGGAGGGGGAGCGGGAGGACGGTCCGCCGCGCGGGGATCCGGTGCTGCCCCTGCGAGCACTCGGCCCGATCGTGGTTTTCGGGGGGGGGCCCCGCGCCGGGAGCCGTCCACCCCTCCCCTCGCGCCTGGAGCCCGCCGTCCCTGCTCTCTATTTCCTGCTTCCTGCTCCCTGCTTCCTGTTCCCTGCTTCCTGTTCCCTCCCGCCCTGGCGCCCCGCCCCGCCGCCAGCGATCTTCGCCCGGTCGCGCCGTCCGGCGCGAGGCAGTGCCTAACACGCAGCCCATCCGGAGGCGGCCCATGCGATGGGAGTACCGCACGCTCATGCTCGGCGCCGGCGGCGTCTTCCTCGGCGGCGAGGTGGACGGCCAGGCGCTCACCGACCAGCTCAACGCCCTCGGTGCCGAGGAGTGGGAGCTCGTCACCGCGTTCGACACGAACATGGGGCGCGGGCGCACGCGTGACGTGATCGCCCTGCTGAAGCGCCCCGCCAGGGGCCGGGGCTGAGCGATGCAGACCGTCATCCACGTGGTCTGCACGGCGGGCATGAGCCTGCGCGACCGGATGGGACGCGACCGCAAGCGGCTCGCCGCCTTCGGGTTGCAGATCTCCGAGCAGAAGCGGATGAGCCGCCGGCACGGGTGGACGAAGCTGCACAGCACGCGCAGCGAGCAGGGCGGCGCGATCAACGTGCACTGGGACCGCGCCGCCACGGCGCTCGTCTGCCGCATCGTCACCCGCACGGGCGATCCGGGCCCGATCACCGGCGACCTGGTGGGCTACCTGATGACGCGCTTCCGCGATCGGATCCAGGCGCTCACCATCGTCCCGTGAGCGCCGGGGCGTTCTCCGTCGTGGACGACGACGCGAGCGGCGAGGCGGACGACCGGGACGCCGGCCTCCAGGCCCGCCCCGGCACGGACGTGGTGGTGGTGCCACTCCACGTCCGTGCCCTGGAGCGCGCCGAGCGGCTGCAGATGCTGCTCGAGCTCCCGCCCGCGGCCGCCCTCCTCCTGGAGGCGCTGCACCGCATGCGCGCCAGCGGCGCCTCCGCCGGCGACCATCTGCTGGCCGCCGCCGAGCTGGCGACGAGCGCCGCGCTGCTCGTCCTCACCGCGCGCGAGCTGCGGGGCCGCCGCCATCGTCCGTCCACGCGCTCGGTGGCCGCGGCGGACCTGGCCGCCGGCGGCATGCTCACGGCCGAATGGGCGGACGCGGTGGCGCACGGCGGCAAGTACGTCAGCCCCACGCTCCTCTCGGCGGCGGTGGCGTTCACGCTGGCCCTGCTGCCGCTCTGGATCCCCGACTGGCGCACGCGCCGCCGCACGCTGCGCCTGGACGAGCAGGGCCTGCGCTACCGCGCCTCGCTGCGCCGCCGCGTGCGGGCCGAGTGGCGCGAGCTGACGGCGGTGGCGCGGCGCGGCGAGCGCGTGGAGCTGCATCGCCACGACGGCCGGCCGCGCGTCATCGACCTGCGGGCCCTGGCGAACGGCGACGCG
>DASTRO010000144.1:0-10118 GCA_035761165.1 Gemmatimonadaceae bacterium | reverse complement strand
CCTCAAGCAGGCGGTGTCACGCTGGCCCTTCGCGTCGATCCCGCTTCCGGAGCTCTGTCGCGCGGCGCGCGAGATGGGGCTGGCCGGCATCGACCTGCTGCAGCCGGAGGACTGGCCGGTGGTGCGCGATGCGGGACTCGTCTGCTCCATGGGCTACCCGACGGCGCGCGACGACTTCATCGCCACCGGCTTCAACGACCGCGCGAACCACCCGATGCTGCTGCGCGAGCTGGAAGCCACGATCCCGCGCGCCGCGCGCGAGGGCGTGCCCAACGTCATCGCGATGTTCGGGAACCGGCGCGGGCGGAGCCGGGCGGAGGGGATCCGCAACTGCGTCGTGGGGCTGCGCGAGATCGCGCCGCTGGCCGAGCAGCACGGCGTCACCGTCTGCCTGGAGCTGCTGAACAGCAAGGTGGACCACCGGGACTACCAGGGGGACCACACCGCCTTCGGCGCGGCGGTGGTGCAGGGCGTCGGCTCGCCGCGCGTGCGGCTGCTCTACGACATCTACCACATGCAGATCATGGAGGGGGACGTGATCCGCACCGTGCGCGCGCACCTGGCGGAGATCGCCCACTTCCACACCGGCGGCGTACCCGGCCGGCACGAGATCGACGACGGGCAGGAGCTCAACTACGGCGCCATCGCGCGCGCCATCGCCGACGCGGGCTTCGACGGCTTCGTGGCCCACGAGTTCATGCCCACGCGCGACCCGCTCGCGTCGCTGCGCGAGGCGGTGCGGATCTGCAGCGTGTGACGGCAGCGGCCCGACGCGCCTCGTGCGCCGGCACGACCCCAGTCCGTCACCCCGCCGGAGCGGCGGCGTCACGAGCCGCCACCCCGTCGTCATCCCGTCGGAGCGGCGGCACGAGCGGCCACTCCGGCGTCGTCCCGCCCGAGCGGCGGCGCAGGCCGATGCACGCGGCCCCTGTCATCGGCGCCGTTGCAAGCCCGCCGGGGATGGCGCTCGGCACGCTGAGGGAGCATTCGACAGGGGCGGGCAGCGTCGCCCGCCTTCCTCTACGGCGCTGCTACGGCACGACACGGACGAGCGGCGTCGCCCGGCGTCCTCACGCGTGCCCCGCCCAGGCGCGCTCGCCGGGCGTGTACGGCACGCAGGGATCGAAGCGTCCCGGCGATTCCACGTAGCGCTGCGCCTGCTTGCACCCGATCTCCGACGTGAAGTAGCCGAGCAGCGCCAGCTCCTTCATCATGCGGAAGTAGTGCGCCGGGCTGTCCGCCGTGATCGCGGGCGCGGCGTTCGCCTCGCTGCCCGGTGCGTTCTCCTGCCGCTGGTCCGGCAGGAACTCGTCGCTCTTGGCGCCCGGCTCGGCTTCGGCCGCGCCCTGCGGCGCCGCCGCGGTCGCGCTCCGGGCGCGCTGCGCCGCCGCTCGGGCGTCCATGTGCGCCTTCTGCTCGCGGTCCAGCCGCTCCAGCAGCGCCAGTCGCTGCGCCGGCGTGGCCTGCAGGAAGCCGACGCCGTTGGCGGTGCGGCAGGCCGCGTCCAGCGTGCGCATCCCCTCGCGGAACACCCGCTGGTCGCCCGCGTCGTAGCAGTCGGTCACCATCACCGCCATGAAGGCGCCGGTGTGTGCGGCCTTCGCGCCCGGCGTCGAGGTCTCCGGCAGCATCGTGTCCGCCACCTCGTCCAGCAGCGCGACGTCCTCGGGCGTGAAGTCGCCGATCGAGCCGGTGGCGGCAGCGCCGGAGTCGCCGTCGGCGGTCGAGCGCGCCCGCTCGCAGGCGGCGAGCAGCCCGCTGCCACCGACGAAGGTGATGCCGCCGAGGAGCGCGCTGACGCGCCGGATCGCCTCACGGCGGTCGATCAGGCCATCGTGGCCGGTCATCGTGGGCGTCCTCCGTCAGAGGTTGCGACGAGTGAGCTCGTTCACCGCGTGCTCGGCGGCACGGGCGGTGAGCGCCATGTAGGTGAGCGACGGGTTCTGGCAGGCCGACGAGACCATGCACGCGCCGTCGGTGACGAAGACGTTGGGCGCGTCCCACACCTGGTTGTGCGCGTTGAGCACCGAGGTCTTCGGGTCCCGCCCCATGCGCGCCGTGCCCATCTCGTGGATCCCCATCCCCGGGAAGTACTGGTCGTCGTAGGTCGACACGTCCTTCACGCCGCACTGCTCCAGCGTCTCGGCCATGTCGGCCATCATGTCGCGGCGCATCAGCCGCTCGTTCTCGCCGGTGGCGCAGTCGATCTTGAGCACCGGCAGCCCCCACTTGTCGGTGCGCGTGGTGTCCAGCGACACCATGTTCTCGTGCCGCGGCAGCATCTCGCCGAACGCGGTGGCGCCGATGGTCCACTGGCCGGGCTGCGCCATGGCGTCCTTGAAGGCGCCGCCCACCCCCAGCTCGGCCACCGCGCGCGACCATCCCTCGCGCCCCGCGCCCCCCTGGTAGCCGAAGCCGCGCAGGTAGTCGCGCTTGTCGCCGAAGAGGTTCCGGTAGCGCGGGATGTAGAAGCCGGTGGGGCGGCGGCCGAAGTAGTACCGGTCGTCCAGCCCTTCCAGCCGCCCCGACGCGCCGCAGCGGAAGTGGTGGTCCATCAGGTTGTGCCCCAGCTCCCCCGAGCTGCTCCCCAGCCCGCCGGGCCAGACGTCGGTGGCGGAGCGGAGGAGCAGCCAGGTGGAGTTGAGCGTGGAGGCGCAGAGGAAGACGACGCGCGCCGTGTGGTCGGTGACCTGCCGCGTGTTGGCGTCCATGACGCGCACGCCGGTGGCGCGCTTCCGGTCGCGGTCGTAGAGCACCTCGCTGGCGATGGCGAAGGGGCGCAGCGTCAGGCGCCCCGTCTTCATCGCCGCCGGCAGCGTGGAGGACTGCGTGCTGAAGTAGGCGCCGTACGGGCAGCCGAGCCAGCAGGCGTCGCGATACTGGCAGGCGTTGCGCCCGGGGAGCGCCCGCGTCGCGTTGGCGGTGCGGCCGGGGATGATGTGCCGCCGGCCGTCGAACAGCTTCGTGAGACGCGCGGCGACGAGCTCCTCGCCGCAGTTGAGCGGCATGGCCGGCTGGAACTGCCCGTCGGGGAGCTGCGGCAGCCCCTCGCGCGAGCCGGCGATCCCCGCGTGCCGCTCGACGTGGTCGTACCAGGGAGCCAGCTCGGCGTAGCGGATCGGCCAGTCGACGGCGATGCCGTCGCGCGCGTTGGCCTCGAAGTCGAAGTCGCTCCAGCGGTAGCTCTGCCGTCCCCAGAGCAGGGAGCGCCCGCCCACCTGGTAGCCGCGGAACCAGTCGAAGCGCTTCACCTCGGTGTACGGGTTGTCCCTGTCCGAGGCCCACCAGGCGAGGTTCTTCTCGTTGAGCGGGTAGTCGCGCTTGAGCACCGGGTACGCCTCCTCCATGGCCGTGGTGCGCCCGCCGCGGTGCGGGTACTCCCACGGGCCCTTGGTGGCGTTGACGTAGTCGGTGATGTGCTCGACGTTGGGCCCGCGCTCGAGCAACAGCACGCGGAGCCCTCGCTCGGTGAGCTCCTTGGCGGCCCACCCGCCGGAGATGCCGGAGCCCACCACGATCGCGTCGAATTCCGGAGACTGCACGGCTCCCTCCCTGGGCAGGGGACGCCGGGGGCGCGTCGCGGGCGTCGCGGCGCGCGGGCGGCCGGATGTCGCCGCGCGAATATGGGGCACGGCGACCGGAATGGCGACCGTGGGAGCCCGGCCGGTGCCGGATCCGGGCCCGACGCGGGCCCGGATCCGGCGGGGATCCGCTCGCGTCCTACGCCGGCGCGCCCTCGCCGGCCTGCTGGGCCTGCTGCGCCATCCAGGCCTCCCCGGCGGCCTGCATCTCCTCCGGCGTCATGTCGCGGATGCGCGTCGCCAGCCCCCACTCGTGTCCGAAGGGGTCCCGCACCTTGCCGTACCGGTCGCCCCAGAAGGCGTCCTCCAGCGGCTGCTTCACCGTCGCGCCCGCACCCAGCGCCCGGGCGAAGGCGGCGTCCACGTCGTCCACGTAGATGTGCAGCGAGCCGGGATTCCCGTTCGTGCTGAGCGGCGAACGCGTCCCCCACTGCTCGTTCTCCTCCCCCAGCATCACGATGGAGTCGCCGATGCGGATCTCGGCGTGCAGGATGCCGCCGTCGGGGCCGCTCATCCGCGTCACCTCCTCCGCGCCGAAGGCCCGCGTGTAGAAGTCGATCGCGCGGGCGGCGTCGCGGACGATGAGGCCGGGCGTGATGGTGTGATAGCCAGCGGGGGGCGTGGACTTCGTGGGCATGGGACATCCCTCCAGTCGTGAGATCGTGTCGACACCGACGTTCGGTGTTCGTTCGGGATGCCCAAGCTACCGGGAACTGATGTTACCGCAACCCCACGCGCCGACGTCGCGCGCCGACGTCGCGCGCCGACCTCGCACGGCCGGTGCGGAGGGGCGCGCTGCCGCGCCCGCCCGCTGCTGGCACAACGCGCCGGCGGGCGTAGGATTGGGGGGCTGTCGACTCGATCATCCCGGCACGGAGGCGCGACCATGTGGCAGGAGTTCAAGGCGTTCGTGATGCGCGGCAACGTGATGGACCTCGCCGTCGGCGTCATCATCGGGGCGGCCTTCGGCGCGGTCGTGAAGTCGCTGGTGGACGACGTCATCATGCCCCCCATCGGGCTCGCCACGGGCGGCATGGACTTCAGCGACAAGTACCTGCTGCTGAAGTCGGGCGCCGCGGCGCCGCCGCCCTACCCCTCGCTGGCGGCGGCCAGGGAGGCGGGCGCGGTGACGCTCAACTACGGCCTGTTCGTCAACACGCTCCTCACCTTCCTGATCGTCGCGCTGGCGGTCTTCCTGCTCGTCCGCGCCGTCAACAAGCTCTACCAGAAGCCGGCGCCGCCCACGCCCGACACGCAGCCGTGCCCCTTCTGCACGCTGACCGTGTCGCGCTCGGCCACGCGCTGCCCGCACTGCACCTCGCAGCTCACCGGGCCGGCGGCGGCGTGACGTCGCCGCCGGCCCGCAGGGTTTCCACGGGTGGCTTGAGCCCCGCCAGGGCGGAGCGGTCGGGCGTGTCGGCGTAGGGGATGACGGACCACTCGCCGTCGTTCTCCAGCACCACGGCCAGGCACTGGCGCACCGACACCAGGCCGTGGGAGCGGATGGCGGCGCGCACCTCCTCGTCGGTGACGAGGAGCTCGCGCATCTGCTCCTCGAGCATGCGCCCCTCGTAGACGCAGAGCGTCGGCTTCCCCTTCACCAGGGGGCGCGACCGCCGCGAGCGCTCGAGCAGCCAGCTCATGGCGTGCTGGAGGACGAGGAAGGTCGCGATCGCCGTGAGCCCGTCGGCCACGGTGACGTCCCGCTGCAGCGGGATGGTGGCGATGAGCGAGCCGAGCGCGATGGTGACGACGAGGTCGTAGGCCGACATCTTGGCCAGCGCGCGCGAGCCGATCATGCGCAGCGCCGCCACCAGCGCGACGTAGACCACGGTGGCGAGCAGGACGATGTGCCACAGCGAGGTCCAGCTCGAGAAGAACATGAGCGGCGGACGGGTCCGGCGCGGCCGCTCCGGCCGCGCTCACTCCATGGTGAACTCGCGGGCGAAGGCCACCGCGAACGAGAACGTCTTCGCCCTGCTGCGCGTCTCCATCGCGTCGGCCACCCGCTCCAGCCGCCGTGGGATGCCGAGGATCGTCTCCTGCGCCCGCTTCCCGGTCTCGTCCAGCCCCTCGAGCTTGTCGATCCGCCAGAAGCGGATCTGCTCCTGGACGATCTGCAGGTAGTCGCGCGGGCCATAGATCCCGGCGCGCCGGATGACGTCGGCCATCTCGCGGAAGTGCGGCATGTTCACGCCCGGCATGTCGATGGAGGGCATGATGGCGGCCGCCGAGGCGAGGGCGCGGTTGGGGTCGCGCGCCAGCACCTCCTTGAAGATCGTGCGGTAGAAGGCGTAGTGCCGCGCCTCCTCCTTGGCGACGTTCGCCAGCACGATGCCGATGGTGGGCTCGTACTCGGCGGCCAGCTTGCCGCTGTTGGCGTGGCTCACCTGGGTGGCCCGCTCCTGCAGCGTGGTGTAGACGAAGACGCGGTACGGGTCCTTGTCCCAGTCCGGGTCGAAGCCCGCCTTGAGGTACTCGAACTGCATGCGCTCGAGCACCGGGTTGTCCAGGATCTGGCTGTCGCGCGCGTAGTCGTGCAGCACGGCGCCGTGCCGGTCCTCCTCGGCCGTCCAGAGGTTCGTCCACTTGGACCAGAAGGTGTCGCCGCCCAGGTAGGCGGCGAGCAGCCGGTGGAAGTGCGGCAGCCCCTCCTCGGTGAGGAGGTTGAGCGCCAGGGCGACGCGCGCCGGCAGGCTGATCCCGCGGGCGCGCTCGCGCAGCGCGCGGATGTGGTGGTCCGGATCGGTGTCCGGCGCGGCGGCCAGCAGCTCGCTCGGGAACCAGAGCACGCGCTTGGCCTCGTGGGCCTCCATCAGCTCGTGCACCACCTCCTCGAGGTCGGCCAGGACCTCGACCTTGGCGAGGGTCTCGACTTCGGGGCTCCCCGTGGGTGTGCTCATCCCGGATGATGGCGTGGTCGGCGGATGCAGTCCAGCGGTTGACAGGGCCGGCGGCACGGCATGTCGCGCGGCGCCGGCCGTGTCGTCCGCGGCGGCATATGCTGTGCCTGTTGCATCGAGGGCCGTCCCCAGGGTCACCCCCGTCCGGGGGTGCGCCCGATCTCCACCCCTCGCCGCCTCTCCCATGCGTCAGATGCTCGCTGTCATCCTCGGCGGTGGCGCTGGCACCCGGCTGTTCCCGCTGACGAGCGACCGCGCCAAGCCCGCCGTGCCGCTGGCGGGGAAGTACCGCCTGGTGGACGTGCCGATCTCGAACTGCATCAACTCCGGCGTCGAGCGCATCTTCGTCGTCACGCAGTTCAACTCGGCCAGCCTCAACCGGCACGTGGCGCGCTCCTACGTCTTCGACCGCTTCCGCGCGGGCTTCGTGACGATCCTGGCGGCCGAGCAGACGATGACCTCGGAGAAGTGGTACCAGGGGACGGCGGACGCCGTCCGGCAGACGCTGCCGCACATCCGCAGCTACCCGCACGACCGCGTCATCATCCTCTCCGGCGACCAGCTCTACGCCATGGACTACCGCGAGATGCTGGCGCACCACACGGCACTGGGCGCCGACATCACGGTCGCGGTGACGCCGGTGGTGGCCGACGACGCGCCCGGCTTCGGCATCCTCAAGACCAGCGACGACCACGTCATCACGGAGTTCCACGAGAAGCCACGGCGGCACGAGCTGGAGGGGAAGGAGAGCCCCGTCGCGCCGGAGCTGGCGGCCGCCGGGCGCATCTACCTGGCCTCGATGGGCATCTACATCTTCGAGGCGCGCGTGCTCTGCGACGTGCTCGACGCCCACCCCGACGACCACGATTTCGGCAAGGCGATCATCCCCACCGCCATCCACGAGCGGCGCGTCGTCGCCTACCCGTTCACCGGCTACTGGAACGACATCGGCACGGTGCGCTCGTTCTTCGAGACGAACATCATGCTGGCGCAGCCGAAGCCGCCCTTCAACCTCTACGACGCCGACCGGCCGCTCTACACCAACGCCCGCATGCTGCCGCCGGCCAAGATCACCCGCTCCACGGTGGAGCACGCCATCGTCGGCGAGGGGAGCGTCATCGTGGAGAGCGAGATCACCGACTCGGTGATCGGCATCCGCTCCTTCATCGACCGCGGCACGCGCATCCACCGCACGGTGATGCTGGGGGCGGACTACTACTCGTGGCAGGATCCCGAGGCGCGCGACCCGGTGCAGGGGCCGGCCTGCCCGGGCGTCGGCGTGAACACGCGCATCGAGAACGCCATCGTCGACCGCAACGCGGCCATCGGCAAGGACTGCGTCATCGCCAACGGCGCCGGCGTGCAGGAGGGGGAGGGGCCCGGCTTCTACATCCGCGACGGCGTCATCGTCATCGTGAAGAACGCCGAGATCCCGGACGGCACGGTGATCTGATGCGCGTCGCGCTCCTCACGAACGAGTACCCGCCCCACGTCTATGGCGGCGCTGGCGTGCACGTGGAGTACCTGTCGCGCGAGCTGGCGGCGGCCGAGGGGGGCGCGCACCGCGTGGACGTGCTCTGCTTCGGCGAGCAGCACGAGACGCGCGGCAACCTCTGCGTGCGCGGCGTCGCGCCCGACGTGCGCTTCCCGGCGCAGGACCCGCGCCACGCGCGGCTGCTCGACGCGCTGGTGCGCGACCTGGCGATGGTGGGCGCGCTGGAGTCGCCCGACGTCGTGCACTGCCACACCTGGTACGCCCACCTCGCCGGCTGCCTGGCCCGCCCGCTCACCGCCGCCCCGCTGGTGCTGACGACGCACTCGCTGGAGCCGCACCGCCCGTGGAAGGTGGAGCAGCTCGGCAGTGCCTACCACGCCACGGCGTGGATCGAGCGCACCGCCTACCAGAACGCCGACGGCGTGATCGCCGTCTCCGAGGCGATGCGGGCGGACGTGCAGGCGCTCTACGGCGTGGCGCCCGAGCGCGTGCGCGTCATCCACAACGGGATCGACCCCGAGGAGTACCGCCCGCGCCCGGCGCCGGCCACGCTGCGCCGCCTCGGCATCGACCCCGAGGTGCCGATCGTCCTCTTCGTCGGGCGCATCACGCGGCAGAAGGGGATCCTCCACCTCGTGCGCGCCATCCGCTGGCTGCAGCCGGGCGTGCAGGTGGTGCTCTGCGCCGGCGCTCCGGACACGCCGGAGATCGCCGCCGAGATGACGGCGCTGGTCCAGCAGGCGAAGCGCGAGGCGGCGGCCGAGGTGGTGTGGGTGCCGGAGATGCTGCCCAAGGAGGAGGTGATCTCGCTCTACACGCACGCGGCCGTGTTCGTCTGCCCGTCGGTGTACGAGCCGTTCGGGATCATCAACCTGGAGGCGATGGCGTGCGAGACGCCGGTGGTGGCCTCGGCCGTCGGCGGCATCCCGGAGATCGTCGTGCCGGGGGAGACGGGGCTCCTCGTCCCGCTCGAGGCGGAGGGCGGGGGCTCGCCGGAGCCGCGCGACGCGGCCGCGTTCTCGCACGCCCTGGCGGCCGCGGTGAACGAGCTGATCGACGCCCCCGAGCGGCGCGCGGCGATGGGGCGGGCGGCGCGGGCGCGCGTGCTCGAGCAGTTCAGCTGGCGCCACATCGCGCGGCTGACGCTCGACTTCTACCGCGAGCTGGTGGAGCGACGGCCGGCGGGGGTGGGGTAAGCGAGCCGCCAGGTGTAGGGGAGTAGGCGCGGGGTCGGCGAACGGCCCCGCGCCCCGTCGCGCGCCGCGCGGGCCCCGTGCCGGCATTCCTCAGTGACAACAGATGGCGTTGTGCTGACCGGATGACGGGGCGGCTCCCGCGGCGCCCGCGCGCCTCTCACGTTCACCGGGGGATTCTCGTGCGCTCACGCCGTTCGCTGCCGCTTCTCGCGCTGCTCCTCGTCCCCGGCGCCGCCGCCGCGCAGTCGGCGCTCGACCGCCCGCCCAACCTCTCCGGCGACTGGACCGGGGCGCCGGGCACGCTCTACTTCCACTTCGTCCACCGCTTCGACGCCACCGACGCCCCCGAGCGGAAGGTGGGCAACGTGCCCACCTTCCTCCTCGCCGCCGGCCTGCCGCACCGGTTCCTCGCCGGCCTCCACTACTCCACCAACTCGGCGCTCGTGCCGGGGGTGCCGAACGAGTGGGAGCTGCTGGCGCGGTGGGCGCCGCTCGCGCAGGATGCCGGCGCGCCCGTGGACCTCGGGGGACAGGTGGGCTACAACAACGCGGCCGAGGGGGTGGACGCCGAGCTGTCGGTGGCGCGGCGGGTGGGCATCGCCCGGCTGCTCGTCGCCGGCCGCACGCTGACGAACCCGGTGGAGGGGGAGGACCGGCAGTTCGCCGTGGCCGGCGGTGCCACGGTGCGCCTGGGCACGTACGTCGCCCTGGCCGGCGACGTCGCCACCGTCTCCGATCGCGCGCCGGGCGAGCGGGTGGCGTGGAGCGCGGGGGTGCAGCTCGCCATCCCGTACACGCCGCACACGCTCTCGCTGCAGGCGACGAACGCGATGGTGACGACGCTGCAGGGGTCGTCGCGCGGCACGGACGACGTGCGCTACGGCTTCGAGTTCACGATCCCGCTCACCCTCCGCCGCTACTTCGGCCGCCGCGAGGCGCCGCC
>DASTRO010000143.1:0-2416 GCA_035761165.1 Gemmatimonadaceae bacterium | reverse complement strand
CCGGTGATGGAGGCGGTCCGCTACCTCGAGGAGGTGGTCCTCCAGGCAGGCGGCGCGGCGCTGCGCTTCGGCTGGCTCTACGGGCCGGGCGCCACCGACGAGCTGGTGGAGGCCGTGCGCAAGCGACAGTTCCCGCTCGTCGGAGCGAGCACCGGCTACTGCTCGTGGGTGCACGTCGACGACGCGGCGAGCGCCACCGTGCTGGCCGTGGAGCAGCAGGCGGAGGGCGTGTTCGACATCGTCGATGACGAGCCGGCCCCGGCGAGCGAGTGGCTGCCGTATCTGGCCGCGTGCGTGGGCGCGAAGCCGCCGATGCGGGTCCCCAAGTGGCTCGCCCTGCTGCTGGCCGGGAATGTGGCGGTGACGATGATGACCGAGGGACGCGGCTTCTCGAACGCCAAGGCCAAGCGGGCGCTCGGCTGGAAGCCGCGCTATCCGTCGTGGCGCCAGGGCTTCAAGGAAGAGTTGACGTGAGCCGGGCCGTAGCCAGATTGTAGCCATACCGGCTACAACGGATGCGCTCATGGTCAAGTTCTTCAGCTACCGAGACCTTCGGAACACTCCGTCCGCTGTGTGGGAGGCGCTCCACGAGGACGAGGCGGTGGCCATCCTGGCCAACGGCGAGCCGCGCGCGCTGATGCTGGACATCGAGAACGGCGACATCGAGGGCGCGTTGCAGCTCGTCCGCCGCGTCCGCGCCCAGATGGCGCTGTCGCGCCTGCGCGCGAGCTCGGCGCGTCGCGGCGTGGATCGACTGACGGATGAGGAGATCGACGCGGAGGTCGCGGCGGCGCGGGGCGCGCGCGCGCGGCGGCCGCGGAAGCGCAGAGCATAGCGTCCGGCCCATCGCGTGCCCGTGCGGATCGTCCTCGACACCAATGTGCTGATTGCCGGACTGCTCTCCGCGCACGGCGCCCCGGCGCAGCTCCTCGATCTCGCGCTCGCCGCCGAGGACGTCGTGGTGCTGCTCGACGACCGGATCATGGCCGAGTACGTCGAGGTCGCGCGGCGTCCGAAGTTCGGCCTGTCCGCCGTGGACGTGGCCCGGGTGCTCGATGCGCTCGCGACGGTGGGAGAGCACATCGTCGCGAGGCCGCTGTCAGTGACGCTCCCCGACCGCGACGATCTACCTTTTCTCGAGATCGCGGCCGCCGGCGACGCGGATGCGCTCGTCACGGGGAACGGCCGCCATTTCACACCAAAGCGCGGGCGGCATGCCGTCCGGGTGTGCACGCCGAGGGAGCTGCTCGATGCGTTGCGCGAGCGGCGTTGAACACCGAACACACACACGGTGCCATGCTGACCGATCACCCCGCTCGACCGGCGCCTGACGGCGCGACGCCGCGCCTATTCGCCTGGCACCAGCTCGGGCCGCACGCGTGGCTGGCCATCGGAAACGGCGGCAACAGCGTCGTGCTCGCCGACGGCGCCGACGTGCTGCTCGTCGACACGAAGGAGCTGGGCTACGGCGCCGCGCTCCGGCGCGAGGCCGAGGACGTGGTGGGCCGTCCGGTCACGTGCGTGGTCAACACGCACCACCACACCGACCACGTGTTCGGCAATAGCGCGTTCACGGCCGACGTGCCGGTGCTGGCGCAGTGCGCGGCCCACGACCGCACGGTGGCCCGGGCCGCACGCGCGCTGGCCGAGGCGGCGGACGCGGCGGACGCCGGCGGCGACCCGTTCGCGGCGCAGGAGGCGGACCTGCGCGCATGGGCGCCGTACTTCGGCCAGGTCACCACGGTGGCGGCGGTCCGCGACGCGTTCGCCGCGCTCGTGCGCGAGGCGCAGGCGGCACGTCGCCCAGGCGCCGCCGTGTCTCTGGAGGCTCTCGCCGCCCGCTTCGCCCCGACAGAGCTGTTCGACAGCGAGCGCGAATTGCGTGTCGGGCGTTTCACCGTGGAGCTGCACCACGTCGGGCCGGGCCATACGGACAACGACGCGTTCCTGGTGGTGCCGGAGGAGCGGCTCGTGATCGCGGGCGATCTGGTATACGTGGGCGTGCACCCGTACGTGGACGTGAGTGCGGGCGCGAACACCTGGTCGTGGCAGCGCAGTCTCGATGCGCTCGACGCGGCGTGCGCGCGTGTCGCGCGCGCGGGTGGATCGGCGGCCGTGGTCGTCCCCGGGCACGGGCCGGCGACGGACCGTGCGGCAGTGGCGGGGCAGCGGGCGTACTTCGACCGGATTCGCGCGGCGGTGGAGTCGGCGCACCGCGAGGGGCGCTCGCGTGCGGAGGTGACGGCGCTCGCCGTGCCTGGGTTGCCCACGCAGCGCGCGGACGTCGGCGCGGCCAACCTGGGCGCGGTGTACGACGAGCTCCGTGCAGCTGCGCGGTAGCGGGTGGAGGGGTTCGAGAGAGTATGAATCGTTCTGGAATCGATGAACAGGGAGTGCGATATGCCGCAGAAGGTCA
>DASTRO010000142.1:0-4054 GCA_035761165.1 Gemmatimonadaceae bacterium | reverse complement strand
GGGGTGGAGGTGTCCGAGGAGTCTACGCGGGGGTGGGGCGGGGCGCTGGGAGGGGCGAGCGATGAGCGATGAGGGGGCCCGCGGTGCGGCGAGGGTGGGTCGTCGGGGAAGGGGTCGTCCACGACGAGTAGGTAAGGACGCCGATCGTCAGTACGGCGCCGCCGCGATGGCGGTGCCCACGAAATCCTCACCCTTGAACAGCAGTGGCTCGCCCCGGTCCATCGCCACGCCGTACGCGAGGCAGTCGCCGAAGTTGAGCACCGCTGGCGGTGCACCACGTCCGCGGCCGTACCGATCATAGGCCTCGCGGGCGTGGTGAGCACCGGCGACCGTGAGCGGGACCACCGTCACGCCGAGGATCTCGAGCAGGGCATCGAACGCAACCAGCCCGCGTGGCCCCCGCTTCGCGCGCAGCACTGCTGCCGTCTCGACGTAGGTGGGTGTTCCGACCTCGCGCACCTGCGCCGCCCGGATCGCCGCCTCGATCCGCGGCGCCTCCGGCTCCGCGAAGAGGATCGCCAGCAGCGCCGACGTGTCGATGACCACGCCCGCCGTCAGCCCGGCAGGCCGAGCGCGTCGTAGCCCAACACCTCGTCGGGGCTGCGGGGATCGAGCTCGGGCAACGATGCGACGTACGCTTGGATCTCCGCGATGCTGCGAAGCTGGAGGCGGGAGCCGTCGGCCGGGATCTCCGCGGCATGCTTCGCCAGATCGTCGCCGCCCGAACCCGGCTGAGCGGCACGCAGTCGCTCCAGCCGCTCGCGGAGAGCCGCGGCCACGGCGTGCGGCAGCGGCTCGCCGGTGGTCTCCGCCAGCTCGCGCGCCAGGCGTTCGATGTGAGGGTCGTCGATCGTGAGCGGCATGGCGGTAGGCCTCTGAACGATATGGAAATGTACGACAGGGGTGCTGCCGGAGCCACGCGTCGCTACACCTCCACCTCGTCCAGCCGCCGCCGCCACCGCTCCCAGTCCGGCATGCACGCGTCCAGCAGCCGCCAGAACGCCGGCCCGTGGTGCGGCACCCGCAGCTGACAGAGCTCGTGCAGCAGCAGGTAGTCGATGCACCGGCAGCTTCACCGCGTCCACGTGCATCAGGATCCGCCCCTCCGGCGAGCAGCTCCCCCACCGCTGCCGGAGCCGCCGCACGATCAGCGGCGGAGCGCCCGGGAGTCGGAGCTGCGGCATGCGGCGCACCCGCTCGACCGGCCCGATCAGCCGCCGGCCGTCACGGCCCACGCGCCGTGCACGACCGCCTCGATCGTGATCGGGACGGGCAGGATCAGCGGATCCTCGTCCATCTCGGCATCCTCTCCGGTCCCCGGCGGAGCGGCCAGCGCCGACGTGATCATCTCGTGCCGTCCGCCACCGGCGTCCGCCGCCCCCAGCGTCGCCGCGAGGGCCTCGGGGGTGCCGAGTCGCACGACGCGGCCGAGGGTGGCGCCCGCCGCGTCGGCCAGCGTGCGGGCCCGTGCGAACGCCCGCTGTACCGCCGCTCGCGCGGCCTGCTCGCGGTACGTCTCCTCGTCCGAGACCCACCAGACGATGCCGGCGACGCGCGTCGCCCCGGCGGAGCGGGCGGCGGTGATCACCGCACCGACCCGATCCAGCTCGTGCACCTCGGCCGAGAGCAGGTGCTCGACGTAGTAGTCGCCGTACACGTAGTCCTTCCCGGCGTAGTAGCGCTCCTGCCCGGTGGCGGCGATGAGGGTGTCGGTCATGGGGGTGTAAGGCCGGTGGATGGGGTGGTTCCGTACGATGCGGCCACCCACCGACACTGCCGCGATCGTCCGTCACCCTGGTCCGCGACCGAAGCGATCCTGCGCCGCGACGACATAGGCGATCTCGCGGCCCGGCGCCTCGAGCTCGGCCTGGAGCAACGCGATCTGCTGGCGCTGCACCTCGAAGCCCGCCCGCACCCACTCTCCCCAGCGGCCGGTGAAGACGTGGCGGACGATCTCGAGGATCGGAAGCACGATCGACTCCGCCTGCGCGATCCGCACCTGCATGCGATGCAGATGCATGTGCGCGCGATAGTCGTCGAGCAGCGTCTGCAGGTGATCATCGAGATGCTCGGGGGCGTCGTCACCCATCACGACGTTGCTCAGCCAGCTCTTGAAGCGCCGGTACTTGACCTGCGCCTGCTCGTCCCGCCGCCATTCCAGGATCGCCTCCCACGGCGTGCGGTCGTCCGGGACCGGCATCTGGCGGACGATGACGCTCAACGGCCGCGGCTCCAGCGTCAGGTCGTCGCCGAGGCTACCGCCGGCCGCGACCTGCCACTGCGAGAGCATCCGTGCCGAGGCCAGCATCGTGGCCGCGATGTCGCGCTCCGGGTCGTGCGTCGAGAGCGCGATCACGCGCGCCATCATCTGCCAGCGGAGGCTGGCCGCATGCGCCAGATCGTGCGACGTGCGCGACTCCGGCAGCGTCGGGAGATCGTCCCTGACGAATCGCATGCCCGACCCGGGCACCGCGGACGGCCGGACCTCGAAGGCCACGCCCGGACCGTCGATGTCCTCGCGGACCTCGTAGATGGTCAGCAGCCCTGCACGCTCCAGCCACTCCGCGTCCGCCCTGGCCTGTGGTTCCACATGATGCCAGCCGAATCGAGGGACGGATCGGGACAGGAAGACGAGCAGCCGGATCTCCTCGAACATGAGCGCCGCGCGCTTCAGTTCCTGCGGGAAGGCCGCGGCCATCATCGGTGCGTAGACGACGACGTGGGACATGGCGGATCCTGTGGTCGGAGGTCACACGGGCGATGAGGACCGTCTTAAAGTCGCGGCCAGCGCCTCGCGACGGCGGATCGCGGGGCGCTCCGTCTTCTGACAACCGATCGACCTCAGGCGGCCTTCGCCTCCGCCGCCCAACACCTTCGGCCTCTCTTCGCTGGATCAGCCCGGCCCCCACCGCCACCTTCGCTACCCCGCCCCGACCGACGCCGGTCCCCCGCGGCGCCCGCCCTCCGCCCGCCCGCCCGCCCCGATGAATGTCCTCTGCACCGGCGACCTGCACATCGGTCGCCGGCCCACCCGGCTGCCGCCACACGTCGACGGCCGCCCGCTCGCCAGCGCGCAGGCGTGGCAGGCCCTCGTCGACTACGCCCTCGACCAGCGCGTGGACCTCGTCGCGCTGAGCGGCGACGTCGTCGACCGGGCGAACCGGTACTTCGAGGCCATCGGTCCCCTCGAGCGCGGGCTGCGCCGGCTCGCTGCGGCGGGGATCGCCACCGTCGCCGTGGCCGGCAACCACGACCACGACGTGCTGCCCCAACTCGCCCGCACGGTGGGCAGCGACGCCTTCCGCCTCCTCGGCCGCGGCGGCACGTGGGAGCGGACGAGCATCCAGGCGCGGGGCGGGGAGCGCCTCCACGTCGACGGCTGGTCCTTCCCCGCCGAGCACGTTCGCGACGACCCGCTCGCCGGCTACGCCCTGCCGCCCGACCCCGGCGTGCCCACCCTCGGCCTCCTCCACGCCGACCTCGACGCGCCGGGCAGCCACTACGCCCCCGTGTCGCTGCGCGACCTCCGCTCGCATCCCATCGCCTTCTGGCTCCTCGGTCACGTCCACGGGCCGGCGCTCCACGCCGGGGACGGCGCGGCGCCCGTGCTCTATCCCGGGTCGCCGCAGCCGCTCCACCCCGGCGAGCCCGGGGTGCACGGCGCGTGGCTGCTCGACCTGCGGGCGGGCTGCGCGCCCACCGTCCGCCAGATCCCGCTGGCCACCGTGCGCTACGAGACCGTCGACATCGACGTGAGTGACGTGACCGACGCGGCGGAGCTGCGGCAGGTGGTCGTCGAGCGCGCGCGCCGCGAGATCGGCGCGCGGCTGCGCGACGCCGGCCCGCTCCGCTACCTGTCCGCGCGCCTGCGGATCGTGGGCCGCACGCCGGTGCACCGCCACGTCGCGCGCGAGCTGGCGGCCATGGCCGAGGACTGGGAGCACGAGGAGGGCGGCGTGACCGCCTTCGTCGAGCGGGTGGACGTCGAGACGCGGGCGGCGCGCGACCTGGCGGCGCTCGCTGGCGGGTCGGATGCCGCCGCCGTGCTCGCGCG
>DASTRO010000141.1:0-58300 GCA_035761165.1 Gemmatimonadaceae bacterium | reverse complement strand
AGGAGAGCTCCTCCCACCGCGTGCCCCGCGGATCCGACGTCTCGCGCGACGCCTGCGGTCAGGCGGCGCGGCGGCGCCGGGCGACTGCCCCGACGCCGAGGAGCCCGGTGACCATCAGCAGCACGGTCGCCGGTTCCGGGTTCACCGTCACCGTCGGGTTGGTCGCCAGCGTCGGCGGCGAGAGCCCCGGCGTCGACGCGACGATCGGCGCGGACGGCGTGCTGGCCGTCGCCTGCGGTGCGGTGGTGACGGGCACCGCGGACGCACCACTGCGGCTCTGCAGCGCGTACAGCGTGCCGGCGGCCAGCGCGGCGCCGCCGAGCAGATAGAGCCGGGTGTGGCCCACCGACGCCATCGCCGGGATGGGTGCCGGGCCCTCGTCGTCGCGAGCGCGATCGACGCTCACGAGCTCGTTGCTCGCGAACTCGGTGCTCACGAGCTCACCCGACGACCACGGTGCCGCGACGGGTGTCGCGAGGCTGCCCGCGGTCGCGAGATAGCTCCGGAAGAGCTGGTCCGGCGACTGTTGTGCGGTGAGTGGAGCTGCAGAGACGGCGAAAGTCACGACAGCCAGCACCGCGCGGATGTGGAGGTGTCTCATGTTACGTCCCTCCGCTGGCGGTTCGACGACGCGAGCACGGGCGTCCGTTCGCCTCGGACGTTCGCGCTCGGTCCCGGTGACGGAAGCGCCAGCGCAGCCTCCGCGCTCGCGCCCCCGTCACCGCGCCGCCAGGCCGCCGCCAGAGACGTGCCGTCGCACGCCGGAAGCCACGAATCCGCCGGGCCGGCGCACCGCGCCGGCGGTCCGCACCACCACGCCCGTGTCCGCTCAGTCGAAGGCGACGCGCGGGTCGGTCTTGGCGTACGCGAGGTCGGTCAGCAGGTTCACGAGCACGAAGACGACGCTCAGGAAGAGCACCGCGCCCTGGATGGCCGGCAGGTCGCGCCGCGTGATGGCGGTCACGACGTAACGGCCGAGCCCGGGCCAGCCGAACACGGTCTCCGTCAGGATGCTCCCCGTGAGATAGTAGCCGAAGTCCAGGCCGAGCACGGTGACGATCGGGATGAGGGCATTGCGCAGCGCGTGGCGGACGATCACCACGCTCTCCCGGGCGCCCTTCGCACGCGCCGTGCGCACGAGATCGGTGCCCAACACGTCGAGCATCGACGAGCGCGTCACCCGCGCCAGGAAGGCGATGGAGCGCGAGCCGAGGGCGAACGCCGGCAGGATCAGGTTCTCCAGCCGGCCGTAGCCGGAGGGCGGCAGCCAGCGCAGCTCCACGGCGAAGACGAGGATGAGGATCAGCCCCACCCAGTACACGGGAAAGGAGATTCCGAGATAGGTGCCGCCGAGCGCCAGCCGGTCCAGCCAGCCGCCGGGCCAGCGCGCCGTCAGCACGCCCACGCCGATGCCGACGACGGCGGCGAGCAGCATGGCCGCACCGGCCAGCTGGAGCGTCTTCGGGAAACGGTCGAGCAGGTCGCGCAGGATGGGGCGGTTGGTGATGTACGAGCGCCCCAGGTCGCCGCGCACGACGCCCGAGCCGTAGTGCGCGAACTGCACCGGCAGCGGGTCGTCCAGCCGCAGCTCCGCGCGCAGCCGCGCGATGGTCGCCGCATCGGCGCGCTCGCCCACCATCACCTGCACCGGGTCGCCGGGGGCGACGTAGATGAGCAGGAAGACGACCACCAGCACGCCGAACAGCGTCGGCACGGCGAGCAGGAGGCGGCGAGCGATGAAGGTCAGCACGGGGCTACCGCCCCATCGGCCCGATGCGCACGTCGGTCCAGCGCTGGCCGTTGAAGATCACCGGCACCTCGAAGCCCTGGATCCACGGCTGCACCGCGAACAGGTCGTTGTTGAACCAGAGGTAGAGCATCGGCGCGTCGGCGAACTCGATGGAGTCGGCGGCGGCGTAGAGGGCGACGCGCGCCGAGTCGTCGGTGGTGCGCCGGGCCCGCGTCACCACGCTGTCGTACGCGGGATTGCTGTAGAAGGAGACGTTGCCGCCGACGCCCGTGTTGGCGGAGTGAAGGAGTGGGTAGAGGAAGTTCTCGGCGTCGGGATAGTCGGCGAACCAGTCCTTCACCAGCATGTCCACCTCGCCGTTGCGCGACGCCTCGCGCGCCGAGGCGGCGTCGCGCTGCACGAGCTCGGCGGTGATCCCCACCTCACGCAGGTAGCCCTGGATCGTCTCGGCGATGCGGGGGAAGGGGGGCGTGGTGGAGCTCCACAGCTCGATCGTGAAGCCGTCCGGGTAGCCCGCCTCGGCGAGGAGCTGGCGCGCGCGGGCGACGTCGTAGGCGTAGGGAGCGCGCGTCGTGTCGGCGCCGTCGAGCGAGGGCGGGATGACGCCGGCGGCGACGCGCCCGCGGCCCCCCGCCAGCTGCTGCAGGATGGTGCGGGTGTCCACCGCGTGGTTGATGGCCTGGCGCACGCGCGGGTCCTTGAGCGGACCACGGGTGGTGTTGAGCGCCACGTAGAGCATGCGCAGCGCCGGCGCACTCTGCAGGCGGGCGCTGCGCTCGTCGGTCTGCTCCCAGAGTCGCGTCTGTCCCTCGGGCACCTGTAGCACGTCCACGTTGCCGCTCTCGAACTCCGCGACGGCCGTGCTGGGCTCGGGGATGATGCGGGCCATGAGCGACTCGGCGGCCGGCGCGCCGCCCCAGTAGCGGTCGTTGCGGACGAAGCGGAGATAATCGTCGTGGCGCCACTCGACGAGCTTCCACGGGCCGGTGCCCACCGGGTGCTGGCCGAAGCTGGCCGGCACCGGCGCGGGGACGATGGCCGCCACGGGCATGGCGAGGAGCTTCGGGAAGACGGCCAGCGGCTGCTCGAGCTCGATGACGACGGTGCTGTCGTCGGGCGCGCGGAGGCCGGAGATGCTCCGCAGCCGCCCCTGCTCGTAGTCGCGTGCGCCGCGGATGGGATAGAGCGGCCAGCCGCGTCCACCACGCGTGGCCGGGTCGAGCACCCGCTCGAAGCTCTTCACCACGTGCTGCGCGACGAGGGGCGTGCCGTCGTGGAAGGCGACGCCGTGACGGAGATGGAAGGTGTAGACGCGCCCGTCGGGCGAGACCTCCCAGCGCTCGGCCAGCCCGGGCTGGAGCTGGGCGTCCGGCGTGAAGCGCGTGAGGCCGTCGAAGAGGTAGGAGACGGCGCGGCCGGTGGGGACGTCGGTGGAGAGGGCGGGGTCGAGGGAGCGCGGGTCGTAGGTGTCGCGCGAGTCGATGAGGGTGTGCCGGTCGGGCGTGGCGTCGCCGCCGCGGCAGCCGACGGCGAGGAGGGCGAGCGGCAGCACCGCGACGGGCAGCAGGGCGCCGGCGAGCCGACGTCGGACGGGCGGGGGGATGTGCATACGCCTGAATCACTTATGAGGGTCGGCCCGTTGACAGCCGGGCCGAAGCGGGCAAACTTACCGGGCCCTTCCAGCAGCGTCAATCGTGCCGCGTCCCTCGTGAGCTATCTCCTCTTCGCCGACGACAACGAGGACATGCGCCTCATGGTGCGCGACCTCCTCCAGTCGAGCGGGCACGAGGTCGCGCTGGCGCCCGACGGTCTGTCGGCGCTCGCCGCCGTGCAGGCACGCGAGCCCGACCTCCTCATCCTGGACCTGGCGATGCCGGGGATGACCGGTTTCGAGGTCTGCCGCGCCATCAAGCGCAACCCGTTCACCTCGCGCATCCCGGTGCTGATGCTCACCTCGCACGGCGAGGTGGAGTCCAAGCTCGAGGGGTTCGAGGCGGGGGCGGACGACTACCTGCCCAAGCCGTTCGACCCGCGCGAGCTGCGCGCCCGCGTCTCGGCGCTGCTGCGGCTGGTGCAGCGCGAGGGGGACCGCAACCCGACGAGCGGGCTGCCGGGTGGGCACGCGATCGAGAACGAGCTGGAGCGCCGGGTG
This sequence comes from Gemmatimonadaceae bacterium, assembly GCA_035761165.1. Classification (GTDB taxonomy): domain Bacteria; phylum Gemmatimonadota; class Gemmatimonadetes; order Gemmatimonadales; family Gemmatimonadaceae; genus CALCHX01. The sequence goes on along the minus strand of DASTRO010000141.1, from coordinate 54,398 downwards.
GCGCGCGGGCAGCCGTTCGCCGTGCTCTACCTGGACTTCGACAACTTCAAGCCGTTCGCCGACCTGTTCGGCTTCAGCGTGGCGGACCGCGTCATCCGCGAGTTCGGCGTCGCGCTCACCGAGGCGGCGGACTCCGTGCCCGGCCGCTTCGACGCGAACTTCGTGGGGCACATCGGCGGCGACGACTTCCTCGTCATCACCGACCAGGAGGAGGGGGAGGCGATCGCGCGCGAGGCGGCGCGGCGGCTGCGCGACGTCATGGGGCGCGCCGTGGGGAGCGAGGCGCTGGCGCTGGGCGCCTTCTCCGGGCCCGGGCGCGACGGGCAGGTGCGCCTCTTCCCGCTGGCGCGGCTCTCCACGGCGATCCTGCTCGTGCGGCCCGAGCGGTGGGTCTCGACGAGCCATCTCGGCACCCAGGCGGCCGACGTGAAGCGGCGCGCGAAGGCGCGCGGCGCGGGCACCATTCTGGTCGAGGAAGTGTAAGAGGATGACCATGCCGAGCCCCCGTGTTCGCGAGACGCCGCCGTCGACGCCCTACACCTACCGCCGCCACCTCGCGCCGAGCGAGCTGCTGCCCGCCGTCGGCGTCGCGCTCGGCGTCGGCGCGGCGGCGTTCTATGTCGCCTGGGTCTTCCTGCAGCGCACCCCGCTCGACATCTCCGGCACGGCGCGCACGCATCTGAGCCGCCGACCGCCCGACGTTTGACCGTGCCCGCCGCCGCCGGGGCGCGCGGCCGCCGTCGCGGCGGCGCGGCGTGGGGCCCGGCGCTCCTCTGGCTCCTGATGCTCCTCCTCGTGCCGGGCGTCGCCCGCGCGCAGGAGACGGCGTGCGACCCCGGTGACGTGGAGGTGCGCGGCCTCGCGTTCACGGGCAACACCACCTTTCCCGACGCCGAGCTAGCGCGCCGGGTGGTCGTCACGCCGTCCGGCTGGCTGCGCCGCACGCTCGGCGTGGTGGGGACGCGCCGCTGCGTGGCGCGCGAGGAGCTGCGGCTCGACGTCGCCCGCCTCATCCTCTACTACCGCCGGCGCGGCTTCCCCGAGGTGGCGGTGGACACCACCGTGCGCGCGGTGGGCGAGGACGCCATCGCGGTGCGCTTCGCCATCCGCGAGGGGCCGCCGCTGCGCATCGACACGCTCACCGTGACGGGGCTGGACTCGGTGGCGGCGCGCGGGCGCCTGCTCGCCACCCTCGGCCTGCACGAGGGGGACCGGCTGGATCAGTACGCGCTGGACTCGGCGCGCAACGCGCTGGTGCGCCGGCTGCGCGACGACGGCTATCCCTACGCCGACGCCTTCTCCGGCTTCCGCACCCACGTGCCGACGCGCAGCGCCGCGGTGGAGCTGGACGTCGTCCCCGGGCCGCTGGCACACCTCGGCGAGATCGAGGTGGCGGTCACGCCGCGGGAGGGGAGCACCCAGCAGGTGCCGGACGGGGTCGTGCACCGGCTGCTGGGGCTCAAGCCAGGCCAGCGGTACCGCGAGCGCGACCTCGTGGCCGCCCAGCGGCGCCTCTACGAGACGGACGCCTTCGCCCACGTCGAGATCGCGCTCGACTCGGCGCGCCAGGCGGCGGTGGACTCCACGGTGGACGTGCACGTCGCGCTGCGCGAGACGTACATGCACAGCGCCCGCGCGGGGGTCGGCTACGGCACGCTCGACTGCTTCCGCCTCAGCGGCGAGTACACGGACGTCAACTTCCTGCACCAGGCGCGGCGGCTGGAGCTCAACGCCCGCATGTCCAAGATCGGCGTCGGCGCGCCGCTGAACGGCGCCGAGTCGCTCTGCTTTCCCGAGGTGCGCGACGACATCTACAGCGACTCGCTGAATTACTACGTGGGCGCCACGCTGCGCACGCCGGTGCTCTTCGGGCTCACCTTCCCGACGATGACGCTGTACAGCGAGCGCCGCTCGGAGTTCAAGGCGTTCCTGCGCACGACGCCGGTGGCGCTGGGGCTGACGCGCAGCTGGCCGCGCGGCCTCGGCGTGCCGCTCACCGGCTCGTACACGCTGGAGTACGGGCGCACGCAGGCGCAGCCGGCGCTCTTCTGCGCCGCCTTCAACCTGTGCACGGACGAGGACCGGCGCGGCGTCACCGAGTTCCGCCGCCTGGCCGTACTCGGGCTGTCCGCCGAGCGGGCGCGCACCGACGACCCCGTGGAGCCGACGCGCGGCAGCATCGTTCGCCTCGACCTTCGGCACGCCTCGCGCGCCATCGGCTCCGATCCGCTGCAGGAGTTCAACCAGGTCACCGGCAACGTCTCCGGGTACGTGCCGCTGAGCGACGGCGTGGTGCTGGCCGGCCGGCTGCGCATGGGCGCGGTGCTCGGCTCCCGATTCGAGGCGGGGGGCGCGCGCTTCGTGCCGCCGCAGGAGCGCCTCTACGCCGGCGGGCCGAGCACCGTGCGCGGCTTCCGCCAGAACGAGCTGGGGCCGGTGGCGTACCTGGCCAACCAGTACGACACGGTCACCGTCACGCTCCCTAGTGGCGAGACGCGGCGCGTCTTCCGCGCCTCGGCCGACAGCGGCTACGCGCGCGTCGTGCCGCTCGGCGGGAACTCGGTGATCGTCGCCAACCTGGAGCTGCGCGCGCGCAGCCCGCTGTGGCCGGAGCTGGTGGAGTTCACCCTCTTCGCCGACGCGGGCAAGGTGTCGTCGGGCATCGATCTCACGCCGCACGGGCTGAAGTGGACGCCCGGCGTGGGGGTGCGCGTGAGCTCGCCGGTGGGGCCGCTGCGGGTGGACGTCGGCTACAACCCGTACGCGCTCGCGGCCGGGGCGGCGTACTTCGACGCCCCGCTGGACGCGGCGGTGGCGCCGCTCTACTGCGTGAGCCCGACGAACGGCTTCCCGGTCACCGACCAGCTGGTGGACGGGCGGCTGGTGGCGGTGCAGGAGAGCAGCGGGCGCGCCTGCCCGGCCACCTTCCGGCCGACCCGCGGCAGCGGGCTGCTGCGCCGGCTGGCGCTGCACTTCTCGATCGGCCAGGCGTTCTGACGTGGCCATGTCGCGCCGCCGCGTCGTCGTGCTGGCCAGCGCCGGCGTGCTGCTCGTGCTCGGGCTGCTGGCCGCGCTGGTCGTGGTGGGCGTCACGCAGACGGCGTACGGCCGCCGGGTGGTGCGCGACCTGGTGCAGGAGCAGGTCGCCGACCGCATCCACGGGCGGCTCTACCTGGGGACGATCACCGGCGGGCTGCTCACCGGCGTGACGATCGACTCGATCGAGATCCGCGGCCCCGACGACTCGCTCTTCGTGGCCGCCGGCCCGATCACACTGCGCTACGACCCGCGCGACATCCTGGACCGCCGCCTCCTGCTCGAGCACGTGACGGTGACGCGGCCGGTGGTGCACCTGAAGCGCTACGAGAACGGGCAGTGGAACTTCCGCCGTATCTTCCCGTCGGGGCCCAAGGCGCCACCGGGGCAGCACCGCCGCAGCTTCGGCGACTTCGTCGTCATCGACAGCGCGACGGTGGTGGACGGCCAGTTCCTGCTGACCATGCCCTGGCACCCGGCCGACTCGCTGCGCGGCGCGCGACGCGACAGCGCGGTGGCGTTCAACCTGGCCCGCGAGGACGCCGAGATCGGTTGGACGCTGGACGCCCCGACCTCGAACGATACGGCGTACGCACGCACCTGGCGCTGGACGGACATCGACTGGGCGTCGTCGGGAGTGCAGCTGGCCTCGCCGACCGTCACCGGACGACGCTTCGAGATCGCGCGCATGGCGGTGCGCGAGTCCGACCCGCCCGTCGCCGTCCGCAACATGCGGGGCGAGGTGCGGCTGCACGGCGACTCGGTGTGGCTGGACATCCCGCACTTCGACCTGCCCGCCTCCACCGGGAGCGCGACCGGGAAGATCTGGTGGGGGAGCGGCCTGCCGGTGCGCTACGACATCCGCGTCATGGGCGACTCGGTGTCGCTGCGCGACGTGGCGTGGGTCTACCCCACACTGCCGCGCACCGGCGGCGGCTCGATGCTGCTCGAGATCCACAACGATCCCGACGACCTGCACGTGCTGCAGTACGCGCTGCACGAGCTGGACGTGCGCACGACCGGCTCGCGGCTGCTGGGACGGATGACGTACGGCGTGGGCGGGCCGGTGCTGGCGGTGACGGACGTGGCGCTGCGCGCCGAGCCGGTGGACGTGGACCTGCTGCGCACGCTGGCGGGCGGCCCCTTCCCGTACGACTGGCAGGGGACGCTCACCGGCATGGTGCGCGGGCGGGGCGGGCCACTGACGCGCTTCCGCGTGGACAGCGCATCGCTCGTCTTCCGCGACGCGCACGTGCCGGGCGCGGTGACGCGCGGCTCGGGGCGCGGGGAGCTGGACATCCGCGACCCCGCGCTCGCCGTCTTCCGCGGCTTCCGCGTGAACGTGGACCAGCTGGACCTGCGGACGATCGAGTACGTCAACCCCGAGTTCCCGCGCCTGGGCGGCGTGGTGAGCGGGCGCGCTACGCTCGATTCGTCGTGGCTCGACGTGCGCTTTCGCGACGCCGACGTGCTCCACCGCGACGGGGTGGCCGACCCGAGCCGCTTCACCGGCAACGGCCGCGTCACGCTGGGCGACGACTTCATCCGCTACGACGTGGATCTCGTCGCGCAGCCGCTCTCCTTCACCACGCTGGCGCGGTCGTATCCGGCGATGCCGCTGCGGGGCAGCTACGTGGGGCCGCTGCGCGTGCAGGGCACGCTGGACGACCTGCAGCTCATGACGCTGCTCACGGGCGCCGGCGGGGAGCTGGGCGTGGAGGGGCGCTTCGACCTCTTCGGACCGCGCTACGCGGCCGCCGGCACGCTCACCACGTCGCACCTGGACCTGGCGACGCTGCTCAACCGGCTGGACGTGCCGCCCACCCTGCTCACGTCGCGCTCGACCTTCGACCTGGCCGGCGACTCGCTCGCCACGCTCGGCGGCACGCTGGCGGTGGAGCTGGACCGCTCGCTGGTGGACAGCGTGCGCGTCCACCCCTCGCTCGTCCGCGCCGCGTTCGGCGACGGGCGGATGGCGATCGACACGCTGCACCTGGCGTCGTCGGCGCTGACGCTGTCGGCCACCGGCGGACTCGGGCTGGTGGCGTCGCAGCCGGACTCGGTGGCGTACGAGCTGCGCGTGGACTCGCTGGGTGGGCTGCGCCGCTACCTGCTGGCCGACGCGGAGCCCGGCGCGGCGGTGGACTCGCTCACCGGCGCGCTCACCGTGAGCGGCGTGCTCTCCGGCTCCGCCGAGGGGGTGGGGCTCACCGGGCTGGTGCGCGGCAGCGGCTTCAACGTGACCGGCACGCGGGCCGCGAGGCTGGACGGCCAGTTCGCGCTGGCCGACGTGCTGGGGCGGCCGCGCGGCCCCGTGCGGCTGACGCTCGACACGGCGACGGTGGCGGGCGTGCGCCTGGCCAGCGCGACGCTGACCGCCGACGTGCGCTCGGCCGAGGCGGCGCGCGTGCGGCTGGAGACGCGCAGCGCCACCGGCCCGCGCGCCGTCGTCACGGCCGACCTGCACCACGCCGGCGACAGCACGCTGGTGGCCATCGATACGGCGAGCGTGCTCGTGGGAGGCGACCGCTGGCGGCTGGAGCGGCCGACGCAGCTGCGGCTGGACCGCTACGGCCTCACGCTCGACTCGCTGGCGCTGCGCGGCGATTCCGGGGGACGCGTGGTGGCGGCGGGCGTGATCCCGGTGGTGGACTCGCTCGTCTTCGGCGTGCGTGCCGGGGCGGTGCCGCTGCGCGACGTGGGGCTGCTGGCGCAGAGTGCGACGAGCCTCGACGGCACCGGCGCCTTCGCGCTCGACCTGCGCGGCCTGCGCGCGACGCCGACGATGACCTTCGACGGCGCGCTGGCCGGCGCGCGCTTCGGCGACGTGCGGCTGGCGCGCGCCACGCTGCACGGCAGCTACGCCGAGGAGCGGCTGCATGCCGAGCTGGGGCTGGCCCGCGGCGACACCGTGCTGCTGCGCGCCCAGGCCACCCTCCCGCTGGACCTGGCGCTCATGCCACGCCGCCAGCGGGTGCTCGACGAGCCGATCGACGGCGACATCCGCTCGGAGCGCGTGGATCTCTCGGTGCTGGAGGGCTTCACCACTGCCGTACGCGACGCGTCGGGCACCTTCACGCTCAACCTCGACCTCGACGGCACGCTGCGCCGCCCCGCGCTGCAGGGCGCGCTGCAGGTGACGGACGGTACGCTCACCCTGCCGCAGGCCGGGATCACCCTGCGCCGCGTCGGCGCGGACGTCGCCTTCCTCGGCGACAGCGTGGCCATCCGCCGCCTCTCGGCGGCGAGCGGGCGCGAGCGCGACGCCTCGCTCACGCTCGCCGGCGGCATCGGCCTGGCCGACTACGCCGACCCGACCTTCGACCTCACGCTCACGGCGCGCGACTTCCACGCCGTGGACCGGCCGCGGCTGGCCGACCTCGACATCTCCACGACGCCGGACCTGCGCCTCACCGGCCGCCTCTCCGACGCCACGCTGAGCGGCGGCGTGCGCGTGGAGCGGGGCACCATCTACCTGCCGGAGTTCTCGCGCAAGCAGGTGGTGGACCTGGACGACCCCGAGTTCCTGAGCCTCGTCGACACGACGATGTTCGCCGACCGCTCGGTGCTCCCCGGCGCGCCGTCGGCGCTGCTGCGCAACCTCACGCTGCGCGGTGTCGGGATCGAGATGGGCGACGACGTCTGGCTGCGCGGCCCCGAGGCGAGCATCAACCTGGGTGGACGGGTGAACGTCACCACGGCGCGCGACCCGCGCTCGCGCACCGGCGAGACGAGCCTCGCGCTGGACGGCATCCTCACCGCCAACCGCGGCACCTACCGCCTCAACCTCGGCGTCGTGCAGCGGACGTTCGTCATCGAGCGCGGGTCGCTGCGCTTCTTCGGCGAGCCGGACCTCAACCCCACGCTCGACATCGTCGCCGTGCACACGGTGCGGCAGTTCGACCGCCAGTCGGCGCGGCAGGACGTGGAGGTGCGCGCCGTCATCGGCGGCACGCTGTCCCGGCCGCAGCTCAAGCTCACCGGCGGCTTCGCCGGCGGCGAGAGCGGCCTCACGCTCTCCGAGAGCGACGCGGTGAGCTACCTCGTCACCGGCGCGCCCTCGTTCGCCCTCGGGGCCGACCAGTCGAGCGAGGTGACGGCCGCGCGGCTGGCGCTGGCCTCGCTCGGCAGCTACCTGGGCGACCGCGCGGCGGGCGGCCTGTTCGACGTCGTGCAGTTCCAGACCTCCGGGCTGGAGTCGAGCGACACGCAGAGCCTGCGGTCGGTGGGCGCCGGCATCCTCGCGGGGACGCGGCTCGACGTCGGCCGGCAGCTCACCGACCGCGTCTACGTCTCCGCCAACGCGGGACTCTGCCAGCTCGGCAACGTGGTGGGGGGCGCCTCGTTCAACGCGCAGGACTTCGCCGAGTCGATCGGCGTGAAGGTGGACTACCGGCTGGGCGGGGGGCTCAGCCTGTCGGCCGGCGTGGAGCCGCCGACGAGCCAGCTCTTCTGCAGCCGGCAGATCAACGCCCGCGGCTTCACGCCGACGCCCCGGCAGTGGACGTTCGATCTCTTCAAGACGTGGCGCTTCTGAGCGACGCGGCGCCGGCCGCGCGGCGCGTCACCGGGCCGGTGCTGCTCGTCGTGAACCCGGCGTCGCGGCGCGGCGCGGCGCTGCTCGACCGGGCACACGCCGCGTTCGCGCGGGCCCGGGTGGCGGTGGACGAGGTGCGGACCGCGGCCGCCGGCCACGCCGCCAGCGTGGCGGCCGCGCGCGCGGCCGACTACGATGCGGTGTTCACGCTGGGTGGCGACGGCACGGCGATGGAGGTCGTGGGCGCGCTGGCGGGGAGCGGCGTGCGCGTCGGCATCCTGCCCGGCGGCACCGGCAACCTGGTGGCGCGCACCCTCGGCATCCCGCTCGGCGTAGGGCGGGCGGTCCACGCCCTGCTGGCGGGGAGCGAGGCGCGGGTGGACCTTGGATGCCTGGCCAGCGGGCAGCGCTTCGCCTTCGCCGCCGGGGTGGGGGCGGACGCACAGATGATCGCCCGGACGCCGGCGGAGTGGAAGCGGCGGCTCGGCGTGCTGGCCTACGCCCTGGCGGCGAGCGACGAGCTGCTCCTGCGCCGGGAGCGGTTCGCCGTGCGGGCCACGGTGGACGGCCGGGTCTACGAGCGGAGCGCGACGGCGGTGATGGTGGCCAACTTCGGGACGGTGCTGAATCGCCTGTTGACGCTCGGCCCCGGCATCCGCCAGGATGACGGCGTGCTGGACGTGTGCGTCTTCTCGCCGGAGAGCACCGAGGAGACGCTGCACATGATGCTGCGGCTCTTCCGCGCCGACTTCCGCGCGGTGCCCTACATGCTCTGGGTGCCGGGGCGGGAGATCCGCATCGAGACCGATCCGCCCCAGCCGGCGCAGGCGGACGGCGAGTTGCTGGGTGCCGGCCCGCTCGACGTGCACGTGGACCCGCTGGCCGCCCGTCTCCTCGTTCCCACCCGCTTCGCCGCATGAGCCACCCCACCCGCCGCCTGCTCGCCAGGCTCCCGGTCCACGCCGCGGCGCGCGCCGCGGCCGGCGCGGGGCGACCGTGACCGGCACGTCGGCGGCTGACTCGCCCCGCGACGGGGCCGACGCGCCGCTGCAGCGGCTGGCCGAGGCGGCGGTGGCCTTCGGCCGCTCGTCGGAGGAGCGCGAGCTGCTGCACGAGGTGGCGCGTCAGGTGCGCCGGCTGCTCGGCGCGGCGGCGGTGCTCGTGGCACGGACGGACCCGGAGACGGGGGCGCTCACCGCCGCCATGCGCGCCGACGAGGGAGACGAGTGGGGGAGCGGGGCCGTCGTCGCCACGGCGGCGGAAGCCGCGCTGCTGGCCGAGCTGGCGCGCACCGGCCGCACCGCCCGCGGCGGCGCCGTGGCGGGCGCACCACTGCTCGGCGCGCCGCTGCTCGTCGGCCTGCAGCTGGTGGGTGCGGTGATCGTGCATCGCGGGCGCCCGGCGGCGGCCGACGACGAGGATCTGCTGCGTGCCCTGGCCGCGCCGGCGGCGTCGGCGCTGGCGCTCGTGCGGGCGCGCGAGGAGAGCCGCCTCGAGCGCCGCCAGAGCGAGGCGCTGGCCGAGGTGGCGCAGGCCGTCGGGGCCTCGCTCCGCCTGGACGACGTGCTCCGCCTGACGCTGCGCCACGCCACCGCGGTGCTGCGCGCCGAGGGCGCCTTCATCGCGCTGCGCAGCGGCGAGTTCCTGGAGGTGGTGGCGGTCAGCGGGTACGCCGACGTCCTCACCGGCATGTGCCTTCCCGAGAACGCCAGCCTGGCCGGGGTGGTGCTGCGCAGCGGGGAGGGGCTGATCGTCAACGACACGCGCACCGATCCGCGCACCTACCGCCCGGCACAGCGCGCCGCGCGTGCGCACCGACTCCTCATCATGCCGCTGGTCACGGCCACCGGCGCCATCGGCACGCTCGTCGTGCTCAACCGCGTGACGCCCTTCGAGGCGGGCGACGCGCGCGTGCTGCGGCGCCTGGCCGATCACGCGGCGGTGGCCATCGTCAATGCCCGGCTGTACGAGGAGGTGGCGGAGGGGACGCGCGAGTGGGCGGTGGCCTTCGACGCGATCGCCACCGGGATGGCGCTGCTCGACGCGCGCGGCCAGGTGACGCGCTGCAACGTGCGCGCGGCCGAGCTGGCCGGTGTCGAGCAGCCGGCGACGCTCGTCGGCGCGCTCCTCGTGGAGACGCTCTTCGCCGCCGACGCCGAGGCTGCGGCGACCGCCGCGACGCTGCTGCGGCCGGCGCTCCGTGACGGCGTGGTGGCGCGCGGCTCGGTGCGCTCGGCGGCGCGCGGCCGCGTCTACGAGCTGGTGGCGTCGCCGCATCCGCACGGCGGCGCGGTGGTCACCTTCGACGACGTCACGGCGGTGCACGCGCTCTCGGAGCGTTACCGGCTGGTGGTGGAGACGGCGAGCGACGCGATCGTCATCACCGGCGCGGCCCGGCGCATCGAGCTCGCCAACCCGGCCGCCGCCGCGCTCTTCGCCCGCCAGCAGCTGGTCGGCGTTCCGGTGGCCGACCTGGTGGCCTGCGAGGAGCGCGAGCGGGTCGCCGACTTCGAGACGCGGGCGATGGCCGGCGAGCCGCAGCACTACGAGACGGTGGTCGTGCGCCCGGACGGCGAGCGGCGGCTGGTGGCGGTGGCCACCGCGCCGCTCCGCGAGCCCGCAGGCGCCACCACGGTGGTGGCCTCGCTGCGCGACGTCACCGAGGAGCGCGAGCGCGCTGCCGCCCTCGCCCGCTCCGAGGCGCGCCATGCGCGTCTGCTCGAGGCGGCGCCCGACGGCGTCTGCGCGGTGGACGCCGAGGGGCGCCTCACCAGCGTCAACCCGGCGCTCGTCCACGCCCTGGGCCGCAGCGCCGAGCAGCTGGTGGGCCGGCCGGCCACCGAGTTCGTGGAGCCGGAGGACCGCGCCGCCGCCCGCGCCCTCTGGGACGACACCCTGCGCGGGCAGCGCGTGCGCGGCGAGATTCGCTACCGCGACCGTGGCGGCCGGCTCCGCGTCTGCTCGGTGATCACCGCGCCGATCACCGAGGAGGGGCGCGTGGTGGGCGGCTTCGCCGTGCTGCGCGACGTCACCGACGAGCGGATCCGCGCCGCGCAGCTGCTGCAGCAGGAGAAGCTGGCGGCGGTGGGGCAGCTGGTGAGCGGCGTGGCGCACGAGCTGAACAACCCGCTGGCCGGCATCATGGCCTTCGCCGAGCTGCTGGTGGAGGCGCCGGACGTGAAGGGCGAGGAGCGGCAGGCGGCCGCCACCATCCACGCCGAGGCGCGCCGCGCCGCCAAGATCGTCGGCAACCTCCTCACCTTCGCTCGCGAGCACGAGGCGGTGCGCACCGTCGTGGACCTCAACCGCGTGGTGCGCACCGTCGCGGAGCTGCGGCGCTACGCCCTGCGGGCGCAGCAGGTGGAGGTGGTGCTCGACCTCGACCCCGCGCTCCCGCTCACCCGCGCCGACGAGCACCAGCTGCACCAGGTGGTGCTCAACCTGGTGACCAACGCCGAGCACGCGCTGCAGGACTGGGACGGCCCGCGGCGGCTGACGTTGCGCACGCGGCGCGACGACGACCGGCTGCTCGTGAGCGTGAGCGACACCGGCCCGGGGATCGCCCCCGCGCAGCAGGGCCGCATCTTCAATCCCTTCTTCACCACCAAGCCGGTGGGGAAGGGCACCGGGCTCGGCCTCTCGATCTCGCACGGCATCGTGCGCGAGCACGGCGGGCGCCTGACGGTGGAGAGCGAGCCGGGTCACGGCGCCACCTTCGTCGTCGAGCTGCCGCTCGCGGAGCCGGCGGTGCGGCGGGCCAGCGGCGCGGTGGCGCGCCCCGCGGCCGCCGCGGAGCCGGCGGGCGGCGCACCGACGCGCCGCAGCGTGCTGGTGGTGGACGACGAGGAGGCGGTGCGCCTGGCGCTGCTCCGCTTCCTCGGCCGCGAGGGGTACGACGCGGAGGCCGTGGGCGGCGGGCGCGCCGCGCTGGCCCGGCTCCGCGACCGGCACTTCGACGCGGTGCTGCTCGATCTCCGCATGCCCGACCTGGCGGGCGACGCCGTCTACCGCGAGCTCGTCGAGCACGACGCGGAGCAGGCCGGGCGCGTCATCTTCGTCACCGGCGACGTGCGCAGCGACCGCACGCGCGCCTTCGTCGAGGCGACCGGCTGCCCGGTGGTGAGCAAGCCCTTCCTGCTCGAGGAGCTGGGCGACCTGCTGCGCCAGCACGTGGAGGACGCATGAGGCTACACGAGGTGGACGCGCAGGACGAGCGGTCGCCAGGGGTGGACCTGGCGCCCTTCGGCCTCGCCGTCGGCCACGCCACCGATGCCGACGGCGCCACCGGGCTCACGGTCGTGCGCGGCGTGGACGCGCCGCTGCGCGCCGCCGCGGCGGTGGTGGGGCGCGCCACCGGCACGCGCGAGCTCGACGCGCTCGACCCGGCGCACCTGGTGGGGCGCATCGACGCGCTGGTGCTCACCGGCGGCTCCGCGTACGGGCTGGAGGCGGCCGGGGGCGTCATGCGCTGGATGGAGGAGCGCGGCCGCGGCTTCGACGTCGGCGCCGGCGTGGTGCCGATCGTGCCGGCCGCAGTGATCTTCGACCTCGCGCCGCTCGGGCGCTTCGACGCGCGCCCCACGCCGGCCATGGCCTACGCCGCGGCCGACGCGGCGCGCGCCGCCGGGTTCGCGGAAGGGAGCGTGGGCGTCGGCACCGGCGCGACGGTGGGGAAGGGGCTCGGGCCTGCCGGCGCGATGAAGGGGGGCTTCGGGTGCGCGCTGGCCGGCACGCCGGACGGGCTGGCGGTGGCGGCGATGGCGGCCGTCAACGCCTTCGGCGACGTGCGCGACGCGGCCGGGCGCATCCTCGCCGGCGCGCGGGCGGCCGACGGCGGCTTCGCCGACACGCGCGCGCTCGCGCTGGCGGCCGCCACCGCGGCGCCGCGCTTCCTCGCCGGCCCGGCCGCGGCCGGGCACCACACCACGCTCTGCGTCGTCGCCGCCAACCGGCCGCTGTCGCGGCTCGCCCTGCGCCAGCTGGCCACCGCGGCCACCGCGGCGCTGCACCGCCGCATCACGCCCACCGGCACCTCCTTCGACGGCGACGTCGTCTTCGCGCTCTCGCCCATGCCGATGGCCGGCGACACCGAGGCGGCGCCGCTCGAGCTGCTCGCCGCCGAGGGGCTGGCGGTGGAGGCGCTGGAGCGCGCCATCGAGCGCGCCGTGCGCCTGGCACGCGGCCGCGACGGCATTCGCGGTCTGGCGGACGACGCGCCGCCGGCCCCAGCGCCTCGCTGACGGATCGCGCCGCCGTGTCTCCCGACCGCTCCCTCGGCATGCGCGCCGGCCGTCACCTCGCGGCCGGCGGTGGCGACGTGCTCGTGGTGCGGGCGCCGATCGCGCCGCTGGTGGCGGAGCCGCGCGTCTCCGCATCGCAGGTGACGCAGGCGCTGGCCGGCCATCCGCTCAGCGTGCTGACGCGCGAGGGCTCATGGGTGCGCGTCGCCGGCGCCGACGGCTACGAAGGGTGGGTGCACACCGGCTACCTGGCCGATCCGGCCGCCGCGCTCGGCCCCGCGGCCGGCCGCTGGTACGACGCCGCACCCACCTCGCTCGGCTGCGTGGTGGAGGGGCCGTTCGGCGCGCGGCGGCTGCCGCTCGGTGCGCTGCTCCTGCCAGGCGAGCGGGTGGTGCGGGGCGACACCGTCGCGCCCGAGGAGCTCGAGCGCCGCTTCCCGCGTCGTGCGCCGGCGGCCGTCGAGACGGCGCTGCGCTGCTTCGCCGGCACCAGCTATCAGTGGGGCGGCGTGACGCCCTGGGGCGCGGACTGCTCCGGGCTCGTGCAGAGCGTCTTCGCGCTGCACGGGCTGGCGCTGCCGCGCGACGCCTGGCAGCAGGCGCTGGAGGGGGAGGCGCTGGCGGGCGCCGCCCCGTTCACGGACGCCGATGCCCTGCGTGCGGCCGACCTGCTCTTCTTCTCGGAGCGCGCCGACGGCCGCATCACGCATGTCGGGATCGCCACCGGCGACGGGCGCATGGTGCATCTCTCTCTGGGTCGCGGCGGCTACGCGGTGGAGCGCCTGGCGGCCACGGACGACGCCTACGTCACCATGCTCGCCGGCAACTTCCGCGTGGCGCGGCGGTTGCCCTGGTAGCCGCCCGCGCGGCGGCCGCTCCTCGCGGACGGTCGCGACGTCCCCTGCCTCCCCACCTCCCAGGCGTCTAAGATTCCCGACATGCAAGTCTCCTTCGCCCTCTTCGCCGACGCGGCCAACCTCTCGCAGGAGGGGAAGCTCAACATCCTCGGCGTCTTCGACGCCGTGCAGGTGGCGACGCTCCCCACCGTGCACCGGCGCGCCAACCTCGTCGTGCACCTGAAGGGCGACGAGATGGACGTCGGCACGCACGTGCTCACCCTGCGCTGGATCAGCCCGTCGGGGGACGAGCTATGGAACACACAGGGGCAGGTGGAGGTCCAGGCGGCGCCGCTCGGCGGGACGGGGATGGACCTGCCGCTGATCGCCGCCGTGGACCTGCCGCTGGACCAGGCGGGCTCCTACACCATGCACGTCAGCGTGGACGACCGCGCCGCGACGCAGGTGCCGCTGCACGTCCGCACCGCCGCCGCGCCGTTCGTCCCGCCGGGCGTCATGCCGTCGGGCGGGCTGGTCAGCTGAGCGCGGCGCCCGCCGTTTCCCCTCCGTGACGCACCAGCCCATCCGCGCCGTTCCACCAGCCGACGCCGGCGCCCCGCCGCGCGAGCCGCCGCGCGAGCCGCCCGCGTTCGCCGTCGACCTGCAGCTGCGCGTCGCGCCGGCGGACGCCCACGGTCATGGCCTCACCGACCTGCTGCTCGTCGCGATGGCGGTCATCTGGGGGGTCAACTTCAGCGTCGTGAAGTTCGGCACCGAGGTCGTGCCGCCGCTCGCCTTCAACGCTGCGCGCATGCTGCTGGCCTCGGTGGCGCTGGGCGGCCTGGTGCTCGCCAGCCGTCGGCGCGCCACCCGGCGCGACGTCGTCGCCCTGCTGCTGCTCGGCGTGCTCGGCAACGGCGTCTACCAGTATCTGTTCGTGCAGGGGGTGGCGCTGACGCGCGCCGGCAATGCCGCGCTGGTGCTCGCCGCGACCCCCGCGTTCGTCGCCCTCATCGGCCGCGTGCGCGGCGTGGAGCGGATCGGCGCGCGCGGCGCGCTCGGCATCGCGCTCTCCATCGCCGGCATCGGCCTCATCGTGCTCAGCACCTCGCGCACGCATCTCGGTGGGGCATCGGTGGGCGGCGACCTGCTGGTGCTCGGCGCGTGCGTGGCGTGGGCGCTCTACACCGTGCTGCTCAAGCCGTACACCGAGCGCGTGGACGGCGTGCTGCTCTCCGCCGTGACGATGGTGGGGGGCACCGTGCCGCTGACGCTCCTCGCGGTCCCGGCGCTGATCGCGGCGCCGTGGGCCACGCTCGGCTGGGCGGGCACCGGCGCCGTCGTCTACAGCGGACTGGGGGCCCTCGTGCTCGCGTATCTCTTCTGGTACCGCGGCGTGCGCACCCTCGGCCCCACGCGCACGGCCATGTATTCCAACCTGCAGCCGGTGATCGCGCTGCTCGTCGCGTGGGCCTTCCTGGCCGAGACGCCGGCGCCCTTCCAGCTGCTCGGCGCGGTGCTCATCCTGGCCGGCCTGCTGCTCACGCGGCGCGCCGGCTGACCGATCCCGTCCCACCTCGTCCCCCACCTCGGTCGTGCGCAGGCTGGTTCTCTTCGACATCGACGGCACGCTGCTGCGGAGCGACGGCGCGGGGCGCCGCGCCATGGAGCGCGCGCTGACGCACGTCTTCGGCACGCCGGGCTCGCCCGGCTACCACTACGACGGCAAGACCGACCGCCAGATCGTGCGCGAGATGATGCGCCTGGAGGGGCACGAGGACGCGCACATCGACCGCGCCATGGAGCGGCTGATGCCGCTCTACCTCGACGGGCTGCGCGCCGAGCTGGCACCGGGCGCCGGCCGCGCGGAAGCGCTCCCCGGCGTCCCGGCGCTGCTCGACGCGCTGGAGGCGCGCGACGACGTGGTGCTCGGCCTGCTCACCGGGAACCTGGCCGACGGCGCGGCGGTGAAGCTCGCCGCCGCCGGGATCGACATCGGCCGCTTCCGTGTGAACGCCTTCGGCTCGGACGAGGAGCACCGGCCGCGGCTGCCGGCCGTGGCGCAGGCCCGCGCGCGCGAGCTGCTGGGGATCGAGGTGCACGGCGAGCGCGTCGTCATCATCGGCGACACGCCGCACGACATCGAGTGCGGGCGCGACATCGGTGCGCGGGCCATTGCCGTGGCTACCGGCCGCTTCGACGTGGAGGCGCTGCGCTCGCATCGGCCGGCCGCCGTCTTCGCCGATCTCACCGACACGGCGGCGGTGGTGGCCGCGGTGGTGGAGGAGCGCTGATGCCGCCGCCGGAGGCGCCGCTCGCGGTGGTGGCGCGGGGCACCGTGCGCGGCCGCACGGTGGCCGAGACGGCGCTGCTCACCATCGGCGACGACCGCCTCGCCGTCGTGCTCGCGGCCGTGCGCCGGCCGCTGGAGCTGCGCTTCGCGCAGCTGGAGGGGGTGAGCGCGCGGCGTGTGGGCGAGGGGGCGGTGCTCACCCTCGCCCTCCCGCGCGGGGATGCGATCGCGCTCGAGGGGGAGGCGACGCTGGCCGCGCTGGCGGCGGAGATCGAGCGCCGCGCCACGGTGCTCCCCGAGCTCACGCGCGCGCTGCGCGCGGTGGGGGCGCGCCGCGGCGTGCCCGGCACTGAGCACGATCGCTTCTTCGCGCCGCTGCTCGAGGCGCGCACGCGGGCGCGCGCGGCCAATGCGTGGCCGGCGCAGCTCGCCGCCTTCACCGGCACCACCGTCCGTGCGAGCTGGGCCGCGCTGGTGCACGATCTGGCGGCAGCGCGCCAGGCGGCGAGCCCCCCGGACCGACGCGCGCTGGAGGCGGAGCTGGAGGACGCGCTGGAGGGCGCGCTGGACAGCCTGACCGCGGTGGATGCGGCGGCCGGGCGGCTGCGCGCCGCCGCCGATGCCGAGCGCCTGCTGCGCTGGCGCGAGTGGGTGGACGCGCTGGCCCGCCTCTTCGTCGAGGCGGACCGCGGCTGGCTGGCGGTGCTGCCGGTGCTGGCGGCGGCACCGCCGCCCGCCTCCGCCGGCGAGCGCGGCGCCGAACCGCGGCGTCGGCTTCCTGGACGTCGTGGCCAGGCGCGCGGCGGATGATCGTCGGTCTGGGAATGGACCTGGTGGACATCGCCCGCGTCCGGGCGCTCCTCGAGCGGTACGGGGACCGCGGCCGCACCCGCCTCTTCACCGACGCGGAGGCGGCCTACGCCGAGGCCCGCGCGGAGCCGGCGCGGCACTACGCGGCGCGCTTCGCGGCCAAGGAGGCGGCGTTCAAGGCGCTCGCCGGCACGGTCGAGGCGCGCTGCATCGGATGGCGCGACATCGAGGTCGCCAACGAGACCGACGGCCGGCCGACGCTGCGCCTCAGCGGCCCGGCGGCGGCACGGGCCGCCCAGCTCGGGGTGACCACCGCCTGGGTGACGCTCACCCACAGCGACACGGTGGCCGCAGCCACCGTGGTGCTGGAGGGGGGCGGCCCTTCACCGGCCGATCGGGGGCGGTAGATTCCGCAGCCATGCCTCCGGAGATCGAAGCCGTCTTCGCGTCGCCCGTCGGCGCGCTCCTCATCTTCATCCTGCGCATCGTCGACGTCTCGTGCGACACGATGCGCGTCCTCTTCGCGGTCCGCGGGAAGCGCCTGGTAGCCGGGGTGCTCGGCTTCTTCCAGGCGCTGATCTGGATCTTCGCCGTGGCCAGCGCCATCAAGTATCTCGACAGCTGGCCGCACATCCTCGGCTACGCCGGCGGCTATGCCACCGGGACGATGGTCGGCATCACGATCGAGCGCGCCCTCGCCTACGGGCTGACGACGGTGCGCATCACGTCGCGCCACGGCGGCGTCGAGATCGCCGAGGCGCTGCGCGAGCGCGGCTACGGCGTCACCGAGCTGGCCGGCTTCGGGCGCGAGGGACGCGTTGAGATCGTGAATTCGGTGGTGCAGCGCGCCCACATGGACGAGGTGATGGAGATCGTGGACCGCTACGATCCGACGGCCTTCGTCACCGCCGAGGAGCCGAAGATCATGCGCGGCGGCAGCTTCGCGCCCCGCGGCTGGCCCACGCGGCCGGACTGGATGCGCTGGGCGGGGGGACGGCGGCAGCGGGTGTGAGGGGAGAGGGAGCAGGGAACAGGGAGCAGGTGCGAGGCACGAGGCGCGAGGGCGAGCAGCGGGCGCGAGATTCGGGGCGCGAGATTCCGGGCGCGCGGCGCGCGGCGCGAGACGGCACATCCCGGAGGTGTGCCTGTTCCCCGTCTCCTGCTTCCTGCCTCTGAAACGCTCCTCCCCGCCCCTCGTACGGTCGCCAGCGCGACCGCGCAGCCGTCGTTCGACCTGCCAACTCCAGCCCCACGACATGCGAGCGTCCATCGTCCTCGCCGCGCTGCTCGCCGGCGCGGCCACCACGATCGCCGCGGCTCAGGAGCCTACTGAGGAGCCCGAGCAGGAGCCCCGGCGCAGTCTCGACCTCACCGTCAACGGTGTGGGGATCAGCATCGGTGACAGCCGCGGCGTCACCGGCCTGCGTCTCAACTTCCGCGACACGCGCCTGGAGCGCGTGAACGGCATCAACGCCACCGTCTGGAGCCCGGTCGGTGAGCCCACCGGGGAGGTGAACGGGCTGGCGCTCGGGCTCCCGCTCACCGGCGCGGCGCGCATCCGCGGGGCCGGCATCGGCATCTTCGGCGCGGGCGCCGGCGAGGAGTTCGTCGGCCTCGGAATCGGCGGCGCCGGCGTGGGGTCGGGTGGCGACCTGCGCGGGATCATGGTGGGCGGGCTGGGCGCCGGCGCCGGGGGCGACGTGGTCGGCCTCACCATCGGTGGGCTCGGGGCCGGCGCCGGCGGGAGCGTGCGCGGCATCAGCATCGGCGGGCTGGGCGTCGGCAGCGGCGGCGAGCTCACGGGGCTCGCCGTGGGCGGCCTCGGTGCCGGTGCGGGCGGCGACGTCCGCGGCATCGTGATCGGCGGGCTCGGGGCCGGCGGTGGCGGCGACTTCACCGGCTTCGCGGCCGGCGGCCTGGGCGTGGGCTCGGGCGGTGACGTGACCGGCATCGGTGTGGGCGGGCTCGGCGTCGGTGCCGGCGGCAACGTCACCGGGCTGACGATCGGCGGGCTGGGCGTGGGCGCCGGCGGCACGCTGCGCGGCATCCAGATCGGCGGCGTGGGCGTTGGCGCGCCCACCGTGCGCGGCCTCTCGATCGCCGGCATCATGGCCGGCGGCGAGGACGTCACCGGCCTGACGGTGGCCGGCGCCTACCTGCGCGTGGAGGACGGCACCCTGCACGGTGTGGGCGTCTCCGCCTACAACGACGTGCGCGGCACGCAGCGCGGCCTGACGATCGGCCTCCTCAATCGCGCCTACGAGCTCCACGGCGTGCAGCTCGGGCTCCTGAACTACGCGGGCAATCGGCCCGCGGGGCTGCGGTGGCTGCCGGTGGTGAACTGGAGCTTCGAGGACGAGTAGGAGGGAGTAGGAAACAGGAAACAGGAAACAGGAAAGCAGGAACACCCTTGGGATGCTCCTGCTTTCCTGTTTCCTGCTCCCTGCTTTCCTGCTCCCTGCCGTCTCACGCCGCCCGCGCCACGCCCTCCGCGTAGATCCCCGGGCGGCCGGGGCCGGGCTTCCGCAACGCGTACATCAGGATCACGCCGAGGGCCAGGATGCCGATGGCGATCAGCTGCGCCATCGTGAACGGGCCGAAGAAGCGGTCGTCCTTGGCGCGGAAGATCTCCACGATGAAGCGCTCGATCCCCGCCAGCACGCAGTAGAGCCCGAACAGCCACCCCTCGGCGTGGCGGTGATCGCGGCGGCGCCAGAGGATCAGGAACATGATGAGGCCCATCACGACCTCGTACAGTTGCGTCGGGTGCACGCCGAGCAGCGCGTCGGGCGAGACGCCGGCGGGGATCGCGGTGCCGAACTCGCGGTTCATGACGCCGGCGTACGACGGCGGCGCGCCCTGCGGGAAGGCGACGGCGAGCGGGCCGTCCCACGGCCGCCCGTAGTCGTCGCCGACGGCCCAGCAGCCGGTGCGTCCCACCGCGTAGCCGGCGGCGATGCAGATCCCGGCCACGTCGGCGATGCGCAGGGGACGGATGCGCTTCCACCGGATGACGAGCGCCACGGCGATCACCGCGCCGGTGAAGCCGCCCCAGAACACCAGCCCGGCGCGGCTCAGCAGCGTGCCCCAGTCGCCGACGAGGACGGCGTAGTAGACCTTGCCGCCGACGATCGTGCCCAACACCGCGGCGAGGATGAGGTCCGCGATCGGCTCCGGGTTGTGGCCGCGGCGCACCAGCTCGCGCTGGGCGATGATCTGCGAGATCACGAAGGCCAGCAGCACCGCCAGGCCGAAGCCCGTCACCTCGAAGCTGCCGAGGTGGATGTTGAAGGGATGGACGATGGTAGGCATGGGAGGCAGCGTCTGGCGTCTGGCGTCGGGGAGGTCACGGCCTGCCGGACGGGATCGGCCTCAGCGCGCGCCGGACGCCGTACGCTGGACGCCAGACGCCGCAGTTCCCGGCAGCGGCATGGACGCGTGCGCCGAGAGCTCCAGTCCCGAACGCTCGCCGCGCGCGAGCCGAAATATACCCGCGCGGGCGATCATCGCCGCGTTGTCCGTCGCCAGCCGCGGGCTCGGGGCGAAGATGGCGATGTCGTCGGCGGCCAGGCGCGCCCGCAGCGCGGCGACGAGCGTCGCGTTGGCGGCCACGCCGCCGCCGAGCACCACCCGCTGGCGGCCGAGCAGCCGCGCGGCGCGCGCCGTCTTCTCCACCAGCGTCTCCACCAGCGCGTCCTGGAAGCCGCGGGCGATGTGCGCGCGGTCGGCGTCGAGGTCCGCGGAGCCGCGCACGGCGTGCAGCACGGCGGTCTTGAGGCCGCTGAAGCTCACGTCCAGGTAGTCGGCGTCGCCCGGGCGCTGGTCGCGGCGCAGCATCGGGCGCGAGAAGCGGAAGCGCTCCGGGTCCCCCTCGCGCGCCAGCCGCTCCACGTGGCGGCCGCCGGGGTAGGGGAGGCCGAGGAGCTTGGCCACCTTGTCGAAGGCCTCACCCGCCGCGTCGTCGCGCGTCGCGCCGAGCAGCTCGTAGGCGCCCCACGCGGCCACGTCCACGAGGAGCGTGTGGCCGCCGGAGACGAGGAGCGCCGTGAAGGGCGGACGCGCCTCGGGGTGCTCGAGCGACGGCGCGAAGAGGTGCCCCTCCATGTGGTGCACGCCGAGCACCGGGATGCCGCGGGCGTGGGCGAGCGCCTTGGCGAAGCTGACGCCGACGAGCAGTGCACCCACCAGGCCGGGCGCACAGGTCACGGCGACGCCGTCGATGTCGCCGAGTCCCACGTCGGCATCGGCCAGGGCGCGCTGCACCACCGGCACCAGCGCGGTCAGGTGTGCGCGCGACGCCAGCTCCGGCACCACCCCGCCGAAGACGCGATGCACGTCCTGCGACAGGATGACGAGCGACCGCTGCCGCACGTCGTCCCCCTCCCCCTCCAGCACCGCCGCGGAGGTCTCGTCGCACGAGGTCTCGACGCCGAGCACGCGCATCAGCCCATCCGCCTCACGCCACCCGCGTCACGCCACCCGCCTCACGCTACCCGCCTCACGGCGCGGCTCAGGGCGCGGGGGGCCGGCGGCCCCAGGGGAGCAGCGCGGGGATCGGGAGCAGCGTGTCGCGAACGACGGGGACGCGCACCCGCACGCGGGCGGGCGACACCTGCACGCCCAATCCCATCGTGTCCAGCGGCATCATCACGCCCAGCGTGTCGTGGATGACGACGTCCGCCTCCTCCGTCGGGATCGACTCCACGGCCTCGACGCGCGCGCGGGTGCCGATCACGGTGACGCTGTCCGGCACCAGCTGCGGGCCGCCGATGGCGCGCAGCGCGCTGTCCACGCTCACGCGCAACCGCGAGCGCACGGGGACGCGCCGCTGCACGCGCGTCGTGAAGTGCAGCGTGATCGCGCCCGGCTCCACGCGGCGCACGTCCACGTCCACCCCTGGCGGTGCCAGGACGTCGTTGGCGGAGAGCTGGAAGCGCACCGAGTCGCCGACGTCGCTGGGGATCGTGCGCCGGATCTCCGGCGGGGTGAGGCGCAGCTTCGTCACGTCGCGCGCCGGCCCGATCACCTGCGCCTGGATCCGTGGCTCGCTGCCCACCAGCACCAGCGTGCTGTCGTGCTCCAGCACCAGCTGCACCGGCACCGTGTCCTCGTACGGCTCCTCGCCGTTCACGGCGAGCCAGAGGACGAGCGAGAGGAAGAGCGCGGCGCCCTTGTAGAGCAGGTGGTCCGAGAACGCGCCGGCCAGCCATCCGCGCGCGCCGGAGCCGAGCCGTGCCAGGCCCTCGCGCGGCTGCACGCTACCGCGCCCCCGGCGCCGGCGTCGCGCCGACTCCGCTCGCCGGTGCCATCGCCGGCACCGTGCGCGCCGTGTCGCCGCCCGGGATGGCCGCCGTGTCGCCGGGCACGCCGAGCAGTCGCGCGATCACCGCGCGGTTGGCCGGCGAGCTCCAGTCGGTGGCGCCGATCTGCTTGCGCCGGATGATGCCGTCGCGTCCGATGACGAAGGTCTCCGGCACGCCGGTCGTCTGGTAGATGCGCTGGATGTCGCCGCTCGCGTCGTGGAGGATCTCGAAGGAGAGGCCGAACTGGCGGGCGAAGTCGCGGATGGCGTCCTCCGACCCCGGCTCGTCGATGCTCACCGCCACCACCTTGAGCCCGCGCGGCCCGTAGCGCCGGTGCAGCGCCTCGATGCTCGGCATCTCCTCGCGGCACGGGGCGCACCAGGTGGCCCAGACGTTCAGCAGCACCACCTCCCCCCGATAGTCGTCGAGGGTCTTCGTCGTCGCCGGCGTGCCCAGCGTGCGGGCGGTGAAGTCCGGCGCCTCGCTGCCGATGGTGACGGGAAAGAGCTCGTCGCGCAGGAAGTGCGTCGCCGTCCAGAGCGCGAGGGCGAGCACGGCCACCACGCCGAGCACCAGCGTCCACTGCTGGCGGACGGTCATACGGTCTCCATGCAGCACGCCCGCAGCGCGCGGATCTCCGCCGCCGGGTCGGCCGCCGAGAAGATGGCGCTGCCGGCCACGAAGGTGTCGGCCCCGGCCCGCCAGCAGGCGGCGATGGTGTCGCGCGCGATCCCGCCGTCCACCTCGAGCAGGGCACGGCTCCCCTCGGCCAGCAGGAGCTGTCGCGCGCGGCGGATCTTGTCCACCGACTGCGGGATGAAGCGCTGGCCGCCGAAGCCGGGGTTCACCGACATGATGAGCAGCAGGTCGAGGTCGGCCGCCACCTCGCGCACCGCGTCGAGCGGCGTGGCGGGGTTGATCACCGCGCCGGCCCGGCAGCCGAGCTCCCGGATGCGCCCGAGCTGGCGGTGGAGGTGGGGCGAGACCTCGGTATGGATGGTGAGCCCGCTCGCCCCGGCGGCGGCGAAGTCGTCGAAGTAGTGCTCCGGCTCCACGACCATCAGGTGCACGTCGATCGGCAGCGCGGTGACGCGGCGCACCGTCTCGATCACCTTGGCGCCGAAGGTGAGGTTGGGCACGAAGCGCCCGTCCATCACGTCCACGTGGATCCAGTCGGCGCCGGCGGCCTCGCACATCGCGATCTCGTCGGCGAGACGCGCGAAGTCGGCGCTGAGGATCGAGGGGGCGATGCGGACGGGCATGGCGGAGGCGACGAGCGTGGTCGGGTGAGTGGGCGCGAGGCGCGAACGGCAGGCGCGAGGGGCCAGGCGCGAGACGCTAGGACGCGGGCGGTGGTGGAGGCGACGAGGGCGACGGCGAGGCGGGGGCGGGGGCGGACGGCGAGCGGCCGGCGACGCGGAGGGTGACGTGCGTGCCCGGCTCCACGCGCGCGCCGGCGGCCGGCGACTGCGAGAGCACGGTGTACTCCGGCATGTAGCTGAGCGAGTCGAACTCCGGCGGCTCGGGACGCAGCCCCAGCTGCTCCAGCAGCGAGCGCGCCTGCGGGTACGACTGCCCCACGAGGTCGGGCATGTCCATCTCCGACGGCCCGCGGCTGACCACGATGCGGACCGACGTCGGGATGGGCACGCGCGTGCCGGCCACCGGATCCACGGCGATCACCTCGCCACGCGGGGCGTCGCTCTCGCGCGTCTGGACGTCGCCCAGCTCCAGCCCCGCGTTCTGCAGCGCCATCTGCGCCTGCCGGCGCGACAGGCCGACGACGCGCGGCACCTCGGCCTCCAGCTGCCCCTTGCTGGTGGCCAGCGTCACCATCGTGCCGCGCGGCTGTCGGCTGTCGGCCGGCGGGCTCTGTTCCAGCACCACACCGGCGGGCGCCGTCTGGTGGTAGCGGCTCTCGCCCTGCGTGCCGTCGAAGCCGGCGTGGCGCAGGCGCTGTACGGCGTCGTCGAAGTAGAGCCCGACGACGTTGGGCAGCGGCCCCTCGTCGGGAACGAGCGCCGTCGGCAGGATGAAGAAGAAGACGGCGAGATACGCGAGGAGGAAGCCGCCCGCGGCCGCGATGAGGTAGGGGAGAAATCGGCGCAGGCGGGCACGCCAGCTCGCCCGCGCGCGCTCCGTGCGTGGGCTCACCCGTGCGTCCTCCGCAGTCGCACGGCGAAGGCGCCGTCGGTGCCGTGACGGTGCGGCAGCACGCGCAGCCGATCACCGTCCAGCACCTCGGCGGGCACGCTCCCCGCCGGCGGCGGCTCCACCGCCCAGGCGTCGCCGGCCGCGGCGAGGAAGGCGTCGACCTGCGCGTCGTTCTCCTCGGGCTCCAGCGAGCAGGTGCTGTAGACCAGCAGTCCGCCCGGCTTCACGACGTCTGCCGCCGCCTGCAGGATGCTGCGCTGCAGCGCCGGCATCACCGCCAGGTCCGACGGCTTCAGGCGCCAGCGGGCGTCCGGATGGCGGCGGAAGGTACCGGTGCCGGTGCAGGGCACGTCGATCAGCACGACGTCCACCGGCGCGATGGCCGGCTGCCGCGCATCGGCCACCAGCGGGTACACGGTGCGCGCGTCCAGGCGCCGCAGATTGGCGACGACGCGCTGCAGCCGTGCCCAGCTCCGGTCGGCGGCCACCACCAGGCCGGCGGTGCGCGCCAGCTCCAGCGCCTTGCCGCCGGGCGCCGCGCAGAGGTCGGCCACCGTGGCTCCGGCCGGCACGGCGGCGTAGTCGGTCACCAGCGTGGAGGCGGGGTCCTGCATGAAGAAGAGCCCCTGCCGGAACGCCCCCAGCTCGGTGAGCGCGCCGGTGCCGGAGAGCCGCAGGCTGTCGCGCGCCAGCGGGACCTCGGCCACCACCACGCCCGCCGCCTCGAGCATCGTCTCCAGCTGCTCGCGCACCACGCCGTAGGGGCGCACGACCACCGGCGCCTCCTCGTTGTTGGCCTGGAGCAGGCGCTCCGCCTCCGCCTCGCCCCACCGCTCCACCCACCGCTGCACCAGCCAGCGCGGATGCGAGTGGACGAGCGCCAGCCGATCGATGGGATCGTGCGGCAGCGCCACGCCGAGCTCGGCGCGCTCGCGGTCCACGCGGCGCAGCACGGCGTTCACCAGCCCACCGGCGCCCATGCCGTGGCGGCGCTTGGCCAGCTCCACCGTCTGCGCGATGGCGGCGTAGGCGGGCACGCTTCCCATGTAGAGGAGCTGTGCGGTGCCCAGGCGGAGGAGGTCGGCGACGTCGGCATCGAGCCGGGCGAGGCCGCCGCGCACGCGTGCCGCGAGCACCGCGTCCAACCAGCTGCGGCGGCGCAGCATCCCCCAGAGCAGCTCCTGCGTCCAGCGGCGGTCGCGCGCGTCGAGGCGCCCGGCGCGGCGCTCGAAGGCCGGGTCGAGCAGCTCGCCGGCCCGCATGTCGGCGCAGACCTCGGCGGCGACGACGCGCGCCTCGGTGACGCCGCCCGGCGCCCCCGGGGGACGCGGCGGCCGCCGGTCGCCGTCGGCCGGCTCCGCGCTCGAGCGCCCGGTGGTGCGAGCGCGCTCCTCCGCCACGGTCACCTCAGGCGAGCATGCCGGTGAGCGGCGACGACGGCACCGCCACCTCGCGCCGCGGCATCCGGCCGGCCAGGTAGGCCAGCCGCCCGGCGTCCACCGCCAGGCGCATCGCCGTCGCCATGCGCACCGGGTCCTCGGCCGCGGCCAGCGCGGTGTTCATGAGGATCCCGTCCACGCCCTGCTCCATCGTCACGCACGCGTCCGAGGCCGTGCCCACGCCCGCGTCGACGATCACCGGCACCGACAGGCGGTGCTTGATGGTGCGGATGGCGTACGGGTTGAGCAGCCCCAGCCCCGAGCCGATCGGCGAGGCGAGCGGCATCACCGCCACCGCGCCGGCGTCCTCGAGCCGCAGCGCCATGATCAGGTCGTCGTTCGTGTAGGCCATCACCTTGAACCCCTCGGCGGCGAGCGTGCGCGTCGCCTCGAGCAGGCCGGCGGTGTCCGGCAGCAGCGTCTCCTGGTCGCCGATGACCTCGAGCTTCACGAACTCGTTGAAGCCCGCGGCCTGGCCCAGGCGCGCATAGCGGATGGCCTCGTCGGCCGTGTAGCAGCCGGCGGTGTTGGCGAGCAGGAAGAAGCGTTCGGGGCTCAGGTGGTAGAGGACCCCCTCCTCCTTCGTCCGGTCGAGGTCCACCCGGCGCACGGCGACCGTCACCACCTCGGCGCCCGACGCCTCGAGCGCGGCCACCATGTGCGCGTTGGAGGCGTACTTCCCCGTGCCGACCATGAGGCGCGAGCGGAACGCCCGCCCGCCGATGACGAGCGGCGCGTCGGCCGTCTGCGCGCCCTCGTGCGCGATCGTCGTCGCGGTCATCTCAGCCCCCCCCGACGAAGTGCACGAGCTCCAGCGTGTCCCCGTCGGCGAGGGCGAGCCCGTCGTACGCGTCGCGGTCGCGCAGGATCACGCGGTTGCGCTCGACCACGATGAGTCGCGGATCGAGCTCCAGCGTGCGCAGGAGCTGCCCGAGCGTCGTGCCCGCGGCCACCTCACGGCGCTCGCCGTTCACCGTCAGGGCGATCGTCTCCGTCGCCAGTTGCGTCTGCGTCATACGACGCAAGATAGTCGGTGGCCGCACGATCGGCATCGCTGGCCGCCCACACGCCGCGAATGACGGCCACGCCGTGCGCGCCGGCGCGGCGCAGCGCCGGCACGTGCTCCGGCCGCACGCCGCCGATGGCGATCACGGGCAGCCGCGCGGTGGCGGCCACATCGCGCACGAGCGCCTCGCCGCCCGGTGCCTCGCCCGGATGCGAGGCGGTGGCGTAGACGTGCCCGGCCACGACCCAGTCCGCCCCCTCGGCGGCAGCCCGGGCCGCCGCCGCCGCGTCGTGCACGCTGGCGCCGAGGGCGAGCCCGGGGGCGATCCGCCGCGCGTCGGCCGGCGACATGGAGCGGGTCGTCAGCTGCACGCCGCGCACGCCTGCCGCGAGCGCCACGTCCACCCGGTCGTTCACCACCAGCCAGCAGCCGGTCTCCCGCTGCGCGTCGCCGAGCGCCAGCGCGACCTCGAGCAGCTGCCGGGCGGTGAGCCCCGGCGCCCGCAGGTGCACGGCGCCGCGCGCGCCCAGGGCGCGCATGACGGCCCGCGCGCGGGCCGGGAAGCCGGCATCCGCAACGAGCTCCGGGGTGGTGACCGCGTGCACCACGGGCACCACGACCAGGCGCGAATCGGCCACCGCGGGGCGCGGAGCGGGGAGGGGGGGCGCGGGCATGGTGGGTTACAGGGCCGGCGGTCGCTCGTCCTGACTTCAGCCCGCCCGCCGAGCACCGGGGCAAGATCTCCGCCGCGGCGCCGCCTGTAAAGGTGGCCGGTGGGCCGAGGCGGGGCGCCGCGGCGCGCCGCATACCCGAAGGATCAGAGCCATCCGTGGAGGGGGCGAATGTTCGGCCGTAGACTCGCACAGACCGCGCTCGTCGGAAGCTGCCTCGCCGTGCTCCTGGCGGGCTGCGGCGGCATGACCGGTGTCGACGACACCGGCGTCGTCGTCCCGCCGCCGCCCAAGGTGGACCCCACCGAGCCCGCCAATCGCGACGCCTCGGCGCTCGCCAAGGTGAGTGGCGACAGCCAGTCCACGCTGGTCAACCAGATCGTCGCCCAGCGGCTCGTGGTGAAGGTCACCGACGCCAACGGCGACCCGGTGAAGAACGCCGAGGTGGCGTGGACGCTCGGCGGCAGTGGCGCGGTGGTGCCGGTCACCCCCGCCACCGACGAGAACGGCGAGGCGAGTGCGACCTGGCAGCTCGGCGCCGAGCCGGGTGCGCAGTTCGTGCGCGCCGAGGTGGGCAACTTCAACGTCACCTTCACCGCCACCGCCACGCTGCAGTTCGAGTCGGTGGACGCGGGCGGCTTCCACGCGTGCGCCATCACCCCGTCGGCCGCCGTGTACTGCTGGGGCTACAACGGCGACGGCCAGCTGGGCTCGGGCGGGTACGACAACCGCAACGTGCCCACCGCGCTCATCGCGCCCGAGGACTCGGCGGCCCGGCTCACCTTCCGGCAGCTGAGCGGCGGTCGCTATCACACCTGCGGCATCACGCTTTCCGGCATCGCCTACTGCTGGGGCGCGAACGTGGATGGCCGTCTCGGGACCGGCGACGCCACGCCGTCGGCCAAGCCGCGTCAGGCATCCACCCCGGTGGCCTTCGCCTCCATCGGCTCCGGGTGGAATCACACCTGCGGCCTCTCCAAGGCGGGGCTCGTCTACTGCTGGGGCTTCAACCAGGAGGGCGAGGTGGGCGCCAAGATCCCACCCGCCGAGTCGGTCTTCGTCGCCGTGCCACGGCCGGTCAGCGCGCAGACCTTCAAGACGATGGCCGTCGGCGGGCTGCACAGCTGCGCCATCGACCTCGACGACCGCGCCTGGTGCTGGGGCTTCAACGGCTACGGCCAGCTCGGCGACGGCACGACGAACTGGACGCTCAACAACCTCGTGGACTCGACGGGCGCGCCGATCAGCGGGGTGCCGGTGGCCGTCCAGACCGGGCTGACCTTCGACGCGATCGCGGCCGGAGCGCACCACACCTGCGCGCTCTCCGGCGGGGTGCCGTGGTGCTGGGGCGACAACCGCTACTGGCAGCTCGGCACGAGCGGCGTCGAGAACTCGCTGCTCCCCATCCAGGTGGCCATGCCGGCGGGCGTCACCGCCTTCGCGACGCTGTCGGCGGGCGACTATCACACCTGCGGCGTGACGGCCGCGGGGAAGGCCTACTGCTGGGGCGACAATCGCTACGGCCAGCTCGGCACCGGCACGACGACGAACAGCGCGACGCCGCTCCCGGTGGCGCCGGAGCTGACCTTCCGCTCCTTCAGCGCCGGTGAGACGCTGAGCTGCGGCGTCACGACCGACGAGAAGGTCTACTGCGTGGGGAACAATCTCTACGGCCAGGTGGGCGACGCGACCAACGAGGGGCGGACGAGCCCGGTGAAGGTGGCGTATCAGCCGTAAGGCGAGCGATGAGCTACGAGCGAGGAGCGATGAGCGCTGAGTGACCCGCGCACCCCTCGGGAGGCCAGTACTGGCCAGCCCGAGGCCCCCGCTCGTCGCTCATCGCTCATCGCTCGCCGTTCCCCCCATCCGCTCGCCCACCGCCACGCCGCGCCCCTGCGCCCAGTCCAGCGCGGCGAGGCGACGGCGGCCGGCGGGGTGGACGTAGGCGACCCGCACCGCCGCGTCGTCGCCGGCGCCGACGAGCAGGCCGGCCTCGTCCACCCCCAGCACCTCGCCCGGGTCGCCGCCGTGGCCGTGCACCGCGCGCGCGCCGAACAGCTTGACCTCGGCGTCGCGCAGCGTCGTGAAGGCCCCGGGGCGCGGGTCGTAGGCCCGCACGACGCGCGCGATCTCGGCCGCCGGGCGCGTCCAGTCGACGCGCGCGTCCTCGCGCTCCACCTTGGGCGCGTAGGTCGCGAGCGCGTCGTCCTGCGGCTCCTCGCGCGCCGCCCCCACCTCGAGCAGGGCGAGCGCCTCGATCAGCGCCAGCGCGCCCAGCTCCGCCAGGCGCTGCTGCAGCTCGCCGTACGTCTCGTGCTCCACGATGGGCGTCGGCATGCGCAGCAGCACCGGGCCGGCGTCGAGCGCGGGCACCATGCGCATGATCGTGACTCCCGTCTCGGTGAGCCCCTGGCGGATGGCCGCCTGGATCGGGGCCGCGCCGCGCAGCGCGGGAAGCAGCGAGGCGTGGATGTTGAGCGTGCCGCGCGGCGGCAGGTCGATGACGGCCTGCGGCAGGATGTGGCCGTAGGCGACGACGATCGAGAGGTCGGGCGCCAGGGTGCGGAGCTGCGCCAGGAACTCGTCACCCCGCGGCCGCTCCGGCTGCAGCACGGGAAGGTGCTCGGCGAGCGCGATCTCCTTCACCGGCGACGGCACCAGCGTGGAACGCGACCGGCCCTGCGGCCGGTCCGGCTGTGTCACCACGCCGACGACGTCGAAGCCCTCGCCCAGCAGGGCACGCAGCGGTGGGGTGGCGAAGTGCGGCGTGCCCCAGAAGAGCACGCGCACGTCAGAGCTCCTCGTCGGGCTTCGTGGCGTGCTCGGCCACTTCCTGCGCGCTCACCGTGCGGCGGTTGCCGGGGAAGTCCTTCTTCAGCTTCTCCCACTTGCTCATCGCCGAGCGGCGCTTGAGGAGGCTCAGGTAGTCGATGAACAGCCTGCCGTGCAGGTGGTCGATCTCGTGCTGCAGGCAGCGGGCGAGCAGCTCGGTGCCGGTGACCTCGAACGGCTCCCCCTGCGCGTTGAGCGCGCGCACGGTGACCTCGGCGGCGCGCTCGACGTCGCCGTAGATCTCGGGGATCGAGAGGCACCCCTCCTCGCCGCGCTGGGTGCCCCCGCCGCTGCTCACGATCTCCGGGTTGACGAGCGCGATCGGTCCCTGGCCCACGTCGATCACCGTGATGCGCTCGCTGCGCCCCACCTGCGGGGCGGCGATGCCGACGCCGTTCGCGGCGTACATCGTCTCGAACATGTCGTCGATCAGCCGCCGCAGGTCGTCCGTCACCTGCGCCACCGGCGTGGTGACCTCGCGCAGGATGGGCGAGCCGAGGACGTGGATCTCGAGGATGCTCACGCCTTGCCCGCCGGGGTCTCGGCGCCGAGCACCTTGGCGATGCGCGCACGCTCGATGACGAGGCGCGACTCGCCCGACTTGATCGTCACGCGGTCCTCGAGCGGGCCCTTCCCCTCCGGCGCGGCGCCGATGTGCACGATCTCGCCGATGACACCGCCCGCCGTCACGATCTCGTCGCCGCGCTTCAGCTCGCGCAGGCGCTGCTCGTGCTGCTTCCGCTGCCGCTGCTGCGGCCGGATGACGAGGAAGTAGAAGATGGCGAAGATGAGGCCGAACTGCAGGAGCAGCAGGGACATCCCCCCACCGGGCGCCGAGGTCGGGGGGGCCTGGAGCGCGAGCAGCGCGGCAACGGGCAGGTGGCTCATCGGGCGGCGTCTGAGTGCGAGTGGTAGCGGTGGAGCCACTCCCGGCTCCAGCCGTCGAAGGTCCCCTCCAGCACGGCCTGCCGGGCGGCCCGCATGAGGGAGACCAGGAAATGTACATTGTGCAGCGACAGAAGGCGCATCCCGAGCATCTCGTCGCTCACGAACAGGTGGCGCAGGTAGGCGCGGGAGAAGCGTGCGCAGGTGGGGCAGCCACAGGCCGGGTCGAGCGGCGCGGGGTCGGCGCGCAGGTCGGCGCGCTTCACGTTCAGCCGGCCGGTGCTGGTGAAGACGGTGCCGTTGCGTCCCATGCGCGTCGGCGCGACGCAGTCGAAGAGGTCGACGCCGCGCCGCACGCCCTCGACCAGGTCCTCGGGGTAGCCGACGCCCATGAGATAGCGTGGCCGGTCGCGCGGCAAGGCGGCGTCCACCACCTCGAGCATCTCGTACATCTGCGGCTTGGGCTCGCCCACCGAGAGCCCACCGATGCCGAAGCCCGCCCAGTCGTACATGGCCGTGATGGCCGCCGCCGCCTCGCGCCGGAGCTCGGCGTGGATGCCGCCCTGGACGATGGGGAAGAGGGCTTGGGGAGCGATCAGCGATGAGCGATCAGCGCTCGGCGCAACGGCCTCGGTCGGGCCACTCCTGGCCGGCACGGGGTCGTTGCGCCGAGCGCCGAGCGCTGAGCGCTGCTCGCTCGGCTTCTGGAACTCCGCCAGGCAGCGCGCCAGCCACCGCAGGCTCCGCTCGCTGGCGTCGCGGGCGATCGTGGCGTCGGACTGGCCGGGGATGACGTGGTCGAACTGCATGATGACGTCGGCGCCGAGGTTGCGCTCGAGGCGCATCACCGACTCGGGGGTGAAGCGAAGGCGCGCGCCGTCGACGTGGCTGCGGAACTCCACGCCCTCCTCGCGCACGGTGCGCAGGGTGGCCAGCGAGAAGACCTGGAAGCCGCCGGAATCGGTGAGGATCGGGCCGTCCCAGCCCATGAAGCGGTGCAGCCCGCCGAGGTCGCGCACCAGCTCGTCGCCGGGGCGCTGGCTGAGGTGATAGGCGTTGGCGAGCAGCATCTGCACCCCCATCGCGCGCAGCTCCAGCGGGTCGAGCGACTTGACGGTGGCCAGCGTGCCGACGGGCATGAAGGCCGGTGTCTCGACGGCACCATGCGGGGTGACGAAAACGCCGGCGCGCGCGGCGCCGGCGGTGGCGTGCGTGGTGAACGAGAAGCTCACGTCGGCTCGGGCGGGGGGCGGGTCAGAGGGGGGCCAGGGTGGCGCGCACGCTTCCGTCGTCGCCGCAGCGATAGGTGGCGCGCAGCAGGGCGGCGTGCACGCCGGCGGGGCGCGGTGGGAGCCGGAGCTGCGCCGCCACCGCGCCGATGATGCCGTCGATGCGCGCGTCGCCGCTGGTGGCGGCCAGCTCGGCCCCGGTGGCGAGCCCCGCGTCGTCGAGCGCCACGGTCACCTGCGTCTCGCCGGCGGCGTGTCCCTCGTCGCGCAGCCGGTCGCACTCCAGGCCGATGAACCGCTCGAGCGTGGCCTGCCCGCGGACGAGGTCGAGCCGCGGCTGCTCGGGGCTGGGGACGTAGGTGACGGTGGTCGTCGTCGTGCAGGCGGCGAGGAGGAGGGCGGGCAGGAGCGACGAGCGCCGAGCGCGGAGCGTCGAGGGGCGCACCGGGACGGATCGCGGCGCGGGGGGCCCCCCCCGAACGACACGATCGTGCCCGCGGCACGCCCACGCGCCATCGTTTCGTTGCACGCGGGCGCGGCGCACCGCGGCCCGCCGTGCCTCAGACCACCACCATCGCGTCGCCATAGGAGTAGAAACGATAGCCGAGCCGCACGGCCTCCTGGTAGGCCCGCATCGTCAGCTCGTAACCGGCCATCGCCGCCACCAGCATGAGCAGCGTGGAGCGCGGCAGGTGGAAGTTCGTCACCAGGTGGTCCGCGCCGCGCACCGGAAGCGGCGGACGGATGAAGATCCGCGTCTCCCCGCTCCCCGCCGCGTAGCTGCCGTCCTCGCGCACCACGCTCTCCAGCGTGCGGAGCGACGTCGTGCCCACCGCCCAGACGGCGCGCCCCGCCCCCCGCGTCGCCGTCAGCGTGTGGGCCGCCTCGGCGCTGACGTCGTACCACTCCTCGTGCATCACGTGCTCGGCCGGGTCCTCCACCTCCACCGGCTTGAACGTGCCGGCGCCGACGTGCAGCAGCAGCTCGACGCGGCGCACGCCGCGCTCCGCCAGCGCCTGCAGCAGCTCCGGGGTGAAGTGGAGGCCCGCCGTGGGGGCGGCCACCGACCCGGCCTCGCGCGCGTAGACCGTCTGGTAGCGCTCCTCGTCCACCGGGGCGTCGGCGCGGGCGATGTACGGCGGCAGCGGCACGTGGCCGTGGCGCGCGATCGCCTCGGCCGCGGCCAGCGCGCTGCGCAGCCGCACGATGCGCGTCCGCCGCTCGGTGATCGCCTCGATCTCGACGTCGAACCCCGGCCCGACGTGCACCACTCGCCCTGGCCGCAGCTTGCCGCCGGGCGACACCATGGCCTCGTAGCGGCCGTCGCCGAGCGGCTTGAGGAGGAAGACTTCGGCGGGCGCCCCCGAGTCGCGGGTGCCGAGCAGCCGGGCGCGGAAGACGCGCGTGGTATTGAGGACCAGCGCGTCGCCGGCGGGGACGAGCCCCGCGAGGTCGCGGAAGCGGGCGTGCGTGAGCCGCCCCGTCGCCCGCTCGACGATCATCAGCCGGCTCTCGTCGCGACGCTCGGCGGGCTGCTGCGCGATCAGCGCCGGCGGGAGGTGGAAGTCGTAGTCGGCGGTGCGGGTGCCGGGGACGTGAGGCATGGGGGGAGAAGATAGCGATGAGCGGTGAGCGACGAGTGACCTGCGGGGGCCTCGGGCTGGCCAGTATTGGCTGGACCGATGGTGTTCCGCTCGTCGCTCACCGCTCGTCGCTCGTCGCTCTAGAACAGCGTCGCCTGCCCGTCTCCGTCGCCGTTCCCGTCCCGCTGCTCGTCCGGCGGCGTGTAGCCGAAATGCCGGTAGGCGCGCGGCGTCGCCACGCGGCCGCGCGGCGTGCGCTGCAGGAACCCGTTCTGGACCAGGAAGGGCTCGTACACCTCCTCGATCGTGCCGGCGTCCTCGCCCACCGCGGCGCCGATCGTGCTCAGCCCCACCGGGCCGCCGTCGAACTTCTCGATGATCGCCCGCAGCACGCGCGCGTCCATGTCGTCCAGCCCGAAGTCGTCCACGTCGAGCAGGGCGAGGGCCTGCTGCGCCACGTCGCGCGTGATGACGCCGTTCGCCCGTACCTGCGCGTAGTCGCGCACGCGCCGCAGCAGCCGGTTGGCGACGCGCGGCGTGCCGCGCGAGCGGCGGGCGATCTCCAGCGCGCCGGCGGCATCCAGCTCCACCCGCAGCACCTCGCCGGTGCGCCGCACCACCTGCTCGAGGTCCTCGACCGGGTAGAAGTTGAGCTGCTCCACGATGCCGAAGCGGGCGCGCATCGGCGCGGTGAGCATGCCGAGCCGCGTCGTCGCGCCCACCAGCGTGAAGCGCTCGATCGGCATCGTGATCGTCTGCGCCTTCGGCCCCTCCGAGAGGCGGATGTCGATCTTGTAGTCCTCCATCGCCGGGTAGAGGAACTCCTCGATCGTCGGCCGCAGGCGGTGGATCTCGTCGATGAAGAGCAGGTCCCCCTCGCGCATGTTCGTCAGCGTCCCCACCAGGTCCCCGGGCTTCTCCAGCGCCGGTCCGGAGGTGGTGTGGATGTTGACGCCCAGCTCGC
Organism: Gemmatimonadaceae bacterium; assembly: GCA_035761165.1. Taxonomy (GTDB): domain Bacteria; phylum Gemmatimonadota; class Gemmatimonadetes; order Gemmatimonadales; family Gemmatimonadaceae; genus CALCHX01. The sequence goes on along the minus strand of DASTRO010000141.1, from coordinate 19,580 downwards.
GCGCGATCAGCTCGGCCAGCGTCGTCTTGCCGAGCCCCGGCGGGCCGAAGAAGAGCGTGTGGTCGAGCGGCTCACGGCGCGACAGCGCCGCGTCGATGTAGATGCGCAGGCTCTCCTTCACCTTGCGCTGGCCGATGAACTCGCTCAGCCGCTGCGGCCGCAGCGACAGCTCGACGAGCGACTCGTCGGTGAGCACCTCGGGGGTGGTGATCTCGGCGCGGGGGAGGGACATGGGCTACAGACTACCTCGGGCGGGCGGGAAGGGCCAATGCGGGCGATGGTCGCAATATACCGAACAGACCCCGAATCCGGCAGGGCACGACGAACGACGGACCGGCAGCCGCGGATGACGCGGAGGGCGTGGATCGATCGCTGTCGGGCACTGTCGCCCTGGCACGGCTTGACCGGCCTCGTGCGGTGGCCCAGATTGCGCCGCACGATGCCTGCCCGCCACGCCTACGTCTATCGCTATTATCCGCTCGCGACCCGTCCACGGGCCGGAGCCGGAGGCGTCGCCGCAGCCTAGCGAGCGAACGCGCATCCGTCCCCGAGCGGTCCGTGGAAACACGGGCCGCTCTTTTTTTGTCCGTCACCACCGTCGGGAGGTCTCATGTCGTCCACCTGTGCCCACGCCCCGTCCTCCGCCGTGTCAGCCGGCTCGTCGTACCTCACGCGGCAGGACTGGGCGGCGTACACGCCGGAGAGCCACGAGGTGTGGGCGACGCTCTACCGCCGGCGCATGACCACCCTGCGCGACACCGGCAGCCGGCGCTTCCTCGACGGGATCGACCTCATCGGCCTGAACGAGCATCAGGTCCCGGACCTGGCCGACGTCAATCGCCGGCTCGCGCCGCGGACCGGCTGGAACGCCGTGCCGGTCACGGGCTTCGTGCCGGCCGCGGACTTCTTCGCCTGTCTCGCCGAGCGACGCTTCCCGACGACGGTGATCGTGCGGCCCAGGGAGCAGCTCGACTACCTGCCGGAGCCGGACATCTTCCACGACGTCTTCGGGCACGTGCCGCTGCATGCGGATCCGGTGTTCGCCGACTTCCTGCAGCGCGTGGGGGCCGTGGGCGCGCACGCGCACGACGAGCATCAGGTCCAGCAGTTGGCCCGGCTCTTCTGGTTCACCGTGGAGTTCGGCCTCGTGCGTGAGGGCGGTGCGGTGAAGATCTACGGCAGCGGCCTGATCTCCTCGGCCGGCGACGCCGCCAACGCCCTCGGCGACCGGTGCGACCGCCGGCCGTTCAGTCTCGATGCGGTGATCGCGCAGCCGTTCGAGATCGACCACTTCCAGGACGTGCTGTTCGTCATCGACGATTTCGAGCAGCTCTTCGCGGCCGCGGACGAACTGGCGCGGCGGTTCGACCGCGGCACGGCGCGGCGGAGCGCCTGAGCCGCGGCCGGGCTTGACGCACCGCGGCGGCGCGGTGCTTCATTCCTGCGCCGCGGCGGGGCAGGCTCGCCGCGCTCACCAACGCCACGGAGCCAGCCAGTTGCCGGACGTCGGCCTTACGACGCGCCTCGACGTGATCGAGCCCGCCGAGGCGCAGCGGCTCGTGCCCGCGCTGCGCGAGACGCGCAATCCGCAGGTGTGGGTCTACCGATACACGCAGCCCGAGACGGGGTGGGTGCTCAGCATCGCCACCCACGGTGCGCCGGGCTCGGGTCGCCTCTCCCTCGGCGGCTTCCGCATCGCCCCGGCGGCCCGCGCCGAGCGGCCCGACTACGACAACGACGCCGAGGCGATCGGGCTCGCGATGGGGATGGAGGAGAAGGTCCACTGGTCGCGCGTCATCCGGGCCGGCGGGCCGCTGGGGCGCGATCACGTGGCGCAGCTCGTGGGCGGCAAGTGCGTGCTGCTGCCCACACCGGATGCCCGCGTGGGACAGACACGCGACTTCGCGCTGCTCGACTGGGCGCTGGCATGCTTCGGGCGCTTCGAGGGGGACTCGGGCGTGCGGCTCAACACCGGCCAGGACCTCGGGCACGGCATCATGTCCGACGGCAGCACCCCGTCGCTCGACTACCTGGGCGAGCGCTTCCACGGGTGCGTCTTCTCCGACACGTCCAAGCCGACCGGCGAGGGGAACTACTACGTCCTGAAGGGCATGTTGCGAGCGCTGGGCCTGCCGCTGGCAGGGGCGCGCGTCGGGCTCATCGGCTGCGGCAACATCGGCGAGTGGGTGCTGCGGCGCGTCCTGGAGGACGGCGCCGTGGTCGTCGCGCTGGAGGCGCGCGAGGCCAAGCGCGAGGCGCTGCGTCGCGAGCTCGGCGTCGACGTGCGGCCCGCCGAGGCGAAGCCGCAATTCCTGGCGGAGCCGCTGGACGCGATCGTCGTCAACGCCAACGGCGGCACGCTGGACCTGGCGACCTGCGAGGCGATCGCACGCAACGGGCGGGTGCGGGTCGTCTGTGGCTCGGAGAACCTGACGATGCCCGATCCCCGCGGCGCCGAGGTGCTGCGCCGCGCCGGGACGGTCTACGCGCCGACCGAGTACGGCGGGATGATGGGCTATCTCACGGCGATCGAGGAGTACTTCGCGCGCCACGAGGGGCTGCCCTTCGACCTCGGCACCATGCTGGACGCCGCCGAGCGGCTCGAGGAGCCGAGCTGCGACGCGACGGCGCGGGTGCGCGCATCGGGGTTCGAGGAGTCGTTCGAGGACGCGGTGGAGGCGGTCGGGGCGGCGGAGCGGTAGGCGGCGGATGCGGGGAACGGGAGCACGCCGCGCAGCGCGGCGTGCCCCTTGCGCAGGCGGAGGCCCGAGCGCACCGCCGACCGTTCACCCCCTTCCTGCCATGTACCCGCTCGCTGCGATCCAGGCGTCTCTCGAGGTGTGGGGCGTTCGGCTCGCGGGGCTGAACGGGGAGACCGCGCGCAAGCTGCTCCTGACCGTCGTCCTGGCCGTCGTCCTGCTCGGCCTCAGCTACGCGCTGCGCGCCCTGCTGCGCGCGGTACTGGGCGACACGGCGGAGCGGCGGGCGGAGTTCTGGGCCAGCCAGGGGGTCCAGCTGACGACCGCGGTGCTGATCGTCGTCGGGGCCGCGGCCATCTGGTTCGACGATCCGGGGCGGCTGGCGACCGTGCTGGGGCTCGTCACCGCCGGCGTGGCCGTCGCGCTGCAGCGCGTCGTCACCGCCTTCGCCGCGTATCTGATCATCCTGCGCGGCCGCGTCTTCACGATCGGCGACCGCATCACCATCGGCGGCGTGCGGGGCGACGTCGTGCAGCTGGGCTTCATGCAGACGACGGTGATGGAGATGGGGGAGCCACCCAGCGTGCAGGCGGCCGATCCCGCCGTCTGGGTGGCGGCCCGCCAGTACACCGGCCGCATCGTCCGCGTCACCAACGACAAGATCTTCGATTCGCCCGTCTACAACTACACGCGCGAGTTCCCGTATCTCTGGGAGGAGCTGCACCTCCCGGTGAAGTACGAGGCCGATCGCGCCCGGGCCGAGCAGATCCTGCTGGAGGTGGCGCGCCGCCACACGACGCCGATCGTCGAGCAGGCGCGCGACGACCTGCGGCACCTGCGACGGCGCTTCTACCTCCCCGAGCACGTGGACCTCACGCCCGGGGTCTACTTCCGCCTCACCGACAACTGGCTGGAGCTCACCGTCCGCTTCCTGGCGCGCGAGCACGGGGTGCGCGTGCTGAAGGACGCGATGAGCCGCGACATCCTCGCCGCGCTGGAGGATGCGGGGATCGAGATCGCGTCGGCCACCTACGACATCGTCGGCATGCCGGCGCTGCGCGTGGAGGTGCAGGGGCGGGACGGGGCGTGACGCCCCGGCGCCCTCACCGGCGCCCGAACCGCTCGATCGCCTCGCGCGTGAACTGCGACAGCACCAGCGTCCCGCTCATCTCGGCACGGTCCTCGAGCAGGCGGTCCCAGTGCTCGGTGCCGGCCCAGAAGACGCGCTTCAGCGCCGCCATCGCCTCCGGGCTCGACGCGGCGAGCGTGCGGGCGAGGGTGTCGAGCGCGGCGTCCAGCGCCTCGACGGAGTCGTGGACGCTCGCGTACAGGCCGTGTCGCTCCGCCCACTCGGCGTCGCGCCAGCTGGCGGCGTCCACCGCCAGCGCGGCGAACGGGCCGGCGCCGATCCGCTTCTCGATCACCGGCCCGACGACGAACGGGCCGATGCCGACCGCCAGTTCGCTCAGACGGACGGAGGCGCCGCGCGCCGCCAGCGCGTAGTCGGCCGCTGCCGCCACCCCCACCCCGCCGCCCACCGCCTTCCCGTGCACCCGCACGAGCACGAGCTTGGGGCAGGCCCGCATGGCCAGGATGAGCCGCGCGAAGCCGAGGAAGAACTCCTTCCCGCCCGCCACGTCGCGGATGGCGCGCAGCTCGTCGAAGGAGGCGCCGGCGCAGAACGGTCCCGTGCCCTCGCTGCGCAGCACCACCACGCGCGCCTCGCTCGCCGCGCCGGCCTCGCGCACCGCCTCGGCCAGCCGACGGAGGAGGGCGCCCGGGAGCGAGTTGCCCTTGGGGTGCCCGAAGCGGAGGGTGGCGATGCCGTCGGCGACGGTGAGGTCGACGTGGCCGGCCTCGACGTGGCCGGCGTCGGTGGGGGCGGCAGGGGCGGGCATGGCGGCACGGTGAGGGGGTGAACTTCGCCACCGCCCGGGCGTACCAGAAAGGAGAGGCGCCGGGGAGCGGCCGTCGGATGACGCGAGCGGACGCGGCCGACGCGATCGTGTCGTTCGGGGGGGGCCCGCGCCGCGAGCGTTGCAATCTACCCCGCCTCCGCGTTAATACACACGCATCGTCCCCCGACGAGCCGAGCGCACACCGTTCCGAGGGAGTGGAGCACATGGAGCAGCAGAAGGGCGCCGCCCCGACCGAGGATCCGACCCTGCTCGCCGACTTCGAGCGGCGCGTCGCGGCCGGCGAGACGATCGAGCCGAAGGACTGGATGCCCGAGCGCTACCGCCGGCAGCTCGTGCGCATGATGAGCCAGCACGCCCACTCCGAGGTGGTCGGCATGCTGCCCGAGGGGAACTGGATCACGCGCGCCCCCTCGCTGCGCCGCAAGCTCGCCCTGCTCGCCAAGGTGCAGGACGAGGCGGGCCACGGGCTCTACATCTACTGCGGCACCGAGACGCTCGGCGTCAGTCGCGCCGAGCTGCTCGACCAGCTCCTGAGCGGGAAGGCGAAGTACTCCAGCATCTTCAACTATCCCACCCTCACCTGGGCCGACATCGGCGCCATCGGCTGGCTGGTGGACGGCGCGGCCATCGTCAACCAGACGATGCTCGCCAAGGCCTCCTACGGCCCGTACGCCCGCGCCATGGTGCGCATCTGCAAGGAAGAGAACTTCCACAAGAAGCAGGGCTACGAGATCATGACCATTCTCGCCGGCGGCACGCCGGCGCAGAAGGCGATGGCGCAGGACGCCCTCGACCGCTGGTGGTGGCCCTCGCTGATGATGTTCGGCCCGAGCGACAAGGACTCGCCCAACAGCGCCGAGCTCACGCGCTGGGGGGTGAAGAAGAAGTCCAACGACGAGCTCCGCCAACGCTTCGTGAACCTCACCGTGGCGCAGGCGCAGGCGATCGGCCTCACCATCCCCGACCCGGATCTGAAGCTGAACGAGGCGACCGGCGACTGGGAGTTCGGCCAGATCGACTGGGACGAGTTCTACCGCGTCATCAGCGGCGACGGCCCGTGCAATCGCGAGCGCCTGGCCGCCCGCCGCAAGGCGCACGACGAGGGCGCCTGGGTGCGCGCCGCGGCGGAGGCGTACGCGGCGAAGCGCGCAGGACGCACGGCCGCGGAGCGGGTGGCGTGAACGACGAGGGACCAAGAACCAGGCACCGGGAGCCAGGGAGGGACCCGGGTCTGGGACCAGGCGGAGAAGCGTCCCGAGGCCGTTTCCTGGTGCCTGGTTCCTGGTACCTGGTTCCTCCCATCCACACATGACCGAGCAGACCGACCGTACCCCCGACACCCAGTGGCCGCTCTGGGAGGTGTTCGTGCAGGAGGGGAAGACCGGGGCGCCGCACGAGCACGCCGGGAGCGTGCACGCCACCGATGCCGAGCACGCGCTGCAGAACGCGCGCGACGTCTACGGGCGGCGTGGGAAGGTGACGAGCATGTGGGTCGTGCCGTCCAACCTCATCACCGCCTCCTCGCCGGAGGACCGCGGCCCGTTCTTCGACCCGGCGCAGGACAAGATCTACCGCCATCCGCACTTCTACAAAGTGCCGATCGGCGTGAAGGGGCTCTGACGTGAGCGACGCCGGCGCCCCGCCGCGCGATGCCGCAGCCGTCGCGCCCGCCGTCGCCCCCGCCGACTATCTGCTGCGGCTGGCCGACGACCGGCTGGTGCTCGGCCACCGCCTCTCCGAGTGGTGCGGCCACGCGCCGATCCTCGAGGAGGACATCGCCCTCGCCAACATCGCCCTCGACCTCATCGGGCAGGCCACCGCGCTGCTCGAGCTGGCGGGCGCACGCGAGGGGCGGGGCCGCTCGGCTGACGACCTGGCCTACTTCCGCGATGCGCGCGACTACCGCAACCTGCAGCTCTGCGAGCTGCCCAACGGCGACTTCGCGGTGACCATCGTGCGCCAGTTCCTCTTCGACGCCTACGACCACGCGCTGCTCCAGGCGCTGCAGGGGAGTGCGGACGCCGAGCTGGCCGGGATCGCCGCCAAGGCGTTCAAGGAGTGCCGCTACCACCGCCGCCACAGCGCCGAGTGGGTGGTGAAGCTCGGCGACGGCACGGCGGAGAGCCACGCGCGCGCCCAGGCGGCGCTGGACGAGCTGTGGCGCTTCACCGGCGAGCCCTTCCTGGCCGACGAGGTCGATCGCGCGCTCGCGGCCGCGGGCGTGGCGCCGGATCCCGCGTCGCTGCGCGACGACTGGCTGCGCCAGGTGACCGAGGTGGTGGAGGCGGCCACGCTGCGGCTCCCGGACGACCGCGCCGTGGCGCGTGGCGGCCGGCAGGGGCTCCATACCGAGCACCTGGGCCACATGCTGGCCGAGATGCAGAGCGTGGCGCGCGCCCACCCGGGGGCGCAGTGGTGACCGCCGGCGGCACGCGCACCCGGCCGGATGCGGCCGAGCTGTGGGAGGTGCTGCGCGGCGTGATGGACCCCGAGGTGCCGGTGCTCAGCGTCGTGGACCTCGGCATCGTGCGCGACGTGCGCGTGGACGACGAGGGCGTGACGGTGACGGTGACGCCCACCTACAGCGGCTGCCCGGCCGTGCAGGTCATCGAGCGCGACATTCTGGCCGCGCTGGCGGCGCACGACGTGCCCGACGCGCGCATCCGCACGGTCTACTCGCCGCCGTGGACGAGCGACTGGCTCTCGGACGAGGCGAAGGCGCGCCTGCGGGCCTACGGCATCGCCCCGCCCGACCCCGCGCCCGGCGACGACGAGCTGGTGCCGTTGCGCCGCCGCTCCGAGGTGCTCGCCTGCCCGTTCTGCGGGTCCACGGAGACGGAGCTGCGGAGCGAGTTCGGGTCGACGGCGTGCAAGTCGATCGCCTACTGCCGGTCCTGCGCACAGCCCTTCGAGGCATTCAAGGCCATCTGAGCCCGGCTCACGGCACGGCGCGCACTGTGTCGTCCGTCCGACGGTGTGTGGCGTCGGGGCAGCGCCAGTCGCGCGTCCGGCAGGGCTCGCCCGGGAGGACGAAGGAGGCTCAGCCGTAGCACGGAAGTTGCGCCGCGCGTCTGCGCCCGCCGCGGCCGCGGGCGCTCGATTCGTCCGCGTCGCCGCGATCCACCCTCTCTATCCCCGGAGCAGCCGATGCATGCGCGCAGACCCTCCCGCTGGATCGTCGCAGCAGCCCTGATCCTGCCGGCGGCCCTCCTCTCCTCGAATGCGGCCGCCCAGACCACCTACTCGTCGCGCTCGCTCTTCCTCGGCGCGATCTCCAACGCGTCCACCGAGGGCTTCGAGGGCGCCACGGACGGCACGACGACGGTGAGCTGGAGCTACCTCGGCGGCACGGCGACGGTGCAGGGCGGGATCGGGGTCACCCACACGTTCCCGAACGGTGGTCTGGCGGCCGACGGGGTCCGCGGCTACGAGGTCTATCCCGGCGGGGGGGCGGGTGACGCGTACGTGACCTTCACCGACGCCGTGAGCGCGTTCGGCTTCTACACGACGGACCAGGAAGAGTCGATGGTGGTGACGTTCACCTTCGACGGCGGGGGGACGCAGGACTTCACGGTCAACCGCTTCGGGGATGGCGCCGTCGGGTTCTTCGGGGTCGACTTCGGCAGCAACGTGGTCAGCCGGGTGGACCTGAACGGCTCCAGCACCGACGCCATCCTGCTCGACGACCTCACGGTCGGCGTCCTCTCGTCGCCCATCACCACCACCCCCGAGCCGGCCACGGTCGCCCTGCTCGGCACCGGGCTGGTAGGCGTGCTCGGCGTGGGCGCGCGGCGGCGTCGCCAGGCGCGCTGACGAATCCGAGCCGGTCGCTCTCGCGGGCGATCGGCACCTGGGGCTCGCGCGGAGACGCGGCGGGCGCGGAGAAGAGCACTCGAGCTCCTCCGCGCCCGCCGCGTCTCCGCGTGATTCGTCGTTCGTCGTGCTCAGACGTGGAGCAGTCGCTCCACGGCCTCCGCGATCCGCTCCACGGTCGGCAGCACGGCCTCCAGCAGCACCGGGTGGTAGGGCATCGGCACGTCGTCCACCGCCAGCCGCTCCACGGGCGCGTCCAGGTACCAGAACGCCTCCCGTGCCACCGCCGCCGCCACTTCGGCGCCGAAGCCCGCGGTGAGCGCGTCCTCGTGCACCACCAGGCAGCGCCCCGTCTTCCGCACCGAGGCCAGCACCGCCTCGCGGTCCCACGGCGCGATCGTCCGCAGGTCGAGCAGCTCCACGTCGGCGCCGCTCCGCTCCACGGCCTCGCGGCAGCGGTGCACCATGGCGCCCCACGTCACCAGCGTCAGCGCGTCGCCCTCGCGCAGCAGCGCCGCGCGGCCGAAGGGGAGCACGTAGTCGTCCCCGGGATAGCGCGCGCTCCCGTCGCTCGTCATGAGCAGCGAGCGGTGCTCGAAGAAGACCGTCGGATTCGGCGAGCGCATCGCGGCGCGCAGCAGCCCCACCGCGTCCGCCGCGTTGGACGGGATGGCCACCTGCCAGCCGTAGGCATGCGCGAAGCGCACCTCGTCGCTCAGCGAGTGCCACGGATCGCCCACGTCCTTGCCGAAGCCGCCCGGCATGCGCACCACCATCGGGCAGGCGAAGCGGTTGGCGGTGCGCCAGCGCACCGTGCCGGCGTTGTTGAGCTGCTCGGTGGCCGGATCGGCGTACTTGCGGAACTGGATCTCGGCCACCGGCATCAGCCCGGCGAAGGCCATCCCCGCCGCGCGGCCGACGATCCCCTCCTCCGAGAGGCTGGTGTCGAAGACGCGCCGGTCGCCGAACTGCTTCTGCAGCCCCTCGGTGACCAGGTGCACGCCGCCCTTGCGCCCCACGTCCTCGCCGAAGACGAGCAGCTTGGGGTTCACGGCCAGCTCGTGCCGCAGCGTGCGCCGCACCGCCTCGGCGAACCGCACGACGTCACCGTCCGGCGCCGGGGTGCCCGACCCGCCGAGGGCGGCTCGCTCGGCGGCGGACAGCCCGCCCATCGCCTCCGCGTCGCCCGGCGCGGGCGGCTCGGCGTAGACGAAGCGCTTCACCGTGGCGGCGTCCGGCACCGGCCGCGCGCGGGCGGCGGCGAGCGCCGCGTCCACGTCGCGCGCCACCTCCGCCTCCAGCGCCTCCCACTCCGCCTCGGAGAGGAGCGTCGGGACCAGATGGCGCCGCAGCCTCGGCAGCGGGTCGCGCCGCTCGTCGGCGGCGATCTCGGCATCGGTGCGGTAGCCGCGCTGGTTGTCGGGGCCGGAGTGGCTGCAGAGCCGCGGCACCGTCAGGCGCACCAGCGCCGGGCCATGTCCGGCGCGCACGTGGGCCACCGAGTCCATGAGAAGTCGGAGTGCCCCGGCGGGATCGGTGCCGTCGCCGTCGCGCACGAGCAGGGTGCCGAAGCTGGCCAGATTGGCCGCGATGTCGCCGCCCGGCGTCTGCATCGTACCAGGCACCGAGATGCCGAGTCCGTTGTCCTCCACGTAGAAGAGGAGCGGCAGCGAGAGCGTGGTCGCCATCGTCAGCGCCGACCAGAAGCCGTTGGTGGCCACCGACGCCTCGCCCCCGAGCGTCACGGCGATGCTCCCCGCCCATGCCGCGTCGCCGAGCACGTCGCGGTGGTAGGTGATGGCCTGCGCCCACCCGGCGGCGGGCGTGTACTGCGAGCCCACGTCCCCGGCCATCGGGAGCACGGTCACGCCGGTCCGGTTGGGCAGGTTGCAGACGACGCCGATGTCCCGCCCGTCGCTGAAGCCGCCGCTGCGGCCGAGCGGGCTGGCCAGCGCGTCCTCGATGGAGAGGCCGGCGGCGAGGAGCAGCGGGCGCGAGCGGTAGTAGGCGCCGGCCGCGTCGTGCGGGTGGTCCAGCAGCCCGCCGAGCAGCACCTGCCCCAGCTCGTGGCCGCGCGCCGAGAACTGGTAGAGCACCTGGTGCTCGCGCGGCGTGGTGGCGCGGTTGCGGTTCGTGCCCTCCTCCACGCCGTCGAGGCGCCGGGAGACGAGCACGTGGTACGCGATACGGCGCCAGTCGAAGCCTGGGGCGGACACGGCGTCGTCGGCGCGCGCGGCGCGACGCCGACGGCCCGTGGCGGGAGCCGGGGAGCGAGCTGCCATGGGAGGACCGGGTGGGTGGACGAGGCGCGGCGGCCTTGACCTGCGCCCGCCGGGCGCGAGCTTCCGCACGGCGGACGGACGCGGCGCGCGGGCGCCGGCGTCCCCGCGGCCCGCCGGGTGGCGGGCGACTGTCCCTAAGATACGCCGCGCGACGCGGGCGCGCGCCGGCGCGTGTCCACCGCCTCACGGCGAGGCGCCACCCCCACTGCCGAGGCCATGAGCTACGAATATCTCTCCCTCGAGGTCGAGCGCGGCGTCGCCGTCGTCACCCTCCGCCGCGCGGACGTGCTGAACAGCTTCAACCGCGACATGGCGAGGGAGCTGCAGCGCGCGCTCGACCGTGCGGCCGGCGACCCTGCGGTGCGCGCGGTGCTGCTCACCGCCACCGGTCGCGCCTTCTGTGCCGGCCAGGATCTGGCCGAGGCGGTGCCGCCGGGCATGGTCGAGCTGCCCGACGTCGGCCAGATCGTGCACGAGAGCTTCAACCCCATCGTCCGCCGGCTGCGCGAGCTGCCCAAGCCGGTGGTGTGCGCGGTGAACGGCGTGGCCGCCGGCGCGGGGGCGAACATCGCCCTCGCCTGCGATTTCGTCGTGGCGTCGGAGAACGCGACCTTCATCCAGGCCTTCTCGCGGATCGGCCTGGTGCCCGACAGCGGGGGCACCTTCGTCCTGCCGCGCCTCGTCGGCCGGGCGCGCGCGACGGCGCTGATGATGCTCGGCGACCGCGTGACGGCGCAGCAGGCCTACGATTGGGGGATGATCTACGAGGTGGTGCCCGACGCGGCGATGGCCGACGTCGCGCGCGGCCTGGCCGAGCGGCTGGCGGCCATGCCGACGCTGGCCCTCGGCCTCATCAAGCGGCTGCTCGACGCCTCCTCGGCCAACGATCTGGACGCGCAGCTCGAGCTGGAGCGGGAGCTCCAGGGACAGGCGGGGCGCAGCCACGACTACCTGGAGGGAGTGCGCGCCTTCCAGGAGAAGCGTCAGCCGCACTTCGAGGGACGGTGACCGGGGTGGTGGAGCTCGGCGCGCGGAGCGTCGTCGGCGTCCTTGGCGCCGGGGCGATGGGCACCGGCATCGCGCAGGTGGCCCTCGCGCACGGCCACGCGGTGGTGCTCGGCGACGCGGTGGCCGAGGCGCTGCCGCGGGCGCGCGCGCAGCTGGAGAAGGGATTGCGGCGCGACGAGGAGAAGGGACGCCTGCCCGCGGGCGGCGCCGAGGCGGCGCTGGCGCGCCTGACGCTGGCCGACGCTGCCGGCGAGGCCACGCTCGCCGCCTACGCACCCTGCGCGATCGTCGTCGAGGCGGTGGTCGAGCGGCTGGAGGTGAAGCTGGCCGCCTTCCGCGCGCTGGAGGCCGTGGTGGGGCAGGCGTGCGTACTGGCCACCAACACGTCGTCGCTCTCCGTGGCGTCGATCGGTGCCGCCTGCGCACGCCCCGAGCGCGTGCTCGGGGCCCACTTCTTCAATCCCGCGCCGGTGCTGCCGCTCGTCGAGCTGGTGCCGGGGATCGCCACCGAGCCCGAGGTGCTCGAGCTCGTGCGCGCGCTGGTGACCGCGTGGGGGAAGGTGCCGGTGGTGGCCGCGGACACGCCGGGCTTCATCGTCAACCGCATCGCGCGGCCGTTCTACGGCGAGTCGCTGCGCATCCTCGAGGAGCGGATCGCCGACGTGGCGACCATCGACTGGGCGCTGCGCGAGCTGGGTGGTTTCCGCATGGGCCCCTTCGAGCTCATGGACTTCATCGGCAACGACGTCAACTACGCCGTCACGCGCAGTGTCTGGGAGGCGTTCTTCCATGATCCGCGCTACAGGCCCTCGTTCACGCAGCGGCGGCTCGTGGAGGCAGGCTACCTGGGGCGCAAGACGGGGCGCGGCTACTACGACTACGGCACCACCGAGCGCCCGGAGCCCGCGCGCGACGAGGCGCTGGGACGCCAGATCCTGGAGCGCGTGCTGGCGATGCTCGTCAACGAGGCCGCCGACGCCGTCTACCTCGGCGTGGCCACGCCAGCCGACGTCGAGCTGGCGATGACGAAGGGGGTCAACTACCCGAAGGGGCTGCTGGCCTGGGGCGACGAGTACGGGCTGGATCGCGTCCTGGCGCGGATGGAGGCGCTGCGCGAGGAGTACCAGGAGGACCGCTACCGCGCGAGCCCGCTGCTGCGGCGTACCGTGCGCGCCGGCGGGCGGCTGGCGCCGTGAGCGAGCGACGCGGGGGGCCCCCCCCGAACCACACGATCGCCCCGCCCGCGCCCTCCGCCGACACCGATTCCCCGCCCACGGTACCGGACGAGCGCGCGACGTCGGCCGACGCGGCGCAGGCCCTGGCCGAGCGCTGCGTCGCCCGGATGCTCGCGCACGACGCCTTCAGCCGCTGGCTGGGGCTGGAGGTGCTCTCCGTCCGCCCCGACGCGGTGACGGTCCGCATGACGGTGCGCCAGGAGATGCTGAACGGCTTCGGCGTCTGTCACGGCGGCGTCACCTTCGCGCTCGCCGACAGCGCCCTGGCCTTCGCCGCCAACACGCACGGCCGGGTGACGCTGAGCGTGGAGAACGGCATCAGCTACCCGGCGCCCGTGAGGGCCGGCGACGTGCTCACGGCCGAGGCGCGCCAGGAGAGCGGTGGGCAGCGTGTGGTCTTCTTCCGCGTCCTTGTCCGTCGCCACGACGGTGACACCGTCGCCATCTTTCGAGGGACCGTGTACCGCACCGGCCGGCCGCTCCTCGACGAGGGCGCGGCCGACGACTCCGTGAGCGATCCCGCACCCCAGTGAGCATTCTCGTGGCCAGCACCGGCAGCGCATATCTCGTGGACGGCGTCCGCACGCCGATCGGCAGCTTCGGCGGCAGCCTGAGCGACGTCCGGCCGGACGACATGGCGGCGCACGTCCTCCGCTGCGTGCTCGAGCGGCATCCCGACTTCGATGCCGCCGAGCTCACCGACGTCATCCTCGGCTGCGCCAACCAGGCCGGCGAGGACAATCGCAACGTGGCGCGCATGGCGCTGCTCCTCGCCGGCGTGCCGCAGACCGTGCCCGGCGAGACGGTGAACCGGCTCTGCGCCTCCGGGCTGAGCGCCGCCGCCAGTGCGGCGCGTGGCGTGCTGCTGGGCGAGGGGGACGTCTATCTCGCGGGCGGGGTGGAGAGCATGACGCGCGCGCCGTACGTGCTGAGCAAGAGCGGGCGCCCGTTCGGGCGCGACGCGCAGCTCTTCGACACGAGCATCGGCTGGCGCTTCGTGAACCCGCGCATGCGCGACCAGTTCGGCGTGGACGCGATGGGGGAGACGGCGGAGAACGTGGCCGAGCGCTACGGCGTGAGCCGCGAGGACCAGGACGCGTTCGCGTATCACTCGCAGCGGAAGGCGGCGGCGGCGCGCGCCGCGGGGCGCTTCGCGCGCGAGATCGTGGCCGTGCCGCTCCCGCCCGCCGAGCGGGGGGCGCCCCCGGGCAGCTTCGCCGAGGACGAGTTCCTGCGCCCGGACACGACGCCCGAGGTCCTGGCCAAGCTGCGGCCCGCCTTCCGCACCGGCGGCAGCGTGACGGCGGGGAACTCGAGCGGCATCAACGACGGCGCGTGTGCGCTGCTCGTGGCCAGCGAGCGCGGTGCCGGCCGGCTGGGCACGGCGCCGCTGGCGCGGATCGTCGCCACCGCGGCGGCCGGGGTGGAGCCGCGGATCATGGGCATGGGCCCCGTGCCTGCGACCCGGCTCGTGCTCGACCGTGCCGGCCTGACGCTCGACCAGATGGACGTGATCGAGCTGAACGAGGCGTTCGCGGCGCAGGCCCTGGCCTGCCTGCGCGAGCTGGGCGTGGCCGACGAGGACCCGCGTGTCAATCCGAACGGCGGGGCGATCGCCATCGGTCATCCCCTGGGGATGAGCGGCGCCCGGCTGCTGCTCACCGCCGCCCACGAGCTGCGCGAGCGGGGCGGCCGCTACGCGCTGTGCACGATGTGCGTCGGGGTGGGGCAGGGGATGGCGGCGATCCTCGAGCGGGTGTAGGCGCCATGCCCAACATCTTCGAGTTCGACGGCTTCCGCCCCGTGGTGCACGAGAGCGCCTTCGTGCACCCCAATGCCACCGTCACCGGCAACGTGATCATCGGCCGCGACGTCTACGTCGGCCCCGGCGCGGCCATCCGCGGCGACTGGGGCGGCGTGGTGATCGAGGACGGGTGCAACGTGCAGGAGGGGTGCGTCGTGCACATGTTCCCCGGCGTCACCGTCGTGCTCGAGGAGGCCGCGCACATCGGCCACGGCGCGATCGTCCACGGGGCGCGCATCGGGCGCAACGCGCTCGTCGGCATGAACGCGGTCGTGATGGACAACGCGGTCGTGGGTGCCGGCTGCATCGTCGGCGCGCTCTGCTTCGTGCCGGCGGAGATGGTGATCCCCGAGCGCAAGGTCGTCGTCGGGAACCCGGCGAGGATCGTCAAGGACGTGAGCGACGAGATGCTGGCCTGGAAGAGCGACGGCACGGCGCTCTACCAGCAGCTGCCGGCGGCGCTCCACCGCACGCTGCGGCCGTGCGAGCCGCTGCGCGAGCCGGAGCACGACCGGCCGGTGCAGATGACCGGCTACCGCACGTGGCGCGAGACGCGTGAGGGCTGACCCCGGGTCGCGGCCGGCCTGGCGCGGAACGGGGACCCCGCGGGGTCCCCGTTCCGACGGCGTCCCGACGCGCGCGAGCGTCAGCGCGCCCGGCGGCGTCGCGTGGAGACGCCAGCCATCGCGAGGAGGCCCGCGGCGGTGAGTGCCGCCGTCGCCGGCTCGGGGACGGTGGACGTGGCGGTGCTGGCGAGCGCGTCCGACACGTTGATGCCGATGTAGGCGCCGCCGCTGCCGAACGGGCTCGCGGTGACGTTCACGTTGAAGCTGTAGGTGCCCGGGTCGAGCAGGAAGGTGCCGCGGCTGAAGGCGCTGCTCGCGAGACACTCGGCCGGGGAGCTGCAGTAGCTGCCGTCCGTCGGCGCCGTCGACGTCCCGATCGGCGTCGCCCCGTCGAGCAGCTGGAACTGGTCGCCCGAGCTGAAGCCATCGAGAACGGTGACGAAGAACCGGCTCGAGGCCGTGTACGTGAACGGCTGGCCCGAGGCTCCGGCGCCGACGCCACCGAAGGAGAAGGTCGTCCACGCGCCGTCGACGAGCGGGGTCTGGGCTTCGGCGGACGAGGCGACGAGCAGCGAGGCGGCGAGCGTCGCGGTCCAGAGGCGGGATGCATGGCGCAGCGCAGGCATGGGTCTCCCGGGTGGCGTGGGATGGGAAGCCGGATGCCGTCCATGGCTCGACGGAGCTCGATCAGCCCCGAGCTCGCTGGCGCCTCATGCGCCATGTCCCACAACCTACGGGAATACATGAGTTCGGCAATCCCCGGCCGCGCCCGTGAGCCCGCCTGGCCCTGCTGCGTCACCCGCTGCCACGCACCGAGCCTCTCCGCGAGCCGGAGCCGGACCGACCGGCGCAAGAACGCCCGGGGAACCGGCCGTGGGCCGTGGTACGTGCGGGCGCGAGCGGAGAGAGGAGCGAGCGATGAGCGACGAGCGATGGGGGAGCGGCCGCTCGGGACGCCAGTACCGGCCGGTCCGAGGGCGTTCCGCTCGCCGCTCGTCGCTCGTCGCTCGCTACATCTTCCGCACTTCCACGTCCCCGTTCCCGCTCGTCAGCCGCACGCGCGGCCCGCGGCCGCTGCCGACGGTGCCCTGGATGCGGCTCTTCTGCAGGCGGCCCCGCACGGTCACGGGGAAGTCCGTGTAGGCCTCGCCGTGGCCCGTCGTGAGGTCCAGCTCCCCGTCGAAGTCGTCGGGGAGGTAGACGACGACGCGACCGTTGCCGCTGCTGAACTGCATGTCCTCCGTGCCGGCGATGGAGGCCATGCGCACCTCCACCGAACCGTTTCCGCTGCTGGCGCGCACCGGGCCCTGCGACGTGGAGACGCGCACGCGACCGTTGCCGGAGCTGGCCCGCACGCCGCCGTGCGCCTGGTCCACCGTGACCGCGCCGTTGCCGCTGCTGGCCTGCACCGAGCCCGCGGCGCCGAGCACCTCCACCGAGCCGTTGCCCGAGCTGGCGCGGACGTCGCCGCCGGCCCGCTCCACGTGCACGTCGCCGTTGCCCGAGGCGGCGTTCACGTGCACGCCACGCGGCAGGCGGACGGTGAGGATCACGTTGGCGGAGCGATCGCGCCCGCTCCAGCCGCGTCCCACCGACTCCAGCCCGTCCTCCTCGCAGCGCTGCCGCTCGTCGTGCGCGCAGATGGTGACCCCGTCCTCGCGCTCGATCACCTCGAAGGTCACCCGCTCGCGCTCCGCGCTCGAGCCGCGCGCCACGCCGTGCACCTCCACCTCGTCGCCGGAGCCGGGCATCACGCGGATCTCGCCCTTGTGGCTGAAGACGCGCACCCAGTCGCCGTCACGGACGCGCCCGCGCCAGTCGAGGTCGCGGTCGCCGGTGGTGCGCTGCTGCGCGCCGGCGGGAAGGGCGAGGAGGAGCACGGCCGGGAGGGCCAGGGAGAGCGGTCGGAGCATGTCGGTGTGCCTCGTGAGGTCGGGGTCCACTCGTCTGACGGTGCCGGGGGGGGCGAAGGTTTGAACCGGCCACCTTGACCCTCCCCGTGCGCCCGGCGAACGTCGAGGAACAGGGTCGAGGGGGCCGTGACATCGGGGCGCGGCCCCTCATCACGCCAGCCGGGAGCGCGCACGCGATGCGTCTGAAGAACTATGCGGTGGGTCAGTGGGTGGAGGGGAGCGGGGCGGGCACGCCGCTCCACCACGCCGTCACCGGCGAGCCGATCGCCGTGGCCGGGAGCGAGGGGCTCGACTTCGGCGCCATGGTGGACTACGCCCGCACGGTGGGCGGCCCGCGGCTTCGCACCATGACCTTCCACGAGCGCGCCCGGATGCTCAAGGCCATGGCCCAGTACCTCATGGCCCGCAAGGACGAGTTCTACCCGATCTCCGCGGCCACCGGCGCCACGCGCGGCGACTCGTGGATCGACATCGAGGGCGGCATCGGCGTCCTCTTCGTCTACGCCAGCAAGGGGCGCCGCGAGTTCCCCGACGAGACCTTCTACGTGGACGGGCCGGTGGAGGCGCTCTCCAAGGGGGGGAGCTTCGTCGGACGGCACATCTGCGTGCCCCTGGAAGGGGTGGCCGTCCACATCAACGCCTTCAACTTCCCCGTCTGGGGGATGCTCGAGAAGCTGGCGCCGACGCTGCTGGCCGGCGTGCCCGCCATCGTCAAGCCGGCCACGGTGACCAGCTACCTCACCGAGTCGGTGTTCCGGGCGATGATCCAGTCGGGGATCTTCCCCGACGGGAGCATCCAGCTGGTGGCCGGCGGCGCCGGCGACCTGCTGCACCACCTTCGCGAGCAGGACGCCGTCGCCTTCACCGGCTCGGCCGCCACCGGGCGCGCGCTGCGCGAGACCCCGGCGATCCTGGAGCACAACGTCCGCTTCAACATGGAGGCGGACTCGCTGAACTTCTCCATGCTCGGCCCGGACGCCGCACCCGGCACGCCGGAGTTCGACCTCTTCGTGAAGGAGGTCGCCAAGGAGATGACGGTGAAGGCCGGGCAGAAGTGCACCGCCATCCGCCGCACGCTCGTGCCGGCGGGGATGGAGCAGGCGGTGATCGAGGCGCTGTCCAAGCGCCTGTCCGGGCTGCCGCTGGGCGACCCGAGCGTGGACGGCGTGCGCTGGGGTCCGCTGGCGGGGCGCGGCCAGGTGCGCGAGGTGCGGAAGAGCGTGGAGGCGCTGCGCGCCCAGGCGGAGGTGGTCTACGGCAACCTGGACGCCTTCGACGTGGTGGGCGCCGACGCGGAGAAGGGGGCGTTCTTCCCGGCGCTGCTGCTCTACACCGACCGTCCCTTCGAGCGCACCGCGCCACACGACGTGGAGGCGTTCGGGCCGGTGAACACCGTCATGCCGTACGGCGCGGTGGAGGAGGCCATCGAGCTGACGAAGCTCGGCCGCGGTAGCCTGGTGGGCTCGCTCTTCACGGCGGATCGCGGCATCGCGCGCGAGGTGGCCCTCAGCGTCGCCGCCTATCATGGCCGGCTGATGATCATGGACCGCACGGCGGCCAGGGAGTCCACGGGGCACGGCTCGCCGCTGCCGCATCTGGTGCACGGTGGCCCGGGGCGCGCCGGCGGCGGCGAGGAGATGGGCGGCAAGCGCGGCGTGCTGCACTACATGCAGCGCACCGCGCTGCAGGGCTCGCCGAGCATGATCGCCGCGATCACCAGCGAGTGGATCCCCGGGGCGGAGCGAACGCATGATCGGGTGCACCCGTTCCGGAAGTACTTCGACGAGATCCAGGTGGGCGACGCCCTGACGACGCACCGCCGCACGGTGACCGAGGCGGACGTCGTCAACTTCGCCGGGGTGAGCGGCGACTACTTCTACGCGCACATGGACGAGCTGGCGGCGCGCGACTCGCTCTTCGAGCGGCGCGTGGCGCACGGCTACTTCGTGCTCTCCGCCGCCGCCGGCCTGTTCGTCGATCCCGCCCCCGGCCCGGTGCTGGCCAATTACGGGCTGGAGAGCCTGCGCTTCGTGAAGCCGGTCTATCCGGGCGACACGATCCAGGCGACGCTCACCTGCAAGCAGAAGACGGCCAAGGACCCCGTGGACGGCCAGGTGCCGCAGGGCGTCGTCGCCTGGGACGTGGAGGTGACGAACCAGGAGGGGGAGCAGGTGGCGGTCTACACCATCCTCACCCTCGTCGCACGCAAGACGATGGAGACGGAGATCGCCGCCGGGGCGGCGCCGCCCGGCGGGGCGTAGCGGGACGCGCGGGTGCGGCGCCGGCGCCGCACCTGCGCCGCATGACACCGCGCCACGTGGCGCGGTGTCATGCGGCGCTC
>DASTRO010000140.1:0-4370 GCA_035761165.1 Gemmatimonadaceae bacterium | reverse complement strand
GGCCGTCTTTCCGGGGACGCGCGATGAGACGATCGCCGTCGTGCGCCCCTCGTGCTGTCCGCACCCGCCGCGCGGCGCCGACCGACTGGCGGCGTGCGGTCCGACGTGCCCTACGCCGCGTTCCAGAAGCCGGCGAGGGCGTTGCCGTCGGGCGACTCGCGCAGCTTCTCGAAGGCGCGCTCGCGGATCTGCCGGATGCGCTCGCGCGTGACCCCCATCAGCGCGCCGATCTTCTCCAGCGTCATCGCCTCGGAGCCCTCCTCGAGGCCGTAGTAGAGCGAGAGGATCTTCCGCTCGCGCGGCGTGAGATACTTGCGGAAGGCGCGATCGATGAAGTCGCGCATGAGCTGGAAGTCGGTCGTCTCCTCGATGTCGTCGCCGCCGGGGCCGGCGAAGCGCTCGCCGAGCGTGGAGGCGTCACGGTCGGAGCGATCGACGGGGGCGTCGAAGGAGATCTCGATGCCGCTCATCTGGCGGCAGGCCCGCACCGACTCGGGCGTCTCGTCCACCAGCCGGGCGATCTCGGCGTCGGTGGGGTCTCGCTTGAGCACCTGCGCCAGGATCGTCTCGGCGCGCGCGAGCTTGATGAGGTGGGAGTTCTGGTTGAGCGGAATGCGGACCGAGCGCGTCTGCTCGGCGAGCGCCTTGAGCACGGCCTGGCGCACCCACCACACGGCGTAGGAGATGAACTTGACGCCCTGGTCGGGATCGAACTTCCGGACCGCCTTGAGGAGCCCCTCGTTGCCGATCGCCACCAGCTCGCTGAGCTCGAGGCCGTGGCCCTGGTACTTCTTGACGTAGGAGATGACGAACCGGAGGTTCGCGGTCACCAGCCGCTCGGCAGCCTGCTGGTCGCCCTGTTGTGCGCGGCGGGCGAGGCGGCGCTCCTCCTCGGGGTCATCGATGAGGGTGAGCTTCTGGATATCGTGCAGGTACTGATCGAAAGCGGTGGAGGGGGTGGCACGGAAGAACCCTTTCGCCCTGCTCTCGGTCACTTGCTGCATGGACGCCCCTCATCGTTTGGATGGACGACGGGCGGGCCGCGGCCCGCGGTGATGACCAGCGGGCCATGGGTAACGCTCGGGTTCGGCGCCGTCAATAACCCATGAATCGTGCCACTTCGGCGCCGATCACGCCGGAGTGGCACGCGAATTCCCCTGGGTAGGCGCCTAACTCCTTACGTCATCATGTCATCGGCGGATCGCGCGGCTTCGTCTTCGAGGTCGCCGACATCACACCGATGCCGAGGATGACGATCACGCCGACGGCGATCCAGACCGGCGGCGCCCCGAGCAGCCAGGCGGCCAGGGCGAGTCCCGCGGTGAGGATGAAGATGCCGATGATGTACGTGCCGAAGGACGACATGGACGCTCCTGTTCGGGTGCCCGCCTGGCGTGGCAAGCGCCGGACCAGCCCGCTCATCCGGCTGACCGCACCGCCGCCGTCCGCACCCGGAGCGGGTCCGTCCGGACCGGCGCCCAGATCAGGCCGGGGTGCGCTCGGCCAGGAGCGCCCGGACGGCATCCTCCGGGACGGCGATCCCCCAGCCCCGCTCGGCGCCGGCCATCTGCCCCACGCGCACGGGGAGCGCGTACTCGGCGGTGCCCCGGCGCGCCTTCTTGTCGCTCCGCGTGGCGGCCACGACGATATCCGGATCGATGCCCGGGGGGATGTCACGCGGCAGGTCGGCCCGTCGTAGCGCGGCGTCCACCGCCTCGGCCGTGCCCGGCTCGGCCACCGCCAGCCGCTCGGCCAGACTGCTCTCCAGGCTCATGCCGATGGCCACCGCCTCGCCGTGAAGGAGTCGGAACTCGCTCGCCAGCTCCACGGCGTGGCCGATGGTGTGCCCGAAGTTGAGCGTCTTGCGGCGCCCCTGCTCGCGCTCGTCGGCCGCCACCACCTCCGCCTTGATCTCGATGCTGCGGACGATGGCGTCCACCACCGGCGGGGCGTCGCTCAGCATGGGGTCGAGCAGCACGGGCAGCGCGCTCACGGTGCGGGCGAGATAGCCGGCGTCGGCGATGACGCCATGCTTGAGCACCTCGGCCAGCCCGGCGCGCCGCTCCTCGGCGGGCAGGGTCCGCAGCACCGCGGGATCGGCCAGCACCGCCGCGGGCGGGTGGAAGGCGCCCACGAGATTCTTGCCGGCCGGCACGTCGACCGCCGTCTTCCCGCCCACCGACGCATCCACCATGGCGAGGAGCGTCGTCGGCACCTGCACGAAGGGGACGCCACGCATGAAGGTGGCGGCGGTGAAGCCGACCAGGTCGCCGATGACGCCGCCCCCCAGCGCGACCAGGGTGGTGTCGCGGCCGCAGCCGAGGGCGAGGAGGCGATCGGTGAGCCAGGCCCACCGCTCGCGGGTCTTCTCCTGCTCGCCGGGCGGGATC
Organism: Gemmatimonadaceae bacterium; assembly: GCA_035761165.1. Classification (GTDB taxonomy): domain Bacteria; phylum Gemmatimonadota; class Gemmatimonadetes; order Gemmatimonadales; family Gemmatimonadaceae; genus CALCHX01. The sequence goes on along the minus strand of DASTRO010000140.1, from coordinate 1,980 downwards.
TCGATCCACTCGGCCGCCAGCCCCGCCAGGGCGCGGCGCACCGTCGCCCCGTGCAAGGCGGCCACCGCGTAGTCGGTGACGACGACGTAGCGGTGCGCCGGCGCGGCGGCCTCGACGTGGCGGCCGAGCGAATCCAGGAGGCCCGGCTCGACACGCGCATCGTAGCCGGCAAGGGAGATCACGTGCCCAGTCACCGTGCCGTGCTCACCACTCGACGTCGGGGACGCCGGCCGCGCGGTTCGTCAGGCGGGCGAGGGTGAAGAGGAGGTCGGAGAGTCGGTTCAGGTAGACGACGACGATCTCGGGGAGCTCGACCTCACGCTGCAGATGGACGACCCGGCGCTCGGCGCGCCGGCAGACGGTGCGGGCGACGTGCAGCGCGGCCGCCTTGGGCGACCCGCCGGGGAGGATGAAGGCCTTCAGGGGCTCGAGCTTCTCGTCGGCCGCGTCGATGGCGCGCTCCAGCTCGGCGATTCGCCCCTCGTCCAGGCGGGCCTTCTCGAGCTGCGCCCGCATCTTCGCCAGGTCGGGAGTGGCGAGCAGCGCGCCGATGGCGAAGAGGTCGCGCTGCACGTGGGCGAGGAGCGCGTCGATGACGGCGAGCGGTCCGCCCGCGCCGCCGCCGGCGGGCAGGGGCGCGACGGCACGGGCGAGGCCGATGACGGCGTTGAGCTCGTCGACCTCGCCGTACGCGTCCACGCGCGCGTGGTCCTTGCCGACGCGCCCGCCACCGAACAACCCGGTGTCACCGCGGTCGCCGGTGCGGGTGTAGATCCTGAGGGCCATGGGGGGGAATGTAGGGACGGCCAGGGAGCAGGGGAACGGCGAGCGCTCAGCGATCAGCGCCCAGCGATCAGCGGAACACCCTCGGGACGACGGTACTGGCCGGCCGGAGGCCGTTGCGCCGGGCGCTCGGCGCTGGGCGCTGGGCGCTGATCGCTGGCTCGTCTACATTTCATGGATGCAGATCCACGACATCACCGACATCACGATCATCGGCGGCGGTCCCACGGGGCTGTTCGCGCAGTTCTACGCGGGGATGCGCGGGGCCACGTCGCAGATCGTGGACGCGCTGCCGGAGCTTGGCGGGCAGCTGACGGCGCTCTACCCCGAGAAATACATCTTCGACGTCGCCGGCTTCCCGAAGGTGCTGGCCAAGGATCTCGTGCGGCAGCTGGCCGAGCAGGCGGGGCAGTTCGGCGCGCCGGTGCACCTGAACCAGCGCATCACGGGGCTCGTCGAGGAGGACGGCCACTTCGTGCTGGAGACGGAGCGCGGCCGCTTCCCGACGCGGTCGGTGGTGATCGCCGCCGGGATCGGCGCCTTCTCGCCGCGGCGGCTGCCGCAGGCGTGCGCCGGTCCCTGGTACGGTCGCGGCATCTTCGACGTCGTGACGAGCCCGGACGAGTTCGTCGGGCGCCGCGTGGTGATCATCGGTGGTGGCGACAGCGCCTTCGACTGGGCGGCGCAGCTGGCGCACCGGGCCGAGCACGTCACGCTCGTCCACCGCAGCGACCGCTTCCGCGCGCACGCGGCGACGGTGGCGCAGGTGCAGGCGAACGCGGCCAACGGCGGCGGGACGGACGTGCTCACCTTCCACGAGCTGTTCGACGTCCAGTGCACGGACGACCGGCTCTGCGGCGTGGTGCTGCGCGACACGAAGACGAAGGCGACGCGCGAGGTAGCGGCCGACGTGGTGCTCCCGATGCTCGGGTTCGTGAGCGACATCGGGCCGCTGGCGGAGTGGGGGCTGACGCTGGAGAAGGACGAGATCGTCGTCAACTCGCAGATGGAGACGGGGCGCGCCGGGATCTACGCGGCGGGCGACGTGACGACGTATCCGGGGAAGCTCAAGCTGATCGCGACCGGCTTCAGCGAGGCGGCGATCGCGGTGAACCAGGCGGTGCACTGGATCTACCCGGAGAAGAAGGTGAATCCGGGGCACAGCTCGAACCTGGCAATCTTCGGGCAGAAGGACGA